>NZ_JBQQBR010000025.1:0-187337 GCF_052245935.1 Nonomuraea sp. 3N208 | reverse complement strand
CATCGATCTCGCGTACACGAACCCGTTCAGCCACACCCAGAAGTCTGAAACGATCACGCCGACCGAGAGGAGACCTCGATCGGCGTGTCGTCACAAAAAGGGCAAACGTGACCGGCTACGGCACTAGCTGTGTGCGTGGCGCCGGTGCCAGTGAATTTCGTCGCCCCGTCAGGCGGCCTGGCCCGTGGGCATGATGGTGACCTGCTGCAGGTTGGCGCGCGGCGGCAGCGCGGCGAGGAAGCCGACCGTCTGGGCGACGTCCTGCGGGGTGAGCCACTCCATCGACTGCCTGGCACCCGCCAGCCACTCCTGCGCGCCCGGGTCGGTGACGTGCTCCTGCAGCTCGGTGCCGACGATGCCGGGCTCGATCGCCGACACGCGCACGTTCTTCCCGCCGAGCTCTGCTCGCAGGTGCCGGGACAGGTGCGTGACGTACGCCTTGGTGCCGGAGTAGACGGCGAAAGCCGGGAAGATGTTCTGCGCGGCGATGGAGGAGACATTGACCAGGTCGGCCACGCCACGCTCGGCCGCGGCCTCGACCAGGTGCGGGACGAACGCGGCGATCGCGTTCATCACGCCGGTGACGTTCAGGTCGATCTGGCGCTGCCACTGGTCGGTGGCGAGCTCCTCGATCGGCGCGGGCAGCATCACCCCGGCGTTGTTGAGCAGCAGGTCGGCCACGCCGAGCTCGGAGCGCACCCGGTCGGCGGCGGCCCGGAGGGCGGCCGCGTCGGTCACGTCGGCGGCCAGGGCCAGGGCGGTGCCGCCGTTCTTCTCGATGCGGGCCACCAGGTCGTTCAGCCGGTCGGCGCGCCGCGCCAGGACCGCCACCTTGGCGCCCAGCGCGGCCAGGTGCTCCGCCGTGGCCTCGCCGATGCCGCTGGAGGCGCCGGTGATCACTGCGACACGACCGGAGAGCGTTGCGTTGGACATCGTGTCCTCGTCTTTCATCAGTTAGTGGGTAAGTGCGGCGGTTCGCCCGCCGCCTCTTCAGCACACCACCGGGCGCGCTCGCCGTGAGGGCGTAAACGGACCCTGTCGAGGCAGGTACCGGCAGGGCCACCCTGGCGGTACCGGTCCATCCAGGCTGCGGGCAGACTGGAGGCATGGGAAGCAGCTCCGGGATCTCCGATTTCCTGCGCTCGCGTCGCGCCCGCCTGACTCCCGACGAGGCCGGCCTGCCTACTGACGGGCGGATCAGGCGGGTCCCGGGACTGCGGCGCGACGAGGTCGCCCGCATGGCCGGCGTGAGCGTCGAGTACTACACGCGGTTGGAGCAGGGCCGCGCCGCCAACCCCTCACCCGAGGTCCTCGACAACCTGGCCCGCGCCCTGCACCTGGACGCCACCGAGCGCGAGCACCTGATTGACCTGCTCCACCGGCCGACCCCCGCGCGGCGTGCGCCTGCGCCGGCGCAGCGCGTGCGGCCGGGGCTGCACCTGATGCTAGAGACCCTCCAGCACGTGCCCGCCTTCGTGCTCGGCCGCCGTACCGACGTGCTGGCCGCCAACCGGCTGGCCCGTATGGTGATCACCGACTTCGAGGCCATGCCCGCGCCCCAGCGCAACATGGCCCGCTACTATCTGCTGGACCCGGAGGCCCGCGAGCGGGTGGGTGACTGGGAGCAGGTGGCCGCCGAGACCGTGGCCGTCCTCCGGCTGGAGGCGGGCCGCTATCCGGACGATCGCCGGCTGAGCGATCTGGTGGGCGAGCTGATGGTGCGCTCGCCGGAGTTCCCCGCCTGGTGGAACGATCATCGGGTGCTGCGCCGGACGCACGGCGTGAAGCGCTACCACCACCCGGACGTGGGCGAGCTCGTCTTCTCCTACGAGTCGCTCCAGCCGCCCGGCGATCCGGACCAGACCTTGTGCGTCTACAACGTCGAGCCCGGCTCGCCGACCGCCGAGTCGCTCCGGCTCCTGGCCGACTGGACCGCTCCCCAGCCGGCGCGCCCGCTCACCCCTGGCCGCTGAAGCGCACCGGCATCTGCTTGATGCCGTTGATGAAGTCCGAGCGCATCCGCCGGACCGGACCGGTGTGCTCGGCCGCGGGGAATCGGCGCAGCAGCTCCCTGATCATGCAGCGGATCTGCATCCTGGCCAGGCCGGCGCCCAGGCAGAAGTGCGGCCCGCCGCCGCCGAACGTCACGTGGTCGTTCGGACTGCGCCGGATGTCCAGGACATGCGGATCTGCGAAGACGTCCTCGTCGTGGTTGGCCGAGACGTAGAAGGTGACCACCTTCTCCCCCGCGGCGATCGGCTGTCCGTGCAACTCGGTGTCCTCGGTCGCGGTACGCCGGAAGTTGTGGATCGAGGAGCCCCAGCGCAGGAACTCCTCGGTGGCCGTGCGCCAGAGCTCCTCGTCCTCGATGCCCGCGGCCAGCTCCCGGTAGCTGTCAGGGTGGGCGATCAGGGCGTTCATGGCGTGGGCGATGAGGTTGCGGGTGGTCTCGTTCCCGGCCACGAACAAGATCACGAAGAACATGCCGATCTCGTCCCTCGTCAGCCGGTCGCCGTCCACCTCGGCCTGCACCAGCGCGGTCAGGATGTCGTCGCGCGGGTGCGCGCGCCGCTCCTCGACGAGCTCGTCACAGTACGCGAACGCCTCCGCTGAGGCGATCTCGCCGTCCTCCGGCGTGGTGCGGAAGTCCGGGTCCTGGAAGCCGACCATGCGGTTGGACCAGTCGAAGATCCGGGCGTGGTCCTGCTCGGGCACGCCGACCAGGTCGCAAATCATCTGCAGCGGCAGGTACTGGGCCACGTCGCCGACGAACTCCACCTCACCGCCCTTGTCCAGCACGCCGTCGGCGATCTTCTCGGCGCGCCGCTGGATCTTCCCCTTCAGCTGGGCGATCATCCTCGGCGTGAAGCCGGCGCTGACCAGTTTCCGGTAGCGGGTCTGCTTGGGCGGGTCCATGTTGAGCAGGGTCAGGCTCGCCAGGGCGATGAACTCGGGCGTCTGCGTACGGATGAACGCGGTGCCGAGCTCCGTGGACCACGTGTGCGCGTCCCGGCTGATCGCCTTGACGTCCTGGTATCTCGTGACGGCCCAGAACCCGGTGTCGCCCGGCACTTCGTGCCAGTGGACCGGGGCGTGCCGCCGCAGGTAGGCGAACTGCTCGTGCGGGACCTCGCGTTCCCAGGTGTCTTCCAGCAGGTCGATCTGCATCTGGCCCTCCTTCTGCGACCTGTTACGGCAGCCCGAGCAGGTCGCGTAGGTTCTCCACCACGGCGCGGGCCTCGACCGCCGGCGGGTCGAGGCGGTGCTGCACCGCGCAGCCGATGAGCATCGCCAGCACGCCGGCGGCGGTCTGCTCCGGTGAGCGGCGCAGCGGCGCCCCTGCGACCGCGGCCCAGTCGGACAGCCCTTCGGCGAGCCGGGCGCGGACGTCGGCGTACCGCCTGGCCAGGGGCTCGCCGATGGCGGGGTCGCGGGCGCCGTGCAACCACAGCTCCATCTCCAGCAGGAGCCACGGCGCGCTGCGATCGCGGGTGAGCACGCCGAACATGGCGGCCAGCCGCTCGTCGAGCCCGCTGACCTCCTCGAACCCGGCAAGCAGTTCGGCCGCGGCCTGCTCCTTCCACACCTCCAGCAGGGCCAGCAGCAGCCCTTCCTTGCCGCCGAAGTGGTCGTACAGCGCGCCGGTGGTGCGATCGGCGGCGCCGGCCACCGCCTCGGTGGAAACGGCGTGGAAACCCTTGCGGGCGAACAGGTCGGCGGCCGCGTCGATCAGCCGCGCCCGCGTCTCGGCCCGCCGCTGGTCTTGAGTACGTCCCACTGGGGGTCTCCGTGTGTAGATCGCCCGTCTACATATATTTGCTTTCCTATATATCTTTGAACGAGCGCTTGGTCAACAGGTCGGCGCGCGCGCGTCCGGCTCACCACGGCCGGCTCTGATGCCGACCCAGCCGTTCCTCCCGGCTCGCCCTGGTGCACCATGGTGCTGACTGAACGCGAAGGAGCAGAGACGATGCCGCGCACCTGGCTGACCGACCGGTTCGGGCTTGACGTGCCGCTGGTCGGCGCCCCGATGGCGGGGGTGAGTGATGGGCGGCTGGCCGCGGCCGTCTCCGCGGCGGGCGCGCTCGGCATGTTCGGCGTGCCCGCCACGGCCTCGGCCTCCTGGATCACCGAGCAGGCCGCCGTCGCCGCCGGGAGCGGCCGGCCGTACGGGATCGGGCTGATGGCCTGGGCGCTGGAGGACAATCCCGGCCAGCTGGACGCGGTGCTCGCCGCCCGCCCCAGCATGGTCTCCGTCAGCTACGGCGACTTCGCCCGCTACGTCGAACCGCTGCGGCACGAAGGGATCGTCGTCGCGATCCAGGCGGGCACCACGGACGAGGCACGCGCGGCCGAGCAGGCCGGCGTGGACGTGGTCGTGGCCCGCGGTGGCGAGGGCGGCGGTCACGGCCGCGACGAGGTGGCCACGTTGCCCTTGCTGCAGAGCGTGCTGGCCGCGGTCGGCGTCCCGGTGCTGGCCGCGGGCGGCATCGCGACCGCGCGGGGCCTGGCCGCCGTGCTCGCGGCGGGCGCGGAGGGAGCCTGGGCCGGTACGGCGTTCCTCGGCTGCGTCGAGACGACCCTGTCCGAGCGGGCCCGGCAGCGGGTGCTCGACACCGACGAGACCGGGACCGCGTACGGCCGGGTCTTCGACGTCGCCCAGCGGCTCGCCTGGCCACCCGAATACGGCGGGCGCGCCCTGCGTAACGCCTTCTTCGACCGCTGGCACGGCCGGGAGCCGGAGCTGGCCGACGACGACGCGGCACGGGCCGAGCTCGAGGCCGCCCGCCGCGCCGGCGACTTCGACACCGCTTACATCTACGCCGGCCAGGCCGTGGGCATGGTACGCCGGCCGCGTGCGGCCGCCGACGTGGTCGCCGACTTCGCCGCCGTCGACAAGCTGCTGGGCCGCTTCAGCAGCTCGTAGAGGCTCCCGTTGGCCGGGCGAGGCCAGCCGATTCCTTTCTGCTGATCGACGAGTCGATAGGCCTGACGGAACTCCGTCCGCACCATCCACGATCAGGAGAAACAGTGCTGCTCGAAAGAAGAATGCTGTGGTCTACGGTTGCTGCACGCCGCTTGTGATTCCCGCGGATCGAGGCCCAGGCGGACGGCCTGGCCGTTCACCGTGAAGGCTGTCTCTGCCTCCGAGGTCACAGGCGCCGCGCTAATGCGGACCGGAAAAGTGATCCGCCTATGCCGCGATAAGTCCCGGTCAAGAATCGCCGCAGGTCAGCCGTGCCTATCCTGACCGGGAGACCTGGGTCGAAGCAGGATGGATGTCGCCATGGCCACACCTGAGAGCATGCCGGTCATCGTGATCGACACCGACGGCACCGTGATCGGCTGGACGCCGGCCGCGGAGCGGCTTCTCGGCTACCGCGCCGCCGAGATCCTCAACCGTTCCGGCGCGCTGCTTCTCATGCCGGAGCGCGCGGCGTCCTGGGACGCGATGTACGGCGGCCAGGAGCGCTGGTCCGGATTCGCTGAGGCCCGCCACCGCGACGGCGCCAGGATCCTCGTGTACGTCGAGGGCTCGCGGCTGATCATGCCGGACGAGAAGGCCGCCTGGCTCGTCGCGGTGACGCCGGCGGCCGCGGGAGCCTTGGGACGTGCGTGCTCCTGGCTGGAGCCGCTGCTCACCCGTAGCCCGGTGGCCGTGGCGATCTGGGACCGCGACCTGCGCTGCGTGTGGCTGAACACGGCGGCGCAGCGCCTGAGCACGGTCTTCCCCCACTACCAGCTCGGCCGCTCGCTGGCGGAGCCCCTGCCGGGGGCCGACACCGAGGCCGCGAAGGAGGCGATGCGCAAGGTGCTCACCTCCGGCGTACCGCAGCTCGATCGCGAGGCCCGCTGGTCCTCGCCCGACCAGCGCGAGGACCGTACGTTGTCCACCTCCCTCTTCCGGCTCGATGGCGTGGACGGCCGGCCGCTCGGCGTGTGCACGGTGGCCATCGACATCAGCCACAGCCGGTCGCGCGACCGGTTCGCCCTGCTCCGCGAGGCCAGCGTCCGCATCGGCAGCACGCTCGACGTCAGGAAGACCGCGCAGGAGCTGGCCGACCTGGCCGTGCCGGCGCTCGCCGACTACGTCACCGTCGATCTCGCCGAATCGGTCCTCCCGGACACCGAGCCCCTGCAGCGGCTGGCCGCCACGGAGGTGAGCATCCCCGTGTTCCGCCGCGCGGGCCTGGCCTCGGTCCACGAGGGGATGCCCGAGGCCCTCTGGCCGCTCGGGCAGGCGGTCTTCGTGCCCCCGTCGTCCCCGTTCACCGAGGTCCTGTCGTCGGGCCGCGCCCACTTCGAGCCTGTGCTGGACAGCTCGCCAGGAACCTGGCTCGACCAGGACCCGGACCGGGCCAGGATCATCCAGGGCACCGGCATGCATTCGCTGATCATCGTCCCGTTGAGGGCCCGGGGCGACATCCTCGGCGTGGCCGTGTTCGTCCGCCACGACAATCCGGAGCCGTTCACGAGAGACGACCTGGTGCTCGCGGAGGAGCTCGGCGCCCGCGCCGCGCTGAGCCTCGACAACGCACGCCAGTACACCCGCGAGCGCACCGCCGTCCTCGCGCTGCAGCGCAACCTGCTGCCGCGCAACCTGACCGGCGGCGACGCCGTCGAAGTGGTCTCGCAGTACCTGCCCGCCGGTGTGCACGACGGCGTCGGCGGCGACTGGTTCGACGCGATCCCGCTGCCTGACGGCCGGGTCGCGCTGGTCGTCGGGGACGTGACCGGGCACGGCATCAACGCCGCGGCGACCATGGGGCGCCTGCGCACTGCCATGCGTACCCTCACCTACCTGGGCCTGCCGCCCGACGAGCTCCTCGCCCACCTCGACGACCTTCTCGTGCGGCTGGCGGAGGAGGACGCCGGCCCCGACGGCTTTCCGCTCGACGCCGTGGGAGCCACTTGCGTGTACGCCGTCTACGACCCGGTCATCCGGCGCTGCACCATCGCCGGAGCCGGGCACCCGCCACCCGCGATCGTGATGCCGTCCGGCGAGGTCACCTTCCTCCGCCCGCCCAGCGGCACCCCGATCGGCGTGGGGCTCGGCTCCTACCGGTCGCTCGACCTCGAACTCGCCGAGGGCAGCCTGATCGTCTTCTACACGGACGGCCTGATCGAGACCCGCGAGGCCGACATCGAAGCCGGCATCGATCGCCTCGGCACCGCCCTGTCCCGCGCCGCCGCGCTCCCGCTGGAGAACGTCTGCGCCGCGGTCATCCGATCCATGGTGGGCGACACCGGTTCCGAGGACGACATCGCGCTCCTCGTGGCTCGCGTCCTGTGACCATTCAGCAGGCCGGTGGCGAAGCAGGATGTCGCCGGCGCGTTACCCCGAGGTCAAGTTCTGCATTCCGGAAACAAAGATCTGCCAGTAGGACATCCCCCGCCTTCCGCCAGAGCTAGGCGTGATTACTATGTGTCATAGATCGACCACTTTACGTCATGACACGGGGGGCTCGCGTGAAGGTGGCATGCGTCGGCGGCGGACCCGCCAACCTGTACTTCTCGATCCTTATGAAGCGTGTGGACCCGTCCCACGACGTCACCGTCTATGAGCGCAACCCGGCCGGGTCGACGTACGGATGGGGCGTGACCTACTGGGACGACCTGCTCGGCGATCTCCACGGCGCGGACCCCGAGTCCGCGCGCGCCATCAAAGACGGCTCGCTCCGCTGGGACAGCTGGAGCCTGCACATCCAGGACCGGGTGACCGTGACACTGGATCACGGGGACGTGAGCTTCGGCATCGGCCGGCACGACCTGCTCGGCCTCCTCGCCGAGCGGGCCCGATCCCTCGGCGTGCGCATCGAGTACGAGCGCGAGATCACCGGCGAGGAGGAGCTGGCCGACGCCGACCTCGTCGTCGCCGGCGACGGCATCAACAGCGTGTTGCGCGAGCGCCACGCCGACCACTTCGGCACCGAGGTAGCGGTCGGGCGGAATTACTACACCTGGCTCGGCACCACCAAGATCTTCGACACGTTCACCTTCGCCTTCGTCGAGACCGCGCACGGCTGGATCTGGTGCTACGGCTACGGATTCGGCGAACGCCACAGCACCTGCGTCGTCGAGTGCTTCCCCGAGACCTGGACAGGGCTCGGCCTCGACCAGGCGAACGAGGCCGACAGCCTGGCCATGCTGGAGAAGCTCTTCGCCGACATACTCGACGGGCACGAGCTGATCGGCCGGGCACAGCCGGACGGCAGCGCCCACTGGCTGAACTTCCGCACCCTGACCAACCGGAGGTGGTACCGCGGCAACCTCGTCCTGCTCGGCGACGCCGCGCACACCACGCACTACTCCATCGGCGCCGGCACCGCCCTCGCACTGGGGGACGCCGCCTTCCTGGTCGACGCGCTGCACGCGGACGAGCGACTCGACCGCGCCCTCGCCCGCTACGAGCGGCGACGCAGATCCGCGATCCGCCCCACCCAGAGAGCGGCCCGCTACAGCGCCCGGTGGTACGAGAGCCTTCCGCGCTACATCGACCTCGCACCGGCGCAGTTGTTCGCCCTGCTCGGGCGCCGGCACTCTCCGCTGCTCCCGCACGTGCCTCCGCGGCTGTACTACGGGATGGACCAGGTGGGCCTGCAGCTCATGTCGCTGGGCTCGAAGATCTTGCCGCGGCGTGGCGGCCGGCGCGATAGCCGAAGATGACCGCGGGCGCGATGGTGGAGCCGGGGCCGGGGTACGTGCGTCCCATCACCGATGCGGTGGTGTTGCCTGCGGCGTAGAGCCCGGCGATGGGCTGCCCGTCGGTGTCGAGCACGCGGGCGTCGGCGTCGGCGAGCAGGCCGCCCTTCGTACCGAGGTCGCCGGGCACCAGCTGCCCGGCGTCGGACGCGGCGGCCGCGGTGGCCAGGCCGGCCGCGCCGGTGCCGACCACCAGCACGTCGACCTCGCGGTCCCATCGCCCGCTCATTAGACCGCGGCCCAGCCGTTGTCGACGGCGAGGATGACGCCGTTGATGTTGCTGGCCGCGTCCGAGGCGAGGAACACGATGGCGGCGGCCTGTTCGTCGGCCTCGGCGAGGCGGCCGACGTTCTGCATGTACGCGCCGAGGGTTTTCGGGCCGTGCGCGGCGGGGTCGACGTCGAGGACGATGCCGGTCTTGGTGCCTCCCGGTGCGATGGCGTTGGCGCGGATGCCGGAGTTGCGGTACATGACCGCGACCGACCGGGTGAGCCCGGCCACGCCGTGCTTGGAGACGGTGTACGCGGTGCCGGCCGCGCTGCCGCGAAGGGCCGCCTCGGACGCAGTGTTGACGATCGCGCCCTTGCCCTTGGCGAGCATGTGCGGCAGCACGGCGCGGGTGAGCAGGAACGGCGCGGTCAGGTTGACCCGGATGACACGTTCCCACTCGGCGTCGGAGACGTCGGCGGCGGCCGACATCTGGTCCATGATGCCGGCGTTGTTGACCAGCACGTCCAGGCCGCCGAAGTCGTCCAGCGCGGTGGCCACGACCTCGTCGACCACCGCGGGGTCGCTCAGGTCGCCGGCCACCGCCACCGCGGTGCCGCCGGCCGCCTGGATCTCGGCCACGACCGCCTTGGCGGCGTCACCGTTGAGATCGGCCACCACCACCTTGGCGCCCTCCTGGGCGAAGCGGATGGCGGCGGCCCGCCCGATTCCCGATCCGGCGCCGGTGACGATGACGCTGCTGTCCTGCAGCCCACTGCTGCTCATGCTCTGCTCCTCGGCGGTCGTGTGGCAGGGACGACGGTCTCACCAGGGCCGCGGGCGCCCGCCGATGAGCCTGGTCAGGACCGTACGACTTTTTGGCGCTTTGCGCCATATAGTCAGAGAAAGACAATAAGTGGTAGCGTCATGTGATGTGTCCCGTGTTTCACCGGCGCTGGTCCGGGCTCGCCCGGACGGGCGAACCGGGCGTCCGCCCCTGACCGAACGGCGCAAGGCCGCGACTCGCCTGGAGATCGCCCGCGAGGCCGTCCGCCTGTTCACCACCAACGGCGTCGCCGGCACGTCCGCCGAAGAGATCGCGGCGGCGGCCGGCATCTCTGCTCGCACGTTGTGGCGTTACTTCCCCAGCAAGGAAAGCTGCGTCCTGCCCTTGCTGACCGGAGGGATCGAAGTCGCCACCCAGTGCTTGCGCTCATGGGGCCCTGACCAGGGTGTGGCAGAGCTGCTCGACGCCATGCTCCGCAGCGCCGGCGAGATCGCCACCGACCGAGCGGCACTGCTGAACCTGGTACGCCTGACCGGCAGCGAACCGGGACTACGCGCGGTGTGGCTGGAGGCGCACCGGGAGGCCGAGCCGGTGTTCGCGGCCGCGCTCGCCGAGCGTGCCGGGCTGTCCGCTCCTGACCTGGACATCAACGTGCGGGCCGCCATGTTCAACGTCGCGCTGCGGACGGCCGTGGAGCACTACGCCTCCCACACCGACCCGGCCGCTGCGGAGGAGCCGGGCCTGCTGGAGGCGACGGTCGGCCAGGCGCTGCGGACCGCCGCCCGCGGCTTCTCGCCCTGAGGTCACCGGTGCCGGTTCGCCATGCCCGCGGTGAGGATCTCGAGTTCTCGACGCCGGCACGCAGCCGCTGGATCAATTCCTCGCGGGCGGGTCCGGTGAGGTGGTCGTACAACTGGACGGCGTCGACGACGTCGTCCCCGTCGTCCCCGTCAACGCCTTCTGACCTGTTTGGGCTGGTCGGGAGCGGCATGATCGTCGCCGGAATGCGGGTGACTCCGGGCCCGGTCAGCCCGCGACGCGTTCGGCGTGCCGTACCGCCTGCAGGCCCGGCAGCGCGAAAGCGCCGAGCCCGGCCCCCGTGTCAGGGTCCAGCCGGATCACTTGATCACCGGCCCCGGCCAGCAGTTCGTCGGCCGTCAAGAGCACGCCGCGGGCAGGGCCGGGGAGGGCCCAGTCGGCCAGCGGTGCGAGCCTCTCCCCGTCGGCCACCAGCACTCGCGAACCCGCCGCCAGGTAGAGGCGCTGACGACCCGCCGCCGCGTACGCCTCCCCCGCGGGCAGCTTGCCGAGCCGGCCGCTGCGCAGGATCGCCTGGTCGTCGGTGGAGGCCACCACGATGCTGCCGGTGGAGGCGTCGAAGGCGTACAGCCGCTTGCCCGCCGCGTCCAGCGCGATGGTGTGCGCCGCGGGCGGGCCCAGCCCGAACGGCGCGGGCAGATCCAGGCAGTAGGCCCATCTCTGGTCCAGGTTGAGCACATGCACGAACGCGTGCACGCCCGGGCTCTGGTCCCGCCCCGCTACCAGGTCTCGGGTGTGCAGGTGGTCGTCCTGGTGGGTGTAGAGGGTGTAGAGCACGCCCGCGGTGGAGTCCAGCACGGCCTGGCGGCCCCGCCCGCGCATCTCCTCCTCCGCGCCGGGCAGGACCTGCCTCTTGTCACGCGTCTGCAGCGGCCCTACCTCGCCGGTGTCCAGGTCGTACATCCGCACCCGGTAGCGATCGGGCCGCTCGGGCGGGAGGTGGTCCAGCAGGTACATGGCCCGGCCGTCGCTGGAGAACGCCTCGGGCTCGATGTTGCCGTCCAGCTCGACCGTCCGCGTCTCGTTCTCGCCGACCAGCGTGATCCTGGTACGGCGGCGCGGCCCGGGCGGCGGCCCCAGCGCGATCATCCGGGTGGACACGGCCTTGATCTGCTGGCCGGTGACCGGTTCGTCGGCCAGCAGGGCGCCGGTGCCGGCCTGGTAGCTGCGTAGGCGGCCGTCCGTGAGCTGGTGGACAGTGGTCCAGGTGCTGTCGGCAACGGCGGCGGGGTAGCCGGCTTTGACCGTACCCGTGGCCAGGTCGACCACGGCCAGCCCGGCGGTGGTCGTGGCGAACAGCCGGCCCGGTTTGGGAGCGGGAGCCGCGGGCGCGGCTTTCGCGGTGGGCCGCTCTGCCGCGCAGGCCGACACGGCGGCGACTGCGCCGAGCGCGAATGCCTGACGTCTCGTGATGGAGGACACGCTCTCCTTACACCGCCCGCGCCCGCGGGGTTCCGAGGCTGGATGAGCCTCCGCCCTCGTCGCCGGCTCGCATGCCGCAGGCGTCAGGCGGTGACCGGGGTGAGCCGGCGGGACGGGGTGATCCTTTTGCGCAGCCAGGAGGCGGCGGCTGCGGCCGGCCACAGCCGAGTTGCCAGATTGCGGGCGATGACTCCGGCGCGGGTCGCGGGGACCATGAGGGCGGCGGCCGTCGCGACGTTGCCCTGCCGGGGATCGACCAGGATGCGGTGTCTGCGCTCGTATCGGGCGAAGGCCGAGTGCGGGTCGTCGGGGGTGGCGGCCAGTTCCTCGGCGAGGGTGTAAGCACCGGCCATGGCCAGGGTGGAGCCGTCGCCGAACAGCGATACCGATGAGGCGGCATCGCCCAGCAGAGCCACGCGGCCGTTCGCCCAGGAGCCGATCCGTACCTGGCTGACGGAGTCGAACCAGAGGTCATCGGCTGCGCGGACCTGGTTCAGCAGTTCGGGCACGCGCCAGGCGTCACCGGCGTACGCGTCGGCCAGGATCCGCTTGTGCTGCGCGAGGTCGCTCTGGTTGAAGTCCTGCACCGCCGGGTGGCGGAAGATGAAGGCGGCCAGGGCACGGCCGTGGACGGGGTGAAGGGCGACCATCCTGCCGGGGGCGTTGTGGAGTACGACGTCCGTTTCGTTGCCGGCCGGGCCGTCGAGCGGCATCGTCGCGACGTACAGGCCCATGTGGCGGACGAACCGCGACTCGGGCCCGAAGGCGAGCCTGCGGGTTGCCGAGTGGAGCCCGTCGGCTCCTATGACCAGGTCGAACCGGCGTGGCGCGGCCTTGCCGAAGGCGACGTCCACGCCGTCGCCGTCCTGGCGCAGCGCGGTCATGGTGTCGCCGAACAGGATCTCGGCGGAATCCTCGCTCGCCTCGTACAGGATCGTCGCCAGATCGGTGCGCGTCACCTCCACCTCCTGGCTGCCGGCCGCCTGCCGCAGGGCCCGCATGTTGACCCGGCCCACCTGGCGGCCGCGGCCGTTGACGAAGCTCATCGCCGCCACCTGGGTGCCGGCCTGGCGCAGCCGAGGCATCACCCCCATGCGTTCGGCCACCGCCACGGCCGGGCCACGCACGTCCACAGGGTTGCCGCTGGAGCGCAGGCCCGCTGCGCGTTCGACGATGGTGGGGCGGAATCCATGCCTGGCCAGCCAGTACGCCAGCGTCGTGCCGGCGATTCCGGCTCCAGAGATCAAGACTGTCGGGTTGACCTTGCCGGTCACGAGTCGGCTCCTGCCCTGGGGTAGATGACGATGCCTAGGCGTGACGATATGACGTTTTTTCAAAATTCGTCAATAGCATTAGGTCGGTTGACCAAATCTCGTATTTGGTCATATGGTCGGCGAGTGAGCATGAACGCCGACCGTCTCCGTGATCCGCAGCAACGGGCCGAACGGGCCGCACGGATTCTCGACGTGGCGGCCGACCTGCTGCTACGCCACGGCTATCGGCGGGTCACCATGGACGATGTGGCTGCCGGGGCCGGCATCGGCAAGGGCACCGTCTATCTGCACTGGAAGACCCGCGAGCAGCTGTTCAGCGCGGTCTTCGCACGTGAGGTGCTCGCCGCGATGGACGAGCTGCGGCAGGCGGTGCAGCAGGACCCGCGGGCGTGCCTGCTGCACCGCTTCGCGCGCGTTTACTTCCTGGCCATCGCGAACCGTCCGCTGCTGCGCGGATTCCTCTTGGACGACCCCGAGGTGCTGGGCAAGCTGACCAGCTCCCCCGACACCGCTCGCGACGAGCGGCACGGCACCATGGCGCGCGCCTACCTGCGGCTGCTCGCCGAGCACGGCCTGCTCCGCGACGACATGCAGGTCGACGAGATCGGTTACGCGTATCAGGCGACGTTCGAGGGATTCCTCCGAGCCGAGGGGGATGCCCCCGCGGGCGGCCAGGAACAGCGCGCCGACCTGCTCGCGCGGACCGTCCGGCAGGCGTTCGAGGGCGAGCCGGCGATCCCCGACGCCACGCTGCGCGAGGTCGCCGCCGCTACCGTCACCTTGCTCGACGACCTGATCGACGCTGATCGCGCCGAAGCCGTGCGCTGATCAGAGGTGCGCGCCGTCCTGATCAAGCCGACCGTGACGGTCGAGGAGGCCGGCGACGTCGTCACCGCATGCGGACGATGGCCCACAGCGATCAACGGACGCCTCGGCGCTCGGCGGCTCGCCGTCCATGGTTTGCGCGAGACCCGGCCCCCGACCGTGCCGTCAGCGGCCTAGTCTGAGCAGAGTTGAGCGTGCAGGGTCTGGAAGGCCCACCGCTCCCAGCGCTCGCGCGGCCAGCCGCGTTCGTGTACGAGCACCAGATAGATTTCGGGGCTGAGCAGGCCGTAGAGCAGGTCGGCCGCCTCCTCCACCGACATGTCCGCCCGCGCGCCAGGCTTGCCGACCAGTGCCGTGGCCGCCCGCTGCTGGACGACGTACCGCGGGTTGACGTCGTGCGGCCACAGTGCGGCGACTTCGGGGTCGCTCGCGGCCGCCGCTTCCAGCATTTTGCCGATCGGTGCGACCCGCTCCAGGACCGAGGTCGTGCCCGTGACGTAGGCGTGCAGCATGTCCTGGGCGGTTCCGGCCGCGAGCGCGCTGATGTACCACGGCCGGTCCATGGTGGCTACCGGCTTGTCATCGCCCGCGATCGTTACGTCGACCAGTTCCTTCAGCAGGGCGCGCTTGTTACCGAAGACGAAGTAGATCGTCTGCACCGCGACCCCGGCCCTGTCGGCGACGTCCTGCAGGTTCGTCGCGCCGTACCCGTCCTGCACGAACAGCTCCAGTGCCGCCGCCAGGATGCGCCGGCGGGTCTCCTGCGCCTTCTGCGCCCGCTTGCTGGGCCGCTTGACATCACTCATGGCTAGAGTCTATCTCTAGATTCATTCGCTAGAAGCCAACTCTAGAAATGAGGGCTAGTAATGCCGGTCATCACCGTCACTCGTTTCCAAGCCGATCCCTCCGACGCCGAGGAGCTCCGGGCGCGGCACGCCGCCCTCGTGTCGGCGACCAGGGCGGCCTTCCCCGGGCTGGCCGAGGCGCGCCTCGGCCGGATCGACGAGTCCACATGGGTCGGCGTCTGGCGCTGGGACTCGGCCGCCAGCCTGCAGGCGGCCCGCCAGGCCGTGCCCGGCGACGCCGCGGCCGTCGCGGCCTTCGCGCTGACGCGCGAGGCCACTGTGGACGACATCGACGTCCTGGACGAGCACTGATGGCATCCCCGGCCCCGTAAGAGGGCCGGGCCTTCCCACGATCAAGGAGATGACGTGATCGAGATTGACACGCTGATCAAGGTGTACGGCGCGGCGCAGGTCCGGGCGGTCGACGAGGTGTCACTGCGCATCGACGCCGGAACGGTCTTCGGCTTCCTGGGCCCCAATGGCGCCGGCAAGACCACCACCATCAAGATGCTGGCCGGGCTGCTGACTCCCACCTCGGGCCGGGTCCGGCTGGGCGGCTTCGACGTGGCCCGGCAGCGTTCGGCCGCGATGGCACAGTTCGGCGCGGTGCTGGAAGGCTCGCGCAACGTCTACTGGAGCCTGTCGGCCTGGCAGAATCTGATGTACTTCGGCCGGCTCAAGGGCCTGCGCAAGCCCCAGGTCGCCGAGCGGGCCAAGGATCTGCTGACCGATCTGGGTCTGTGGGAGCGGCGCGACGACAAGGTCGGCGGCTTCTCCCGGGGCATGCAGCAGAAGGTCGCGATCGCCGTCGCCCTGATCGCCGACCCGCCGATCGTTTTGCTGGATGAGCCGACGCTCGGCCTCGATGTCGAGGCCACCCGTACCGTCAAGAACTGGATCGCCGAGCAGGCTCGCGAGCTCGGGACCACGATCCTGCTCACCACCCACCAGCTGGATGTGGCAGAGGAGCTGTGTGACCGGGTGGCCGTCATGCGGCAGGGGCGGCTTGTGGCCGACCTGCCCACGCGGGAGCTGCTGGCCGGCTTCCGCGAACGCGACCGGTACGAGATCCGCGTCGAGGGAGCGGCGCCGCCCGGATTCGACGCCGTCACCCGTGACGGCGTCACCACGATCAGCGTGCGGGTGAGCGATCCGAGCGAGGTGTATGAGGTGGTCGAGCGGCTGCGCGCCCAGGGAGCCGTCCTGGAGTCGCTGATGCAGGTGCAGCCCGATCTGGAGGACGTGTTCCTCGCCCTGGTGAGCGAGCCGTCCCATGCATGACGTCCTGCGCGCGGAGATCGGCAAGGGCCTGCGCGTTCAGCTCGCGCACCCGGTCGGGCACGTCATCACGCTGCTGATCAGCACCATGATGTACCTCGGCCTGCAGTTCGTCCTGGGCCAGGGCGAACTGCGCCAGGACCTGCTGCCGCAAACCCTGGTCGCGATCGGCGGCTACTGGTTCCTGCAGTACGCCGGCCTGGTGATGGTGGCCGACGTCATCGAGGAGAAACGCGCGGGCACCTTCACCCAGTCCCAGATGAGCCCGGCGCCCCCGTGGCTGCTGATGCTCGGCCGGCTGATCACCGCCTCGGTGTTCGGGCTGGCCGTGGCCGCCGTCGCCGCTCTCGTCCCGATGCTCGTGGCCCAGATCGCAATCCCCTTGCGCTGGGCGGCGCTCCTGCCCGCCGTGCTCCTGGTGGTCAACGTGCTGGCCTTCACCTTCCTGCTGGCAGCCCTCGCCCTCGTCTCCCCGATGATCGGCGCCCTGCAGTCGCTGTTCACCTCGCTGGTGCTGCTGCTCAACGGCTCGTTCCTGCCGCTGAACCTGTATCCGGACTGGCTGGCCGCAGCGGCCAGACTTCTGCCCACCACGCTAGGCGTCGAGGCGCTCACTCAGACAATGTTCGAGGGCCGCACCGTGGCCGAGGTCTGGACCGGCGGCGCGCTGCCCTGGCTGCTGACCCACACCCTCGTACTCACCGCCGTCGCCGGCCTGCTGTTCGTCCGCAACCACCGGCGAGCCCTGGAGTCGTCATGACCTTCATCCGCGGATTCGCCGCCGAAGTCCGTAAGGGCCTGCTCAACCTGCTCGCCGGATGGCGCGAAGTCCTGATGGAGATGATCACGTTTCCGCTGTTCTACCTGCTCATCGTGCTGTTCATGGGACGCGGGCAGCTGCGCGCGGACCTGCTGCTGCCGGTGCTGCTCGGCATGGTGGCGCTGACCTTCATCCATGAGCAGGTCAACCGGGTGTTCTGGAGCTACCTGGGCGACATCCAGTCCGGCGTACTGGAACAGACCTACCTGACTCCGCTGCCCTCGGCCGCGAGCATCCTCGGCCGTCAGGTCGCCGCCGTGATCGCGGCCGTGCCCACCGCGCTGGCCGTCCTGGCCACCGGCGCCACCGCCATCACCCTCCAGGGCGGGCGGCTGCCCGTCGACGCACAGGTGATCGTACCGCTGGCGGCCATCGTACTGGGCACCTGCGGGCTCGCGCTCATCTTGTGCGGCCTGACCTTGGTGTTCAAACGCATCGAGATCATCACCCAGCTGTCCGTGGCCGTCTACGCCATCGCGGGCGGCACCCTGGTCCCCCTGGCCGCCCTGCCCGACCCGATCGCCTTCCTCGGCCGGCTGGTCGTCCCCATCGCGCCCGGCATCGAGGCGATGCGCGACATCCTGCTCGGCGGGCATTCCCTGGCCGCCCTCCCGACCGGCTGGGGTCTCGGCTGGCTGCTGGCCCAGCCACTGCTCATCACGGCCGCCGGGGTGATCCTGTTCAACCGGCTCGAAAACCTCGCCCGACACCGCGGCACCCTCGGCCGCTACTAGGCCAAGAACCTGAAGGAAAGAGAGCAACTGACGTGAATGTGTTCCTGTGGGTACTGCAGGCCGTCCTGACCGCTGTCTTCGGCCTGGCCGGGATCATGCATGCCACCCAGCCCAAGGAGAAACTCCGCCCCATGGCGCCCTGGGTGGAGGACTTCACCCTCACCCAGATCCGCCTGATCGGCGCGGTCGAGCTGCTCGGCGCCCTCGGTCTGATCCTGCCCGCCGTCACCGGCATCGCCCCGATCCTCACCCCGTTGGCCGCCACCGGCCTGGCCATCACCATGCTCGGCGCCGCCGTCACCCACATCCGCCGCAAAGAGCCGACGGCCATCGCCGTCAACGTGGTGCTGCTCGCACTGGCCGCGGTCATCGCCTGGGGCCGCTTCGGCCCCTACGCCTTCTGACCACCTGAACACTTCGAGAGCCGTCACCGCAGGCGGGAAGTGCATCGACGCGGTGCTCGGCCTGGAGCACTTCTCCACCTGGAGATCGTATTCCTCTTCGACCCGCCCACCGCGGGCCGTACCGCCCCAACCGTCTGGGCGTCTCCCGCTGCCGGCTGCTCACCGTCGACGGCCTGAACCTGCACGTCGCCGACATGGACGCACTTTCAGGCTCGCCGGTCTTGGACATCAAGCCATACCTGGCCGAGTTCGCTCCCCGTCAGCCGGTCATCCAGCCGACTTGGGCGACCGAACTCATGACCCACTACTACTGAGGCTTCATGCGCAGGCATGTCTGGCGAATCGGCGGCGGCACGGGCGGTGTCCGCCAGACTGCCCACCACCTGCCGCCGGTCAGGGGACAAAGGGGCTGTGCCTTCAAGACGCTTACGCGAGCGCGTCGGGCCGGTGGGCGGGTTGGAACAGCTCGATCAGGTTGCCGGCGGGGTCGGCGAGCAGGATCTGGCGCCCCCCGGGCCCGGCGACCACGTCGCTGAGGAAGGGCAGGCCGGCGTCGCGGAGCCGGGTGACCTCCGCATCCAGGTCGTCGACGATGAGGTGGATACGGTTGCGGCCGGGGGTGTTGGCCTCGTCGGGGGTAGCACGGGCGCCGGAGCTGGCGGGTCCGGACAGCAGCAGCCGCAACGGGCCACGGACCACGTCGGCGAAGGCCGGTGCGGCGCTGGTGTTCACCTTGAAGTCGAGGTGGGTGGTGTAGAAGTCGATGGCGGCCTGCACGTCGTCAACCAGGTAGCGGACGCTGGCGTAGTGGTCGGGTGCGGTCACGGCGGAACCTCCTTACGGTTGGTGGGCGGCGAGCACGGGCAGCAAGTGCCGGACGCGGGTGTCGATATCTGCTGCGGTGCGCTGGAAGGCGGGGTAGTCGGTGTCGCCGGCGGTGGCCGGCTCGGGGATGCTCCAGTGGGCCTGCCGCGGGTGTCGGGGAAACTCCGGGCAGACTTCGCGGGCCTTGTCGCACAACGTGATCACGTGGTCGAACGTGTGGCCGGCGAGCGTGTCCAGGTGCCGGGGGCGCTGGCCGGAAACGTCGATGTCGAACGCCTCGCGCAGCACCCGCACGGTGTTGGGGTGCAGCTGGGGTTTGGGGCGGCTACCGGCGCTGGTCACGCTCACGCGGTCGGCGGCGTGGTGGCGCAGCAGAGCTTCGGCGATCGGCGAGCGGGCGCTGTTGCCCGTGCATACGAAGAGCACGGTGAGAGGTCGGGACCGCTGCTGGTCGGCCGAAGGGATCGGTGGTGCGGCCTTCGGGTACAGCGCCGGGTGCAGCGCGGCACCGCTGTCGCTCAGCGCGTCCGCGCAGCGCTCCAGGTCCAGATGGTAGTAGCTGTCCCGGCCGTCGAAGCTGCTGCGTGTCGCGGTGACCAGTCCACCGTCGCGCAGCAGCCTCAGGTGGTAGGAGACCAGGTTCTGTGGCTGGTCGACCCGTGTCGCCAGCTCGCGGACGCGGTAGTCGCTGTCGGCGAGTTCGGTCAGCAGCCGCCAGCGCAGCGGGTGGGCGGCCAGCCGGACGAACGCCGGTGGGGTGAGGCCCTGACCCGAGAGTGCCATACACAGGACCATACATCCAACCCATTTGATGCATCAAGCCAGCTTGATGGATTGCCCGCGATGGAGGTGGATGATGGCATCCCCGCCACGCGTGGCGACTACGTTCGTTCTGAAGCCCTTGGGATGGCCCGAGCACTCCGGCATGTGCGATCACCTCGCCTCCGATCCAGGTCCAGATCCATTGAGCTTCTTGAACTGCCCAGATCGCGGGCTTCGCCGCCCTGGCGTACTGGGCGGTGCCGCAGCTGGCGACTTCCACGCGAGCAGATGCCTGGCGGCGCTGGAACCCTCGGCGGAGGACCGGCTTACCAAGCGGGTCGGCGAGCCGGCCGAAAGCCGCGCGGGCGTGCTGTAAGGAGCAGAGGAGGCCATGTCGGAGCTTCGCGACGTGATCCGTGCCATGTATCCGCCGATTCTCGCCGACCGAGGGCTTCTCGGGGCACTGGCGGCGCTCTCCGCCCGGTCGGGCGTCCCCGCCGAGATGGACCTCGGCGATCTCGACCGGTTACCCGCCGCGGTGGAGGCCGCTGCTTACTTCGTCGTCGCGGAGTCGCTCATCAACGCCGCCAAGCACAGCGGCCCCACCGAGGCGCGGGTACGGATCACCCGCGACAGCGGCAGGCTGCTGGTCGAGGTCACCGACAACGGCATTGGTGGTGTGGACGAGAGCTGCGGCACCGGCGTCACCGGGCATCCGCCGCCGGGTCGCCGCACTCGACGGCACCATGATGGTCACCAGCCCGGCCGGCGGCCCCACCGTCATATCGGTGGAGCTGCCGTGCGAGTCGTGATCGCCAAGGACAACGTCCTGCTCTCCGCCGGTCTGGAGCTCATCTTGGGCACCAAGGGCATCGAGGTCGCCGCCGTCGTCACCGACCATCCTGCCCTGGTCGAGGCCGTGGACCGGCACCGGCCGGATGCACTGATCGTTGATGTCCGGCTACCTCCATCCTCTGCGACGAGGGCGTCAAGGCCGCGCTGGAGATCCGGCACGCGCATCCTGGCCTACCGGTGCTCGTCCTGTCCCAGTACGTCGAGAAGGTCTACGCGCGGGAACTGCTCTCCGACGGCCGAGGCAGCGTCGGCTACCTCCTCAAGGACCGGGTGAGCCGGGTCAGCGAGTTCGTCGACGACCTGCGCCGAGTGGCCAAAGGCGGCACCGTCATGGACCCCGAGGTCATTGCCGAGCTCCTGGCAGGCGGCGCCACGAGCACCATCGACACGCTCAGCAGGCGAGAACGCGAGGTGCTCACTCTGATGGGCCAAGGCCTCGGCAACAACGACATCGGCAAGCGGCTGTTCATTACCGACAACGCGGTTCACAAGCACATCGGCAACATCTTCACCAAACTCGACCTTCCTCTCGCCGAAGGCGGCCACCGGCGAGTACTGGCAGTACTCGCCTTCGGAACGGACGCAGCGGTAGTGATCAAGAATGAGGGCACTGACGGGTTCCCATTGGCAAGTCCGGAAGTCGTACTAGTCTCTTTCCTTACTATGAATGACGTACATATCTACGAACATGATTCAGACGGGTTCCTCTACGATCCTCGCGGCAGGGCGGCGATGACCCAGTTCGCCGATGGCGACCTACTCGCCTTTGAGGCGGCCGCCGCCATCCGCACGGCCTATCACGCCGTCGAGCGCATGCGCGCCCACGGCTCTGAGAGCAGAGGGGTCAGTGCGGGCGCCCTCGATCTGCTGATCCGGCTCAGCGCGGCCGGCCAGGGCGTCAGTATCGGCGACCTGGCCCGCGCCGCCGGGGTCAGCTCTCGCAATGTCACCGGCTTGGTGGACACCTTGGAGCGCGACGGGCTGGTCCGCCGCGTGCCCGACCTGAAGGACCGGCGGTCGGTCCTGGCCGAGATCACACCTGCCGGGCAGGCGTGGATCGAGGCATTCCGCAAACCCTCACGGCTGGCGATGGGGGCGATGTTCCGGGGTTTCACGCCTGAGGAACTGCTCGTCCTCCGTGACCTGTGCCTGCGACTGGCCACCAATCAGCATCGCCTCGCCGACCACCTTCGCCAGATCGGATCCCAGCCGTGACCCTGACAGCTCAGGACCAGACCCGCCGCGCCGTACGCGGCTATCACGAAGCCCGCTTCCGCGGCGATGTGTCCGCGGCCGCGGCGTACGTGGGTGAGCCATTTCGGTTTCAAAGCCCGTTCATCAGCTCCGACGATCGGATGGGGCATCTGGCCACGTTGTCGGGCTTCGTGTCGATCGTGACCGGGGTCGAGCTCATCAGCGAGCTGTACGGCGAAGCGGAGGCGACGCTGGTGTATGACGTGCACACCGCCACACCAGCCGGCACACAGCGCACAGCCGAACACTTCCGCCTGGACGGCGGCAAGATCGTCTCGATCATGCTGGTGTTCGACGCCTCGCCCTGGCAGTCGATGAGAGCCCAGATCGAGCCGTGAGGTGACGCGCCGCGCGGCAGGCCCACGCCGCCCCAGCCGCACCGCCTCGGGCGTGCGGATCGGGCAGAAGGCGTCTTTGGGTCGGCACCAGAGCTCTAAACGATTTTGTAATGAGGCGGCGGGGCGTCGTCAGCCAGGATCGCTCGAGTTCAGGCGCTGTCCAGATTTTTCGTCCGGTACGGCAGGTAGGCGTGGGGCGTAGTCCGAGAGAATGTTCTCCGAGGCCGGCGAGCCCGAACCTCCGGACCTGCTGGGGCTTGCTCCCCCAGCACGTCCAGACCGTCGCCCGGCGGGCGGGTCTCACCTGATCCGCCCGCCGGGGTTGCGGACGGCCGCCTCTCGCAGAGTAACATCCCGAAGGCGCCACCCCCGGCCGAGTGGGTCGCCGATGAAGAGGCTTTCAACGCCAACCAACGCTGCGCGCCCAAGTCGACCCCTCATGGCAACGGATCATGTGTCGCAGCGGTGGTGCCGCGGTGGGCACGGATGAGTGCGACCACAGCGTCGGCGGTGCGGTCGAGGTAGCTGCGCCCATCGGGCAGCTGCGCCTCCGGGCTGATGTAACTGTGCCGCCCCATGTGGGTGGCCGGGTCAAGCCGGTGCATGGTGATCTTTCCGGCGCGGGCGGCCCGGTTCCATCCACTGCGGCGGAAAAGCCGCCAACGCTGCGGGAAGATCCAGATGCAGACCCGCTCAATCCAGTCACTAGCGCTGGTGAGCTGATACAGATGATGGGCGTGGGTGAGATCGTTGGCGCCGTTGTGGAACCCGCCGATAGTGATCAGCAGCAGCGGGGCATGCAGCTGGGTATGTAGTTCTTCTACCGCGCCGGTGGCGACCTGGGCGCCGCCGCTGTAGCTGAGCAGCACTACGGGTATGCCACTGTCGGGCTCGTACCCGGCAAGGCGCAGCTGGTCGGCAATCTGGGCGCCCACGGCGCGGTTGTACAGAGGACGGTACCGGCGGTCGGCGGCGACAAAGATCTGCATGACGTTGTGCAGGAACAGCAAGAGCCCGATGTGGTGGCGAAGCCACTCCCACACAGGCCGGTTGACGAGCGGGTCGGCCAGCGGAGAGTAGGGCTGCACCTGACCTAGCACCCGCAGTTCGGGCGCTCCGGCGATCAGGGCCTTGACCAGTTGGCCCCCGTCACGGGTGTCGGTGAAGCGGCGTTTTCCGATGCCGTCCAGATAGACCAGGTAGGCGTCGGGAGGACGGTCGGGGTCCGCGCCCCGGGCGTAGGGCATGCCCTGTGGGAGCTCGGTGGCAGGAGTACGCCAGCCGGCGATGTAGGCCAGCACCTCGTAGCGGGCGAGCAGAGCTTCAGCGAGCAGGACCGGACCAAGCACCAGGACCAGGAGCGGGAACTCGGTCATGTGATCAGCTCCCGTGCCCAGGCGGCGTTGATCTTCATGACCAGGCGCCGAACAGCATCGACGGTGGCGGCCAGCCCGACTCCAGCGATGGCCACGCAGCCCGCGGCAGCCCACCAGCCGAGCCCCGTCGTCGCGGCGAGCGGGGCGACGAGGCCGGCCCCGACCCCCACGAGAAGCAGCAGGTGCAGCAGGGGCCCGAGCAGTGGGAACGCGAGAACAGCGGCGAGAAGCAGCGGGGCGACCAGGCCGGGTGTCCAGGTCAACGCGGCGGCGACGCCTGGCAGCGGAGCGGGCAGCACCAGCTCGGCGAGGGTCCATGCGGCCAGTGGCCACAGCGCGAACACAGCGCCCTCGACCATGGCACCGAACAGCAGGAGCCGGATCGCATGGGACCGGGACACGCTGGGCCGGCGAGCTACCAGGGGCAGGATCCGCCCGGCGGCCTCGGACAGCCCGGCGAACAGCAGCAGGACGACAACGACGGGTGACATCGCTCAGCGCTCCTGTGGCGAACCCGTCTGGGCCGGCCGTCTGGGCCGGTCGGGCCGGTGCAGGTAGCGCTCGAGTTCGTCGGCGGCGTGCAGGTAGCCGCCGGCTTCGCGCTGGGCGACCTGCAGGCCGTCCGCCGCGGCCCGGAAGCGGGGCTCGTCGAGCAGACGCCGGGCGAGGGCGTGCACGAGTCCCGCGTCGGCGTCCCCGGGAGAGATCGACAGGCCCGCGCCGAGCTCGACCACCCGCCGGGCCACCAGCGGCTGATCTGCGCCCTGGGGGACCACCAGCATCGGGACCCCGGCGTACAGGGCCTCGTTGACGCTGTTCATCCCCCCGTGAGTGACGAACAGCGCGGCGCGGGCCAGCACCTCTGGTTGCGGTACGAAGTGGCGAGCGAGCACGTTGGCCGGCAGCGGCCCCAGCGCGGCCGGATCGGTCGCTCCGGTGGAGACGACCACGGTGCCGCCCAGGGGTGCGAGCGCGGTGGCGAACGTGCGCAGCAGCCGCGGGTCGGCATTGAACACCGTGCCCAGCGAGGCGTACAGCACCGGGGCTTGCAGCCGATCGGCCGGGAACGACGGGTCGGGTGGACGGGCGCCAAGGCTCGGGCCAACGAACTGGTATGACTGGTCGAAGGCGTCGACGCCGGGCTGGAACGCGCGCGAGGTGAAGACCAGGTTGAGCGGCTGGCGTACGTTCGCCAAGTCGAACAGTGGCAACCCACGGGTGTTGTAGCGGCGGTACAACTCCCACCGCGACCGCAGGTAGCTCTGGACATTGCGGGGCCGGGTCGCCGCCGCGGCCAGCAGCTCCCACGAGGCGCGGGTGGGGCTGGGCGCATACCGGTTGAACGCGAACGTGGTGAACAACGCTGCCGCCGGCACGTCGAGTTCGCGGGCGGCGACTGCGCCCCAGGGGCAGGCCGCGCCGTGGACGATCAGGTCAGGCCGTACGTCACGCAGCTCGGAAAGCACAGCGGGCAGCATGGCGACGGCGGTGCGCGCAAGCCCGTCGAGCATCGTGACCGGGATCGGCGGATCGGGGAGCGGTTGGTCACCTCCGCGGTAGAGGCACACGGTCGCACCGGTGGCCTCGATCTCCTTCGAGAAGGCGGGCGAGGTGTGATACGTGACGGAGTGGCCACGACGAACAAGCTCGGCCACGACCGGCAGCGTCGGATTTACATGCCCGTGCATGGCGATGTTGAGGAACGCGATGGTGCTCATCGGCCAACCTCCGATACGGGAGCGGTCTCTGCCTTGCCCAGATCAGCCGATATCGCAGGAGGACCGTCGACCCAATAGAGGCCGGGTCCACTGATGCGCAGCCCGTCGAGAAAGCGGCCCGCCGCGAGGGAAGCAGTATTGATCAGCCGCCGGGAATGGCTGAAGTCCCACGGGGAGGGCCAGGTCTCGATGCCGGTCGGCAGCACGACGGTCGGAATCTGTTCGGACACCTCGCGCAGGTCGCGCTCGATCTGATGGCGCCACATCAGCAGTCCCGCCCTGGCGGCGACCGCGCCGGCCCACCGGGGCGGGATGGTCGGGCGCAGCGGCCAGCTTGCCGGCCCGACCGCCAGCACCACCACGCTGGCCGCCCCTGCCTGCAGGGCCGCCCGTACCGGGACAAAGGCGATCACTCCGCCGTCGACGAGCGTCCGGCCTTCCCGATCCACCGGGGGCAGGACCCCCGGAATGGCTGCGCTGGCCAGCAGCGCGGACTCGAGATCTCCGTGGTCGAGCAGCGCCTGAGCGCCTGTGGCCAGATCCATGGCCACCGCGGTGAAGGGGACCTGCAGCTGTTCGATCCGCGACGGCAGCCCAGCCCGAGCGATCAGTCTGCGCAGGCCGCGATCGGCGAAGATGCTGGCCCGTGAGGACGGGACGCCGAGCGGAAACACCTCACGGCGCCGCGTATGGGTCCACACGCGATCCAGCCACGGTGCGGCCTGGCCGGGGTGGGCGGCCGCGATTGCTCCGTTGAGGGCGCCCACCGAGGTTCCGATGATCAGGTCCGGGACGAATCCTCGCTGCTCCAACGCGTACCCGACACCAACCTGCGCGGCCCCGAGCACTCCCCCGCCCCCTACGACTACCGCGACGGGACGGGGAAGGGCGTGCAAACCTGCCGAGTTCGGGCCCTCGTCCGGGCGGCTCGATGACGAGGAGGCCAATCTCCGGCGATATGTAACCCTCATGGTCCGTCCTCTCTCTCCACGGCGCCTAATCGGATTCGTTCCTCAGCTAAGACCGGGCAGCCACCGAATCAGTGACGACATCGGCCAACTTTTTCGTTCAGGTCGTCGCCGTGATCGGTGACAACGCGCTGCAACCGCTGGTCCGGGTAGCGGCGCTCGCGCAGGGCGGCCATGCCGGCTCAGGGACCGCTCCGCATGGAAGGAGCCCTGCTTTTACGCTCAGGCGAGGTCGGCGAGGTCCTGTTCGGTGAGGATGATCGACCGGGCGGCCAGGTTCTCCTCCAGGTGGGCCACGGAACCGGTGCCCGGGATGGCCAGGGCGACCGGGGACAGGGCCAGCAGCCAGGCCAGGGCGATCTGAGGGGCGGTGGCGTCGTGCCGTTCGGCGACTTTGATCAGGCCGGGGTCGTTGATGTCGGCCCTGCCGCCGCCGAGGGGGAAGAAGGGGACGAAGGCGATGCCAGCCTGCGTGCAGGCCTCCAGGACGGCCGTCTCGTCACGATTGGCGATGTGGAAGTTGTTCTGGACGGCCGTGACAGGGGCGATCGTGCGGGCCTCGGCGAGATGGCCGGCATCGACGTTGCTGATGCCCAGGTGGCGGATCAGTCCCTCTTCGCGCAGCGCGGCGAGCGCCTCGAAGCGTTCGGCGAGCGATTCGCCGTGCGGGGGCTCCATCGCGCCGATGCGCAGGTAGACCAGGTCAAGGCGATCCAGGCCCAGGCTCGCGAGGTTGGCTTCGACCTGGGGCCGAAGATCGGCGGCGCTGCCCGGGCGGGGGCCGCCGGGACCGAAGACGGGGCCGACCTTGGTGGCGATGACCAGATCGTCCGGGTACGGGGACAGGGCCTCGCGGATCAGGGTGTTGGCCCGTACCGAGCCGTCCTGGCTGCGGTAGAAGTCGGCGGTGTCGATGTGGTTGACGCCGAGCTCAACGGCGCGGCGTAGGACGGCGCGGCCGGACTCAGGGTCACGGGCCGATCCGCCCGGGCTGCTCTGGGGCAGGCGCATGGCGCCGAAGCCGAGCCGGTCGATCGTCAGGTCGCCGCCGAGGCGGAACTGGGTGGTCATGTCTCTCCTCGTGATGTGATGTGGTGCCTGCGAGGGACCCCCGACTTCGGCCGACGCCGAAGCAGGCCCCTCGTGGCACGAACCGGGAATCCGCTTCTTCAGGAGCCGGCGAAAGTCAACGTGCCGAGCGTCGTCAGCAGATGATCACGGCACTGCGGTGGACCACTCGCTCCCGTGTGCCGCCTGGTGTATGAAGGCGGCGACGTCCGCTGGCTGATCGTCGGGCTGCCTTTCATCGGCAACCGGTCACCCGCGCTGTCTGTGCCCTTGGCGGGGACCATGGATCGGCTTGGCCTGGTAGACCACGGTCCAGTCAGCCCGCTGGAGCGGATGCGCTCGTTCGCGATCTCCGTGTACTCGTGGATCGACCGCGGCAGCGGCGTGCGGTAGCGGCTTCTGTGTGGTGCTCGGCCGGTCGACGGCGTGGCCGGCCCCGAGCGACGACTCCCACTCCAGGCGGGAGACGCCCCCGTCACGCCGCATGCGATGGCAGGACTGGAACCCTCGACGAACGTGACCGTATCGTCGAGCGGTGCGCGTCCCGTACGGACGTAGTCCATCGTGACGTCCTCGAACCCGATGGACATGCCACAGAAGAGGATGAGTTCGTCGGGGGGGTTCACGATCTCCGCGACGGTCTTGCGATACACCGACCACGCCATCTGCGGGCAACTGTGCAGTCCTTCGGCGCGGAGCAGCAGCATGACGGTCTGCAGATATATGCCGACGTCGGCCCATTGGGGCGGCCCCATGTCGCGGTCGATGTACAAGAACAGGGCGACGGGCGCGCCGAAGCACTGCCAGTTCTCGGCGGCGGCCCTCTGGCGCGCCTCCCAGTCGTCGCGCGCGATGCCGAGTGCGCCGTAGCGCTCCCGGCCGAAGGCGGATCGGCGCTCGCGGTATGGGGACTTCAGTTCGGCCGGGTACATCTCGTACTCCCGCTCGTCCCAGGGGTCACCCGCGGCCAAGCGCTCGCCGGCGCGCTTTTTGAGCTCGGCCAGCGGCTCGCCGGTCAGCACGTAGACGCGCCACGGCTGGATGTTCGATCCGGACGGCGCCCAAGCCGCGGCGGACAGCACGCGCTCCAGCGCCTCTATCGGGACAGGCCGGTCGGTGAATCCCCGCACCGCACGCCGGCTCGTGACCGCCTCATAGACATCCATGAGCGTTACCTCCCCGCCCGCTCAACGCATCTATTTCCGTTACGTTCACTACGATATCAGACGAGAAGGTATCATTCAATACCATTCCTGATATAGGTCCCACCCCGGCGTTGTTACGGGTGACCGTTTGCACAGGCGTGGTCTCCTGGACACGCCACAGGCGGACCTTGGCATGGGACGAGCCCACGCGGCAGGCAACCGGCGCGCGGGCGCGCTTACGCCTCACCGCCTGCGGGATAGGCGAACCGGGTCAGCAGATCCTTTAGTTGCTCGTGCTCGCCGGGCCCCAGTTCGGCAACCAGACGCTCAGCCAGCGGCTCCGCCGCCACATGAGCTGCATCGAAAAGCTCGACACCCTGAGGCGTGATCTCCACTACCCGTACCCGCCGGTCCCCCGGAACGGTCTTGCGTACGGCCAGCCCCTTACGCTCCAGGTCGTCCACGACCCGCATGATCCCCGCCTTGTCCGACCCCGTCGCCGCCGCCAAGTCCCGCTGCACCGTGGGCCCGCGGTCGACCAGCACGATCAGAACGGCAAAATGCCGCAACTCGATGCCGAGCGGCCGAAGCGCCTCTGTCATCACCGTGGCCGCGCGCCAGTGTGCCTGCCGCAGCAGCAAGCCGAGAGCGAACGGCGAGGTATCCCCCGGGCGGTCGGTCGCACGCGAGGCGGTGGTTTTGCGAGGAACATCGGCGGTCATGAGGACATTGTACCGAATATCCTTTCATTCGATACGGTATCATGTGAAATTAAATGCGATCAAGGCCTCGTACGTCGCGCACCGGCATGGATGTCACAAATCACGCCGCCACCCGGTCTTGCTTCTGTAATGGCTTTCGTCCGAAGCGGTCAAAGGAGCACCATGCATTCGCCGGAGAACCGGATCGCCACGTCAGTCCTGGTCATCGGGACAGGAGGAGCCGGGCTGCGGGCCGCGATCGAGCTGGCCGAGCGCGGGGTCGGCGTCCTCGCGGTCGGCAAACGACCGAAGGCGGACGCGCACACCTCGCTCGCGGCGGGCGGCATCAACGCGGCGCTTGCCACGATGGACCCTGAGGACACCTGGCAACAGCACGCCGCGGACACCATCAAGGAGAGCTATCTCCTCGCCAACCCGAAGACAGTGCAAATCGTCACCGAGGGTGCCGCGCGCGGCATCGCCGACCTCGAGCACTACGGCATGCCGTTCGCCCGCGAACAGGACGGGCGAATCTCGCAGCGGTTCTTCGGCGCCCACACCTACCGGCGAACCGCCTACGCCGGCGACTACACCGGACTCGAGATCCAACGCACCCTGATCAACCGCGCGGCGCAGCTCGATGTCCCCATCCTCGACACCGTGTACATCAGCCGCATCCTCGTCCGCGACAACGTGGTCTTCGGCGCGTACGGATTCGACCTGACCGATGGCAGCCGCTACGTCATCCATGCTGACGCGGTGATCCTGGCCGCCGGCGGCCACACCCGGATCTGGCGGCGCACCTCCTCCCGTCGCGACGAGAACACCGGCGACTCCTTCCGCCTCGCCGTCCTGGCCGGCTGCCGCATCCGCGACCCCGAGCTGGTGCAGTTCCACCCGTCCGGTCTCATCGCGCCAGAGAACGCGGCCGGCACCCTCGTCTCCGAAGCGGCACGGGGCGAGGGCGGAATCCTCCGCAACCAGTCCGGCGAACGGTTCATGTCCCGGTACGACCCGGAGCGGATGGAGCTGTCCACGCGCGACCGCGTCGCGCTGGCCGCGTACACAGAGATCAAAGAAGGCCGCGGGACCCCGGACGGCGGCGTCTGGCTTGACGTGTCGCATCTGCCGAGACAGACGATCATGACGCGGTTGCCTCGCGTCTACCAAACGCTCCTGGAACTGCAGATGCTCGACATCACCAAGGACCCGATCGAGATCGCACCGACCGCGCACTACTCGATGGGCGGAGTGTGGGTACGACCCGAGGACCACGGTACGGGAGTCGACGGCCTGTACGCGATCGGGGAGGCGGCCAGCGGCCTGCACGGCGCCAACCGCCTCGGCGGCAACTCGCTCATCGAGCTCCTTGTCTACGGTCGCATCGTCGGGCAGGCGGCGGCCGAGTACTCTGCGGGCCTCGACGCCCAGCGCCGCTCGGCGGAGGCGCTTGATGCAGCAGGGGCGGAGGTGGACGAGCTCCTCGCCGCCGACGGCCCCGAGAACGTGCGCGCACTGCAGCGAGCCCTCCGCAACATCATGACGGAGCACGCCGGCGTGGTGCGTGACGAGAGCGGCCTGCTGAAAGGCCTCGCCGAACTCACCGCGGTGGAGGCGCGCATCGCCGACGTCGGCGTACACCCGGACATCGCCGGCTTCCAGGACCTGGCCCACGCCTTCGACCTCAAGTCCGCAGCGCTCGCCGCACGCGCGACGATCGAGGCCGCACTTGAGCGGCGTGAGACCCGCGGCTGCCACAACCGCTCCGACTTCCCCGATCTCGACCCCGCACTGCAGGTCAACCTGGTGTGGTCCGGTCCCGGATCAGTGCAGAGGGAGCCCATCCCACCGATTCCCGCCGAGATCGCGGCGCTCATGCGCGAGGTCTCATCCGTCGGAAAACTCGTCGAGTAGGGACGACCGGTGAGGCAGTCGACGAAAACATCCCGGCTGCCGGATCTCGTACCGCGGCAGACATCGCCGCCCTGTATACCCGCTGAAAGGACCGACAACGATGAGCCCTGTAGTCGTGGGCGTGGACGACTCCGAGGAAAGCCTGCGTGCTGTGGAGTGGGCCGCCGGCGAGGCCGAACGCCGCCGACAGCCGCTGCAGATCCTCCACGCGTTCATCTGGCCCCTCCTGGGAGCACCTCTCGGACCGCCGCCGGGAGCGCCCCCCGAAGGTGGCCTCCGGCACGCCGCCGAACGCATCCTGGCCACCGCCCTGACCCGTGCGCGGGCGGTCGCACCCGACATCGAGGTGACCACCAGCCTGCCGGAACACGATCCCGTCACCGCGCTGCTGCACCACTCTCACCAAGCAGACCTTCTCGTCGTGGGCAGCCGCGGGCTCGGCGAAGTAGGCGGCCTGCTCCTGGGATCGGTGGGCGCCCGGCTCGCGACCGAGGCCCCCTGCCCGGTCGTCGTCGTACGCGGGCCCGTCACGCCACACGGACCGGTCGTGGTCGGCCTCGCCGACCACAGCGAGAGCGAGGCGTTGCTGCCCTTCGCGCTCGCGTACGCCACCCGGACGGCGAACACCCTGATACTGGCGCACGTCAGCACCAAGGGATCAGCCAGCACGACGCTGCCCGAGCACTCCCTGACCCGGTGGCAGGAGCGCTTCCCCACGGTCACGATCGTCCAGGAGTCTCTCACCGGCCACCCGGGCAAGGCACTGATGCATGCCTCCTCCAAGGCATCCCTGCTCGTCGTCGGCTCTCACTACCATCACGAGCTCAGCGCATTGATGCACGGCTCGGTCAGCCAGGCCGTCCTGCACCACGCCCCCTGCCCAGTGGCGATCATCCAGGTCCAGCAGTCAGCAGGATGATCGCGATCTCGATGAGGTCTTCGTGCCGAGCAACAATCGCGTGGCTGGCCGCCGGGCGTGCTCGCTGGAAACCGTTCCTGATGCGCAGGGTCGACGGATAGCGTCACAGAGCGAGCGCGCGGATCGCCTCCTCGTCCACACCGATCCCCAGGCCCGGGCCGGTGGGCACGTGGGCGACGCCGTCGGCGACGGTGATGACGGGATCCGTGGCGTAGGGGCTGGTGATGAACTGCCGGCCGTTGAGGTCGACCGGCGTGTCCACGCCGAACGCGGCGAACAGGTGGAGCGAGGCGGCCAGCCCGATGTCGGACTCGGTGAGGCCGGAGCCCATGATCGCCAGGCCGCAGTCCTCGGCGAGTTGGCACTGGCGCAGCGCCAGGGTCAGCCCGCCGCAGCGCTGCACCTTGGCGACGGCGACGTCGATGGCGTCGAGCCGGACGAACGTCGCCAGGTCACTCGGGTGGCGCAGGCTCTCGTCCACGGCCACCGGGACGGGGCTGGCATCACGCAGGCGGCGCAGGCCGGCGAGGTCGTTGGACGGCAGCGGCTGCTCGAAGACGGCGACGTCCAGGTCGGCCAGGCGCCTGGCCACCCGGAGCGCGGCGGCGGCCGTGTAGCCCTGGTTGGCGTCCACCCAGAGCACGGCGTCGGGGGCGGCGGCGCGTACGGCGGCCACGATGGCCACGTCCTCGTCCTCGGCGTGCAGGCCGATCTTGACCTTGACGTGGCGGTAGCCATGCGCGCGGCCCTCGGCCACCGAGTCGGCGGCTGCGGACGCCGACTCGGTGGCCACGATCCAGGCCAGCTCGATGGTGTCGCGCCTGCGCCGGCCCCACAGCTCGCCAAGGGACAGGCCGAGGCTGCGGGCGAAGGCGTCGTGGCAGGCCACGTCGACCGCCGCGCGCGCCAGCGGCATGCCGATCGAGAAGCCCTTGCTGATGGTGCGGTCGAAGGCGCGGCAGAGCCCGTCCAGGTCCCACAGCGGGCGGCCGACGGCCGCCGGGGCGAGGTATCCGTCGATGGTGGAGACGATGGACTCGGTGGTCTCGTACGTCCAGGAGGGGATTGGGGTGGCCTCGCCCCACCCGGTGGCGCCGTCGTCGGCCGTGACCTTCACCAGGACCCTGACGGCCGGGCGGCCGCCCTGGACGACGGACCCGCCTGCGACGGCGAAGTCGCGCAGCGAGGGCAGGCCCACGGTGAAGGTCTCGACGCGTGCTATCCGGTTCACGTGACAGGCATCCCCAGGACGAACATGCCGCCTTCAGGGACCGTGACGCTGGCAGCCGAGCCGGTCACGACGACGCGCGCGGGGTCGCGGAAGCCGGCGATGAGGCTGGCACGCTGGATCCTGGTGGGGGTGGGAATCTTGGCCTCGGAGCGCCAGTGGCTGCCGTTCTCCAGGATGTAGGTGTAGACGGCCGAGGTTCCGTCGGCGGGGTTGGCGTAGACGCGGAACGCGGTCGGGGAGATCTGCTCCTTGTCGAACAAGGTGGCCTCTCTGGTCATCTCGGCGATGCGCCATTCGTGTCCCTGCCAGGCGGCCGCGTGCACGACGGTGGTGTCGCCGTCTTGGAGCATGAACAGCAGCACGGGACGGTTGCCGGCCATCGACCCGACCAGGTGGGTGTAGCCGACGTCTCGTGACAGCGGCTTCGCCCGCTTCAGCTCGGTCTCCAGGACGAGCGGGAGCCGGGACGCCTCGCCGCAGTCCACCCTGGTGCCCAGGTCGTCGCCGGCGGCGTTGTAGAAATGCCGGTCGCCGGGCTGGAAGGCCGCGTAGTACAGGTTGCGGTGGTAGTAGTCGTGCTCGTGGCGGCCGGGTCCGCCGCCGGCGAGGGTCCAGACGAAGTGGAAACGTTCCGGCACGTTCCCCTGCGCCGGGGTGACCTCGATCTCGCCGATGTAGATCTCGTTGCAGTTGTCGGGCCGGTCCGTGGAGCCGATGGCGAACGGGATGCCCTCCAGGTCCTTGGAGTGCGTCCAGGTACGGCCGTCGTCGGTGGACAGGAGGTAGTGGATGGGCCGGTAGTCGGTGGGGAAGGAGGGGTCGTCGTTGCGCGGGGTCGCCCGGAAGAAGAGGTAGATGTCGCCGTTGCTCGCCTTGACGGGCATGGGGTACGTCGAGCGGGGCGCGGCGTCGACGGTCCCGTCGGTCCAGTCACCCTCGACGGTGTGCGGCCGGGAGGCGGCCAGCCGCTGGACGCTGTTGTGTGAGCCGTAGAAGACCAGGAGCCGGCCGTCGTCGGCCTGGATCATCACCGGGTAGTGGTGCGAGTCCCCCTTCGGCGACTGCCCGACCTTGATCGGCTGGGTCCACGTGCCGGTGGCGTGGTCGTAGGCGGCGACGTAGGGATTGGTGTTCTCCCCGGTCCAGGAGATGAACGTCTTGCCCGCGATCGGGTCGTACAGGCCGCCGGCCATGGCGCGCCGGTCGCTCTTGGCGGCCACGCCGGTGGCGACGGTCTGGACGGCGAAACCGGAACCCGCGCTCGCGAGCGCGGGCGAGTCGGTCAGGAGGGGAGCCAGGGCAACTAACGTGCCGCCGAGCAGGAAGTTCCGTCGTTTGATCATGTCAGTACCATTCAGACTTGTCGACCAGATTGATCAGTTCCCGCCCGGCCACGAAGCGCCGGGCGTTCTCCAGCAGGACGGCGAAGCGCCGCTCGTCGGCATGCGGCCCCACGCCGGCCACGTGCGGGGTGATGAGCACGTCGGGACGCCGCCAGAGCGGGTGGTCGGCGGGAAGCGGTTCGGTCTCGAAGACGTCCAGGGCCGCGCCGGCCAGGCGCCCCGCGGACAGGGCGGCGGCCAGGTCGTCGAGCCGGACGGTGGGCCCGCGGCCGATGTTGACGACGTACGCCCCGGGCTTGGCCAGCGCCAGCCTCCGCGCGTCCAGCAGGCCCTCGGTGGCGGGAGTGTGCGGAACCGTGAGGATGACCAGGTCTGCCCCGGGAAGCAGCCGGTCGAGCGCGTCGGCCGGCAGCACCTCGGCGAAACCCGGCACAGGGCCGCCGCGCCGGGCGTCCACGCCCACTACCCTGGTGCCGAACGCCGCCAGTAGCCTGCCGACCTCCGCCCCGACCGCGCCCACCCCCACCACCAGGGCGGTGGCCTCGCCCAGGGCGAGCACGGCGCCGGGGTCCCGGTCGGGTGCCCAGCGCGCGCGGGCCTGGTCGCGGGCGTACCTCGGCAGGCCTCTGGCCAGCGCGAGCACAAGCGCCAGCGCGTGCGCGGCCACGTGATCGGTGTAGGTGTCACGCATGTTGGTGACCTGCACGGGGTGCGTGACCAGGGCCGGATGGTAGAACCCCGGAGGCGGCCCCGCCTGCGGGGCCTGCAGCCAGCGCAGCCGCCCGGCGTGCGCCAGCAGGTCCGCGGGCAGCGTGCCGTAGGCGGCGTCGGCCTCCGCCAGCGCCTGCACCACCTCCTCGCGGGTCCGCGGCACGAGCACGACGAGCTCCGGCACCGCCTCTTCCAGCCGGGCCCGCCAGTCCGCGGTGGCCGGATCGTGCGGCGGCAGCAGCACCAGGGTGGTGCTCATGCCCGCCTCGCCAGCCCGGACTCGGAGATCTCGTACAGCAGCGGCTCCCCCGCGACGTAGCGGGCGAGCTCCTCGGCCATCGCCTGGCCGTGGCGGCGCCGCTCGTGGCCCAGGCTGCCCGCCACGTGCGGGGTGACGACGATGTTGGGCATCGTGAACAGCGGCGACCCCGCGACGGCCGGTTCCGGGTCGGTGACGTCGAGCACGGCGAACAGGTCGGTCCGCCGGCCCAGCACCTCCACGAGCGCACCCTCGTCGACGAGGCCGCCGCGCGCCGTGTTGATCAGGGTGGCGTCGGTCTTCATCGATTCCAGCAGCCCGGCGCCGACCACGCCGCGTGTCTCAGGGGTGAGCGGCGCATGCAGGCTGACCACGTCGGAGGTGGCGAACAGCTCCTCCAGGCCGACGAGGCGCACCCCGAGGCGCTCCGCCTCCTCCGGGTCTGCGTAAGGGTCGCAGGCCTGCACGACGAGGTCGTGGTGGGCGAGCAGCCGCGCCGTGGCCCGGCCTGTGGCGCCGAGCGAGACCAGCCCGACCACCGCGCCGTAGGCTCCGATCTCAGGCCCGCGCACGGCGGGGGCGGCGGCGGCCCGCGCGGCCAGCACGTAGCGCCAGCCGTGTTTGAGCGCGTACAGGATCTGGGAGAGCGCGAACTCGGCGACCGGGGTGGCGTTGGCGGTGGCCGCCGAGGTGACCCGCACTCCCCTGGCCCACATCTCCGGGGTGACCAGCGGGCGGATGGAGCCCGCGCCGTACAGCACCAGCGAGAGCTTGGGCGCGGCGGCGAGCAACTCGGCGTCCAGCCTGGGCGCCCCCCACCCGGTCACCAGCACCTGGAGGTCGGCGAGCACGTCGGGAGTGAGCCGGTCGGCGGTGAGCGGGGGCGAGGCGATGGCGAGGTGCCGCTCGATCGCGGCCCGGGCCTGCGGGCCGTAGACGTCGTCGAAGCGGTTCGGATCCATCACGTACAGGCCGTTCAGCATTGCCTCTCCTTCAAGCGGGCCGCCGCCCGCAGGCTGGCCAGGCGGGCGGGTGAGCCGAGCCCGGCATGGTAGTAACGCAGTTGCCGCGCGCCCCCGGCGACGAGGTCGGCGGCCAGAGCCGGGATCCGGGCGTGGCCGTCCTCCAGCACGGTGAGGTTGGCGACGAGGGGGACCTCGGTACGGCTCGCCGCGGCCTTCACCTGGGCGAGGGCCGCGTCCTCCTCGCCCCAGCACTTGAGCACGTATGCGTCGACCGGCGCGTCGAAGGAGGCCAGGTCGATGCCCACGTCGGGGCCGGTGACCTGCGGGTCGTCGGTGGCCATAAGCAGCAGCTCACGGCCGCCGGCCAACGCCGCCACGGCGCGGACGAGGTCGGCGATGACCTGGCCGCGGTGACCGTACAGGGCCTGGGCGCGCTCGGGGCCGAGTGCGTCGTCCAGGCTCGTCCCGGCCGGGACGCCCTGCTGGAGCTCTCCGTCCACGGCGGCGCGCACGTCGCGCGCCAGTTCCTCGACGTCCAGGCCGCGCCCGGCCAGCGCGGCCCGGCAGGCCGGGCAGAGGCAGAGGGACAACAGCGCCCTGCCGCAGGCGGACAGGTGCGCGCCGGAGGTCTTCTCGTGGTGGCCGGCGTGCTCCGCGCCCAGCCAGCCGCACGCCTCGAGCATCAGCGCGGGCACGTCGTACTGCTCGCAGACCTCGCGCACGAGGGTGAGCGCGTAGTCGTGGACGGCGGGCTGGGCGGGGCAGAGCGCGTAGGGGTAGGACTCGCCGTAGGCGTTCCGGACTGTCAGGTCGGGCGCTTCGCGGCCCAGCACCGAGGAGTGCGTGAGCACCAGCCAGGCCTCGGGCCGCAGCCCGGCCCCGGACAGCGCGGTCAGCGCCGCGCCGAACCTGTCCTCGTCGGGAACCCCCCAGCTCGGCGGGTACGGCCGAAGCCGCCCGCGCCAGCGCTCGGGGCGCAGCCGGAAGTAGGCCGCCGCGTGGTCGGCCTGCACGATGCGGTGGCGCGGATGCCACGGGGTGGTGGCCCGGACCGAGTGGTAGGCGGCCTGCAAGGTCACCGTGCTCACACCGAGGCCGGCGATGCGCTCGGCCGCTGCGGGGTCGCCCACGATGTCCCAGGTGTAGGCGAACGCGCCGTGCCGCACCGTCGAGGGATCACCGGCGGTGATCTTCAAGCGGACTGTCACCCCTTCGTGGCGCCGGCCAGGCCGCGCGTGAAGTAGTTCTGGAAGAAAAGGAAGATCATCAGCATCGGCAGGAACGAGATCGTCATTCCCGCGGCGAACCCGGTCCAGTCGGTGGCGTACTCCCCCTGGAAGGACATCATCCCGACGGCGAGGTTCTGCAGGTCGGGCTGGCCGAGCGTGAACACGAGCGGGATGTTGAACTCGTTCCAGCTGCTGATGAACTGGAAGATGACCACCACCGCGATGACCGGTTTGGCCAGCGGGAGGATGAGGCGGAACGTCTTGAGGAAGCCGGCCCCGTCGAGCTTGGCCGCCTCGAACAGGTCGGTCGGGACGCTGGAGAAGAACCCGACGAACAGCAGGACGTAGAGGGCGCCCGCGCCGCCGGACATGGCCAGGATGACCCCGGCCCGCGTGTTCAGCAGGCCGAGGTTCTCGATCAGCACGAACTGCGGGACGATGATCGAGGCGACCGGGATGAACAGGGTCCCCACGATCATCCGGTAGAGCAGGGTGCGCCCGGGGAACTCGTACCGAGCCAGCACATAGCCGCACAGGGCCGCCTTGACCAGCTCGATGAAGGTCGAGACGACCGAGTAGAGCACCGTGTTGAAGAAGTATCCGGAGAACCCGGCGTTGACCCAAGCCCGTACGAAGTTGTCGAAATTCAGCAGGTCGGGCACCAGGCTGGCGCCGCTGGTGAACATCCCGGCCTGGGTCTTGAACGCGGCCGAGATCGTCCACAGGAAGGGATAGATCCACACGAGCCCGATGACCACCAGGATCGGCAGGGCGATGAGGTTACCCCGCACGGTGTGGCTGCGCCGGGTGGCCTGAGTGATCGTCGTCATCAGACGCCGTACTCCTTCCTGAGCCGCTGGGCCCGGCGGACCGCGATGCCCTGGGCGGAGACCAGGACGAAGGCGATGACGGAGAACAGCAGCGCCGCGGCCGAGGCGTAGCCGTAGTCGAACGGCACCCTGCCGAAGGCGTTCTGGTAGATGAAGTAGGACACCACGTAGGTGCTGGTGCCGGGCCCGCCCGCGGTGAGCGTGACGACCAGCCCGAAGACGTGCATGGCGTTCACCAGGCCGAGCAGGGTGATGATCACGGCGACCGGCTTGATGATCGGCAGCGTGATGCGGGTGAGCTTTTTCCACTCGCTCGCGCCGTCGATGGCGGCCGCCTCGTAGAGCTCCTCCGGCACGTTCTGCAGCGCCGCCATCCAGTAGATCATGTACTGGCCGAAGATCTGCCAGATGGAGACGAGCACGAGCACGAGCAGCGCGCTCCACCGGTTGGCGAACACGTCGAACCCCTGGTCGACCAGGCCAAGGTCACGCAGGATCGCATTCAGCGCGCCGTTGGACGGGTTGAGCAGGTAGGTGAAGATCAGGCCTGCCATGGCGACGGGGATGATGAGCGGCGCGAAGAATATGGTCCGGAAGAACCGCTTGCCACGCAGCCACTTGCGGGTGAGCAGGATCGCCGCCACCAGCGAGATCGGGAGCTTGATGACGGTCGTCAGCAGGGCGAAGATCAGCGTGTTGACCACCGAGACCCAGAACAGCGGGTCGGCCAGGATCGAGCCGTAGTTGTCGACCCCGGCGAAGTTTTCGATCGGTCCGATGCCCGACCAGTCGAAGAAGGAGTAGTAGATCGTCGCGATCAGCGGCCAGATGGTGAAGCCGAGGTAGAGCAGGAGGAAGGGGGCCAGGAAGACGAGCAGCCAGACTCTGTCGAGGCCGCGGACGCGCTCGCGGGAGTGATCGACGCGTTCGGGCACACGCTCGGCGGGCGACCGGTCGCTGTCCGTCACCCTCTCCCTGCCGGGGGCAGGGGCGATGGTTGTCATGGATGTCCTCACGAGGGAGAAGGGGGCGCCGCCGGCGCGCGGACCGGCGGCGCCGTCCGGTCAGCTGCCGTACATGTCCGAGGTGTAGTCCTTGGTGCTGTCCCAGTCGGAGAAGGTGTAGCAGTCCATCGACACCTTCAGGCCGCTGGCCGCCTCCTGTTTGAGCCCTTCCTCCAGAGCGGTCTGCCGCTGCTTGACGATGGCGGCGCCCACGGACGCCAGAGGCTGGCCGCTGACCAGCGCCTCGTTCATGGCCTCCCACTCCGCGTCGGGGGTCTTCGTCAGCGCGTTGACGTACGCCTTGGATTTGGCGATGTCGGGGCACTTGAGCAGCGGCTCGGGGAGCTGGACCCGGTAGCCCGGCTTCGCGCCGATCTGCATGATCTGCTTGAGCACCGGGTGGGTGACCATCTTCTGGTTGTCGACGTAGGACAGCGTGCCGAAGGCGTTCTTGTAGTACTGCTGGACGAAGTAGCCGTTCGGGTCGGTCATCCATTGGATGAACGTCCAGGCGGCGTCGGGATGCTTGGTCTGCGAGCTGACCCAGTACTTGTTGCCGTCGTACGTGCGGCCGCCCGCGCCGGCCTGCCCCTCGTCCGGGTCGACGCGCGGCGCCACCACGTAGTTGTCGCTGCTGAAGCCCTGGCTGTCCCACACGCTCAGCATCCAGGTGCCGTCGAAGTAGATGCCGGCCTGCCCGGCGGCGAACTGCTGGCGGGAGAAGTTCTTGTCGTTGGTGCCCGGCGCCAGGTATCCGGCCTTCTTGAGCTCCTGGATGAAGGCGAAGGTCTTCAGCTGCCCGGGTTCGGTCAGGTTGAACTTGCCCGTCTTGTAGTCGAAGAAGTCGGTTGACGAGGTCGTGACGCTGCTGACCAGCCCGTACCAGATCCGCTGCATGTCCTCACCCTTGGTGGGCGCGGCGATGCACTCCGCCTTGGTCTTGGCCTTGATCTGCGCGCATGCGTTCTTGAGGTCGGTCCAGGTCTTGGGCGGGTTGTTGACGTCCAGTCCGGCCTGCCGGAAGACCTGTTTGTTGAGGAACATGTAGCCGGAGCCCCAGTACAGGTTCTCCGTGAACGGGAAACCGTACGTCTTCCCGTCCTGCATGTTGATGCCTTCCAGGAAGGACCCGTCCGGCCAGCGCTTGGTGAAGTCGGCGGGGACGGTCCCGCTCGGGCTGAGCGGGCGGATCCACTTCTGGTCCAGCAGTTCGGACAGCCCGGTGGCGTTCCAGTAGAACATGTCCGGCGCCTGGTTGCTCTGGAAGGCCAGGGGCAGGGTCTTCATGTAGTCGGCCTGGGTGATCGAGCGCCACTCGATCTTGATGTTGGGATGTTCCTTGGTGAACTGCGCGCCGACGTCCTTGTGGAATTGCACCTGTTCGGCGGAGAAGTCCCAGATCTTTAGCGTGGTCTGCGTACCACCGCCGCTACTGCTGCTGTTGGTCGATGTGCCGCACGCCGCCACGAGCAGTGATGCGATGGCTGCGGTGATGATCGCGGCGCTGCCACGCCGATGAGGATTCATGGAGCCCTCCCTAAGAGGCGGAGGCCAGAGGGGTGCTCGGGCAGCCAGGAAAGCGCTTGCCCGAGGTTTGTCGAGAGTAACCCGGCTCATAACCCGATTCAAGGCTTGTGAGAAAGCGGTTTCAGATCGATGCTGGGTCGGTGAAGACTTGCCTGTCGACGGCTGCCGCGGCACGCCGGTGCTCAAAACAAGCAATTTTGCAGGCTTTTTTCGTCGGATCGCGGCGGTAGGGTCACGACAGGGTTGCGGCAAATCGGCAGCTCTGGACGAAGTTCTACAAGCGCTTTCTGACCTCGGGAGTACGTGTGCGCCTGCTCGCCTTCACCAAGCCCTTCGGTCCCATAGACGCCGCCCGGCTGGCCGAGGCCCTGGCCTCGGTGGGCGCCGACGGAGCGGACCTCGTCGTGCGCGAGGGGCAGACGGTCAACCCCGCCGACCCCGGCGGCATCGCCGTCGTCGCCGCGGAGCTGGAGCGCCGCGGGCTCACCCTCGACGTCGTCACCACCGACCTGCTCGACGCCGGTGCGGACGCCGAACGGATCATCGCGGCCTGTGGCGAGGCCGGCGTCCCCCTCGTGCGGGCGGGCTTCTACCGCTACGACCCCGCCGCCGGATACCGCCTGCAGTTGGCGCAGTCCAGGGCCGCTCTGGCCCGCCTGGCCGGCCTCGCCGCCCGGCACGGTGTACAGCTCGCGCTCCAGCTGCACCACGGTACGATCCATCCATCCGCCTCGCTCGCCCTCGCGCTCGCAGGCGACCTGAACGACGTGCGCTTCTACGCCGACCCCGGCAACCAGGCGAAGGAGGGCAGCGAGGCATGGGCACTCAATGTCGATCTGCTGGGCGATCGGATGGCCTGCATGGGAGTGAAGAACGCCGTCTGGCGATCCGCCGCGGACGGCTGGGTGTGTGAGTGGCAACCGCTTGCAGACGGGGGCGTGGTCCGCTGGCCGGAGATCATCCCTGGGCTGCGCGCACGCGGCTACACCGGAGCGCTGTCGCTGCATGTCCATTATCCGGCGGCCGACCCGGCGGCGGCCGTACGGCGGGATCTGGATCATCTGCGCGGGCTGCTCGGCTGACGGGCGCTCCACGGGGGTAGGAGGAGCAGGTGCGTAATCTGCGGCAGGGCCGCCCGACCCGGGTGACGATCAGCGACGTCGGGGCGGCGGCGGGGGTATCGGCCTCGACGGTCTCCCGCGTGCTCAACGGCACGGCCAAGGTCGACCCCTCGCTGGCGGCACGCGTCCACGACGCGGTCAGGCAGCTGGGCTACCGGCCCAACGCCGCGGCGCAGGGGCTCGCCCGCGGGGAGTGGGGCACCATCGGTGTGCTGGTGCCCGACCTGGCCAACCCCTACTTTCCCGAGGTGCTCAAGGCAGTCTCGGACGTCGCCCGTTCCCACGGGCGTCGCGTCATGGTCATGGAGTCGGACGAGGACCCCGCGATCGAGCACGACCTGGTCGAGGACCTGATGCGCAGCTGCGACGGGGTGCTGCTCTGCTCCCCCCGCATGGAGCGCTCCGACCTGGTCGTCCTGACCGCCCGGGACCACCCGCTCGTCCTGCTCGACCGGATAGTCCCCGGCCTCGCCGCGCCTGCCGTCTCCGCCGACTTCTTCGGCGGGATGATGCTGATCTGCGGCCACCTGGCGCAGCTGGGCCACCGCCGGGTCGCCTACCTGAGCGGGCCCGAGGTGTCCTGGGCCAACTCCGAGCGGATCAGGGCGCTGGAGGCGGCCAAGGCGTTCGGCCTCTCCGTCACGATCCTGCCGTGCGGGTCCACCAGCCGCTCCGGGTACGAGGCCGCCGCCGAGGTGCCCGGCACCGGCGCCACCGCGCTCACCACCTACAACGACCTGGTGGCCTTGGGGGCGATGACCAGGATGCGCGAACTCGGGGTACGGGTTCCCGAGGAGCTGTCGGTGGTCGGGTTCGACGACATCGAGCTGGATCATGTGGCGCACACGAGCCTGACCACGGTGTCGGTCCCCCGGGGGCAGCTCGGCAAGCAGGCGGCCGAGATGCTGGAGGCTCTCATGACCGAGGGGCACGACGGGGAGCCGGTGTATCTGTCGATGGAGTTGCACGTCCGCGACAGCACCGCCCCGCCCTCGGTGGCCAGGGAACTGGCCGGGTGATCGTACGGCAGGCTGTTGACAAGTGAGTGCTGCGGCGGGAACCCTTTCTCTGAAAGCGCTTTCCTAGGGATGAGAGAGTCTGTGGACATCGACGACCGCGCAGGACGGACGGGCAGCGACAGAGACGACCTGGGCCGTCAGGTCCTCAACCTGGTGGAGCCGCTTATCTCCCGGTTCAGCCCGGGCAGGGGGCGGCTGCGGCTGGGGTTCAACACGGCGCACTACGACCAGGCGGCCTCGGAGCTGGAAGCGTTTGCACGCCCGCTGTGGGGTCTGGCGCCGCTGGCGGCCGGCGGCGCGGCGTTCGATCACTGGGAGCTGTGGCGTGCCGGGCTGGCCGCCGGGACCGACCCCGAGCATCCCGACTACTGGGGCGCGGTCTTCGACCGGAACCAGCGGCTCGTCGAGACCGCCGCCATCGGCCTGGCGCTCGCCCTGGCCCCCGAGCAGATCTGGGACCCGCTGACCGGCCGGCAGCGCGACACGGTGGCCGCCTGGCTCCGGCATGCCGTCACCGTGCAGCCGAACGACAACAACTGGCTGTTCTTCCCGGTCATGGTGGGACTCGGGCTGCGCCGGGTCGGAGTCCCCCACGACCAGGACGCCAACACGGCCAGGCTTGACCGGCTGGAGGAGTTCGACCTCGGGCGCGGGTGGTACTCCGACGGGCCGACGTGGCAGCGTGATTACTACATCCCGTTCGCCATGCACTTCTACGGCCTCATCTACGCGGCGCTCGGCGACGACCCGGACAGGGCCGAGCGCTTCCGCGAGCGGGCCGCGACGTTCGCCCAGGACTTCCAGCACTGGTTCACCAGCGAGGGGGTTGCCGTCCCGTTCGGCAGGAGCCTGACCTACCGCTTCGCGCAGTCGGCGTTCTGGGGGGCGCTGGCCTTCGCCGGGGTCGACGCGCTGCCGTGGGAGGTGACCAAGGGGCATCTGCTGCGGAACCTTCGCTGGTGGGCCGACCGCCCCATCCGCGACACCGCCGGGCTGCTCACCATCGGCTACGGCTATCCCCAGCCGCACATGGCCGAGCAGTACAACGCGCCCGGCTCGCCGTACTGGGCCATGAAGGCGTTCCTGCCGCTGGCCCTGCCCGCGGAGCACCCGTTCTGGGCCGCCAAGGAGGCCGACGCGCCTGCGCTGCCCGAGGTCAGCACCCAGCCGGAGGCCGGCGTGGCGCTGATGCGCTGCGAGGAGGGACGGCACGTGGTGTTGCTGAGCGCGGGGCAGCGCAACCCGTGGGCACGGCACGGCGCGGCCAAATACGCCAAGTTCGCCTACTCCACGCGTTTCGGCTTCAGCGTGCCCGCCGGGACGCTGAAGCTCGAGCAGGGCGCCTTCGACAGCACGCTGGCGCTCAGCGAGGACGGCGAGCACTGGCGGCCGTGCGAGCTGCCGGACGACGCCTCCGCCTCCGACGGTGTGCTGCACGCGCGCTGGACGCCCTGGGACGACGTGGAGATCGAGACCTGGCTGGTGGCGCTGCCCCCGTGGCACGTGCGGGTGCACCGGATCAGAACCGGGCGGTCGCTGCGCACGGCCGAGGGCGCCTTCGCGGTCGACCGGGACCGGCCGCCCACCCGGGTCGACACCGGTCCCGGCCGGGCCAGGCTCGACTCGCCGCACGGCCTGTGCGTGATCGAGGACCTGACCGGCAGGCGGGAGGGCGCCCTCGTCACGGCCCTGCCCGGCACCAACGTGTTCGCCCCGCGCACCACGATCCCCACGCTGAAGGGCGACCTGCCGCCCGGCGAGCACCTGCTGGCCTGCGCGGTCATCGGTCTGGAGGCCGCGGACCCGGCTTCGGCGGGACCGGACGCCGCGGGCGGGTGGCCGGAGCCTCCCGCATGGGATTCCATCGAGCCGCTGCTCCGCCCGGCGCCCACGCCGTGAGTCCGGATGCCGGCCGCATGTGACGCCTCCGCAGCGGCCGCCCGGTACGCGCGGCCCCATGATCAGCTGTACCGGCAGCAGGCACGGCGACGGCGAGCGCGGCAGACACCTGCGCCCCCGGCCGACCCGGAGATGATTGAGGTTGCTGGTTCACCCCCACTGGCCGGGCTCGTAGTCGCCGGCGGGCTGCTGGATGATGACGTTCATACGGTTCCAGGTGTTCATGAGGGCGATGAGGGACACCAGGGCGGCCAGCTGGTCCTCGTCGTAGTGCTTGGCGGCATTGGCCCAGGTCTCGTCGGTGACACCTCCGGCGGCGTCGGCGATGCGGGTGCCCTGTTCGGCCAGTTCCAGAGCGGCCCGCTCGGCGTCGGTGAAGACCTTGGCCTCCCGCCAGGCCGCGACCAGGTTGAGGCGCACCGAGGTTTCCCCGGCGTTCGCGGCGTTCTTGGTGTGCATGTCGACGCAGAAGCCGCAGCCGTTGATCTGGCTGACGCGGAGCCTCACCAGTTCCTGCGTCGCGGCCGGCAGCGGCGAGTCCGACACGACCTTGCCCGCCGAAGTGATGTACTTCACGAGCTTGGCCGTAACCGGGTTGCCGTAATAGTTGAAACGGGCCTCCACGGTGATCTCCTTATCGTGTTGGCTGTTACACCGCACTGACGGAACAGCCCGGCAAGAGGTGACAGCAGACGAATGTGATGTGCGTCTCCGAGGAATCGCCATCACCTGCGGATCAAGATCTTTAGCCGGTGGCCGCCGGCCCCGCGTCCCGCACGATGAGTAGTGGCTATCGCTTTGACGTACTGGGCCTGACATATGTGACCGGCCCGGATGCGCGCCTTAGAACAGCCAGAGCCGCAATCGGGAGCAGCAGCAGTGTCAGCCCACCGGACAGCACAAGCCCTCCGGTGCTCCCGGCCAGCTCGATCAGTGGTCCGCCAACGGTCAGGCCGAGCGGGGCGGCCACCGTGGAGCCGGTCGTCCAGAGCGTGACGACCTGCTGTTGCTCGTCGGGCTTGAGCCCCGATTGCAGGAAGTTGTACGCGACAGGCGTGAACGGCGCCCACACGAGACCGCCCAGACCAAAAACGATCAGCGAGAGAGTGAGATTGCCAACGAACGCAAGAGTGATGGGGCACATCGCCCACAGGCCGATGATCGCGATCAGCACATGACGCTGTGGAAGGTTCCGCATCTGATTCACGAGAGCGGCGCCGACGAACGCGCCAACCCCTAGGGCACCCCACATGAGACCCAGACCAGACGCGTCGGCGTCCAGCGTCCCGCGTACGTGCAGGGGAAGCGCCACCTCGATCGGCATGTAGAAGAAATTGAAGAAGAACTCGACGACCAGCAGTCGCGCCGCGACCGGTCGGCGACGCAGGATCCGCCAGCCCGATTCGCGGGCCGGCGGGCGGCGAAGCGCGTCACGATCTTCGGCGGCTCGGGGAACGGATGCCAGGACGGCGACCAACAAGATGAGCGCACCGCACGCGTCGAAGAAGAGCGCGACGCCGGCGCTGGTGGACGCCACGATCACCCCGCCCAGCACCGGCCCGACAATGTAGAGCGCGAACGTGGCATTCAGCCCGAGTAAGCCGTTGACGGCGAACCGCCCGGTCTCGCCCGCGATGGACGTTGCCAGCAGACGTCGGCTGCTTGATCCAGCCATCCGGAACGTCGCGCCGAAGAGGAGACCAACGATCAGCAGGGGCAGCGTGAGTTGTTCGGTGACGGCCAAAATCGCCAGGGTGACGAAAGTCAGCGACCGTAGCACACAGTCGGCAATCAGGAGGGTTCGCGGTGGCACCCTCACCCGTCCCAATCCGATGGCCAGCGCAAGGATGGTGGACAGGACGAACGGCGCTGCCTCCACCAGCCCAATGGCGATCGCCTTGGGCACGCTGCCGTGGATGGACAGCGTCTGCACGGGCATGGCCACGATGATCATGCCCGTGCCGGCGTTGGCTAGGAGGTCACCCAGCAGCAGGCCGGCCACCTGCCGGTTGCGCAGCACCTCGCGGTAGGACCGGTTGGCCTCATGCGTCGCTCCGGTGGGCATTGGGGTCGTCTCCTGCTGAGTGTCGTCTCGAACATCCGGCCAGCGCTGGGTCGATGACCTCGTTGTTGACCGCCGTGCCGGCCTTGGTGAGTGCCATCACCGGGCGGATCTCAGCTTCAGTACCGGCCGGTCGCGAAAGCCACTCTCATCTCCCCGGCCGCGTCCCAGAGCCAACGCGGCCGGGGGTGAACCGCGCGGTTTCAGGACTCAGGGGCATTCGAAGGTGTCTTTCACGGCCTGGACGACGTTTGCCCAGCTCGTCGACGGCGCCAGGGCCATGGCTGCGATCGACGGTGGGCTCAGCGCAGTTCCTGGATGCGGATCAGGTTGCCTGCGGGATCGCGGACGGCGCAGTCGCGCACCCCGTACGGCTGCTCGGTCGGCTCCTGGACGATCTCGGCGCCGCCGGCCTGCGCCTTCTCGAAGGTGCCGTCGAGGTCGGCGGTGGCCAGCAGGATGCCGGCATAGGTGCCCTTGGCCATCATCTCGGCGATGGTACGGCGCTCGTCGTCGGTGACGCCGGGATCGGCGGCCGGCGGCTGCAGGACGATGGACGTGCCGGGCTGATCGGCGGGGCCGACCGTGATCCAGCGCATCCCCTCGTATCCGACGTCGTCGCGGACCTCGAAACCGAGGGCGTCGCGATAGAAGGCCAGGCAGGCGTCCGGGTCGTCGTGCGGGAGGAAGCTCGCGTGAATGGTGATGTCCATGCCGCTCACGTTAACGGCGGCCCGCTGACCGGCGCTTCTCGATTCCTGACCGGTCTGGTCACCTGCTTGGCCACACACGACGGCATCCCCGCCGTCGCCCGCGCCGCCTCGCGCCGGTAGGTGCTGGGCGGCACACCGACCAGCTCGGTGAAGCGAGTGCTGAAGGTTCCCAGCGACGAGCAGCCGACCGTGAAACAGACCTCGGTGACGCTGAGGTCGCCACGACGCAGCAGCGCCATCGCGCGCTCGATCCGTCGCGTCATCAGATAGGAATACGGAGACTCCCCGTAGGCGCGCCGGAACTCGCGACTGAGGTGCCCGGCCGACATGTTCACGCCGCGGGCCAGCGCCTCGACATCCAGCGGCTGCGCATACTCCCGGTCGATCCGGTCACGAACCCGACGCAACCGCGCCAGGTCCCGCAGGTGCTGCGCCGCGGCGGAACTGCTGGTCACCTACGAGATCCTGCCACACGGCACCTTGCTGCGCAGCAAGCAGACTGTCACGGCGGCCATCGACCTCGTCAACCTGCGGCATGAGCGTGGAGTCAAACTCGAGGACTTGCAACAGAGCGATGTCGACCTCTGGGTCGCCGGTGGGCCGAGGACCAGCCCGGCAAGCGTGCGCCCAACGAACCAGCAAACCCCCGGCTGCCGTGTGGGCTCCACCGGAGGTCAACCTGACTCACGAGCGGTTCAGCAAGGAGTCCGAGTCTTTGCTGCATCAGGCACAGGGGGCCTCGGTCAGGTGCCGACGTAGGCCGCGAGGTGCTCGCCGGTGAGGGTGGAGCGGGCGGCGACGAGGTCGGCGGGTGTGCCCTCGAAGACGATCTGGCCGCCGTCGTGGCCGGCGCCCGGGCCGAGGTCGATGATCCAGTCGGCGTGCGCCATGACCGCCTGGTGGTGCTCGATGACGATGACCGACTTGCCGGCGTCGACGAGCCGGTCGAGTAGGCCGAGCAACTGCTCGACGTCGGCGAGGTGGAGGCCGGCGGTCGGCTCGTCGAGAACGTAGACGCCGCTCTTCTCGGCCATGTGGGTGGCGAGCTTGAGCCGCTGCCGCTCGCCGCCGGACAGGGTAGTGAGCGGCTGGCCGATGGTGAGGTAGCCGAGCCCGACGTCGACGAGCCGGCCGAGGATGGCGTGCGCAGCCGGTGTGCGCGCCTCGCCGGCGCCGAAGAACTCCTCGGCCTCGGTCACCGACATCGCGAGCACCTCGCTGATGTCGCGGCCGCCAAGGTGGTACTCGAGCACCGATGCCTCGAACCGCTTCCCCCCGCAGTCCTCGCAGGTGGTGGCGGATCCGGCCATGATCCCCAGATCGACGTAGATGACACCGGCGCCGTTGCAGGCGGGGCAGGCGCCCTCGGAATTGGCGCTGAACAGCGCCGGCTTCACGCCGTTGGCCTTCGCGAACGCCTTGCGGATCGGGTCGAGCAGTCCGGTGTACGTCGCCGGGTTGCTCCGTCGCGAGCCGCGGATAGGCGCCTGGTCGACCGACACGACGTCTGCGGAGGCGGGGATGGAGCCGTGGATCAGGGAGCTCTTGCCGGAGCCGGCGACGCCGGTGACGACGCAGAGCACGCCGAGCGGGATGTCGACGTCGACGTCCTGGAGGTTGTGGCGAGCGGCGCCGCGGATCTCCAGCTTGCCCGTGGGCGTCCGCACCGTCTCCTTGAGGACGGCCCGGTCGTCGAGGTGGCGGCCGGTGATGGTGCCGCTGGCCCGCAGGCCCTCGATGGTCCCCTCGTAGCAGATGGTGCCGCCTGCCGTACCGGCGCCGGGGCCGAGGTCGACGACGTGGTCGGCGATCGCGATCGCCTCCGGCTTGTGCTCCACGACGAGCACCGTGTTGCCCTTGTCCCGCAGCCGCTGCAGCAGGTCGTTCATCCGCTGGATGTCATGGGGGTGCAGGCCGATGGTGGGCTCGTCGAAGACGTAGGTGACATCGGTGAGCGCGGAGCCGAGGTGGCGGATCATCTTGGTGCGCTGCGCCTCACCGCCCGACAGCGTGCCCGCCGGCCGCTCGAGCGAGAGGTAGCCCAGCCCGATCTCCACGAACGACTCGAGGGTGTGCAGCAGCTTGGCGAGCAACGGCGCCACAGTCGGCTCGTCGAGGCCGCGGACCCATTCGGCCAGGTCGCGGATCTCCATCGCGCAGGCGTCGGCGATGTTGATGCCCTTGATCTTCGACGACCGGGCGGGCTCGCTGAGCCGGGTGCCGTCGCAGTCGGGGCAGGCGGTGAACGTCACCACCCGCTCCACGAACGCCCGGATGTGCGGCTGCATCGCGTCGACGTCCTTGGACAGGAACGACTTCTGGATCGTCGGGATCAGACCCGAGTATGTCAGGTTGATGCCGTCGACCTTGATCTTGGTCGGCTCCTTGTAGAGCAGGTCGTCGAGCTCCTTCTTGGTGAACCTGCGGATGGGCTTGTCCGGGTCGAAGTAGCCGCAGCCTCGGAAGATACGGCCGTACCAGCCGTCCATGCTGTACCCGGGGATCGTGAGCGCGCCCTCGTTGAGCGACTTGCTGTCGTCGTACAGCTGAGACAGGTCGAAGTCGGTGACCGAACCCCGGCCCTCACAGCGCGGACACATGCCGCCGTGGTAGACGGCGTTGCGCACCACGATCCGTTCGCCCTTGCCCTTGTCGACCTTCATCGCTCCGCTCGCCGTCCGCGTCGCGACGTTGAACGAGAAGGCCGGAGGTGGGCCGATGTGCGGCTGCCCCAGCCGGCTGAAGAGGATGCGCAGCATCGCGTTGGCGTCGGTGGCGGTGCCGACCGTGGAGCGGGGGTCGGCACCCATCCGCTGCTGGTCGACGATGATCGCGGTGGTCAGCCCTTCGAGTACGTCGACCTCGGGCCGCCCCAGCGTCGGCATGAAGCCCTGCACGAAGGCGCTGTAGGTCTCGTTGATCAGCCGCTGCGACTCCGCGGCGATCGTGCTGAACACCAGCGAGCTCTTGCCCGAGCCGGAGACGCCGGTGAACACCGTCAGCCGGCGCTTCGGCAGCTCGACGCTGACATCCTTGAGGTTGTTCTCGCGCGCGCCGTGCACGCGGATCAAATCGTGGCAGTCGGCAACGTGCAGCGCAGGCGTCTGCGTGTCCGTCCTCGTGGCCATGATCATCGTGTCTCCATCTGTTAGGCGGGGCCCGCCTTCGCGGTCTCCATCGGCGTCGCCTGGCTCGATCGCACCAGCTTCGAGCAGTACGCCTGGTTCTCCTTCGTCGGCGCTGGCGCCGCAACGGTCCTATGTTTACCTGATCGGCGGTGCCGGTCGGGATGCCGCGACATCCGTCCGGCCGTCGCGCATCAGCTCGGGGTCGGGCATCTCGTTCACCTCGCGCCAAGCCTGGACGCGGCGCAGGGCGATGCTGCACGTCATGGCTGCGATCGCCGGTCGGCTCAGCGCATTTCCTGGATGCGGATCAGGTTGCCCGCGGGATCGCGGACGGCGCAGTCACGATCCCCGGACGGTTGCTCGGTCGGTTCTTGGACGATCTCGGCGCCGCCGGCCTGCACCTTCTCGAAGGTGTCGTCGAGGTCGACGGCGGCCAGGAGGATGCCGTGATCCAGCGCATCCCCTCGTATCCCACGTCGTCGCGGACCTCGAAACCAAGGGCGTCACGAAAGAAGGCCAGGCAGGCGTCCGGGTCGTCGTGCGGGAGGAAGCTCGCGTGAATGGTGATGCCCATGCCGCTCACGCTAGCTGCGGCCCGCTGACCGGCGCTTCTCGATTCCTGACCGGTCCGGTCACCTGCTTGGCCACACACGACGGCATCCCCGCCGTCGCCCGCCGTCTCAAGCCGCGTTCATGCAGGTAAATGACTCTTTCAGGTAGGCGGGTGGTAGCGTCCTCCCATGACCCCAGAAGACCTCGCCAATCTCGCGCACCTGCGCCGAGCGCGGGATCTGATCGACCGGGAGTACGCACAGCCGCTCGATGTGCCGACGATGGCCCGCCACGCGCTCATGTCGCCGGCGCACTTCTCGCGTCGGTTCCGGGCGACCTACGGCGAGACGCCGTACAGCTATCTCATGACCCGCCGGATCGAGCGGGCGATGGCGCTGCTGCGCGGGGGCATGAGCGTGACCGACGCGTGCATGGCGGTCGGCTGTACCTCGCTCGGCTCGTTCAGCTCACGGTTCACCGAGCTCGTGGGCGAGACACCGAGCGCGTACCGCGGCCGGGAGCACAGCGCCGTGATGTTGATGCCCGCGTGCGTGGCGAAGGTGCGCACCCGCCCGATGAGAAATCTGCCGAGCAGGATTGGAGAAGCGGGCCGCGCCGCCGCCGCCTAACGTTGGCCGCATGACCATCGCACTCAAGTACTGCCACATCACCGTCAACGACCTGGACGAGTCGCTCGCCTTCTACCGCGACGCGCTTGGCCTCGAAGTGCGCAACGACGTCACTTCTGGCGAATTCCGCTGGGTCACCCTCGGCAGCCCGGCTCAGCCGGACCCCGAATTCGTGCTCTCGGAACCGCACGCCGGCCGTTCCCAGGCCGACGGCGACGCCCTGCAAGAACTGCTCACCAAGGGCGTCCTGCCGATGATCGTCTTCAGCACCGACGATCTCGACGCCACCTTCGAGCGGGTACAGGCATCGGGCGCCGAGGTACTGCAGGAGCCCATCGATCAGCCCTGGGGGCCGCGCGACTGCGCATTCCGCGACCCCTCGGGCAACATGGTGCGGATCAACCAGAGGGCCAAGGCGTAAATACTCGGCCGTAGGCGCACGCCGTCACCCCGGCGTGCGGTCGAAGTCGTCGGGCGGGCCCAGCGGCGAGGGTCCCGGTTGGCCGAGGGCCGCTCGCGCAGCCTGCCTCCGGTTCTGCGAGCACCTCGTGGCAGAACGGGTCGGCGTCGTTCACTGACGCTCGGGCTCGCCACGCAGCTGCAGCAGGCCGTCGGGAGCGATGTAGCTGCCGCCGGGCAGGTCCGATACTACTGCCCACTGTCCAGCCGCCGCCTTTACAGCGTGGACGTGGCCGCCCTCGCCGATCCCGGCGGTGAGGCGGCCGAGACGGTCGCCGACCTCGGGCCCAAGCCCATGGCCGACGGCCTGGAGAGCGACGACAAGGGCCGGGTCTACGGCGGTGACCTGGAGTACAACGCGATCTGGCGCAGAACGCCGGACGGCGTCATCGAGACCCTCGCCCAGGGGCGGGACCTGGTCTGGGTCGACACCCTCTCCGTCGCGTCCGATCGCCTTCTGTACGCCATCGCCAACCAGCTCAACCGCCAGCCCGACTTCCACGAGAGCCACGACCTGCGCCGCAAGCCGTACCTCCTCCTGCGCGTGCCCATCGACGCGGGCCCGGTACGACTCCGGTAGCCCGGCGCAGGCTTGGAGAGACCGCGTTTTACAGGCCGGTGGCACCGTCGATGAGTTCACGCAGGATGTCAGCATGCCCGGCGTGCTGGGCAGTCTCCTCGATCATGTGGGCGTAGATCCATCTCAGCGACACCTCACCGAGTCGCTTTGAGGGCACCGCGTCATCGAGTGTGAATCCGGCTGCGATATACCGATTCTCCTCACACACTGTGTCGTACTCCGCGATGAGACTGTCGAGCGTGTCGCTGGGCGTCAATTCCCAGCTGTGATCATCTCCGCGCGAGTTGCCGGGGATGTCGGCAGGGTCGCGCTGCGCCAGCTGACGTTGAAACCAGTTTCTTTCTACTGCGGTCAGATGCTTGATCAGCCCTGCCAGGGTCGTCATGGACGGCACGATCCGTTGTCGCGCGTCCGCTTCGGAGACCCCAGCGACCTTTGCCGTGATCTGTCGGCGTTGGCAGTCGAGGAACGCCTCCAGAATCTCGCGTTCGGTTCCGGTGCTGACAAGTTCTTCAGGCCACAACGGCGCCGACACGACCGCACCTCCGTATTGCATCGAACAGGGCATGCGCACGCCGCTGCGGCAAGAGTCAACTTGTGATCTTATGCATGTGGATCGCAAAGCCGACTGGGGTAGAGGAATTCTCATCGCAATGGGCCGGCAGTGACGCGCGTCGGTGATCTTACTCGGATTTCTGCAGGGATCTTGTGGTCTTCGCCCGGAGGCGACCCAGCGCGAGGACCGCGGTGGTGGCCCGCAGCGGCCAGTGCCGGTGCCCCCTGGGTGAGGGTGCTGGCCGGGCTGGGTCAGCGGACTCGGTCGTAGATCATGGCGATCTCGCCCAGTTCGCCAGCCTCCTGGCGGGTGAGCGACCACTTCGTAGCGGGCAGGCCGTCCTCGAAAAGTCGCTGCCCGCCCCCGGCGATCTCGGGTGCCTACTGCGTCGCGGCCCTGGGCCGTTTAAGGATTGGCTGCGTGCGGTTGATGCCCTGTAGGGTGCCGATCATGGCTTGTCGCATCTCCGAGCTGGTGATCGATTGCCGGGATCCGCAACGGCTGGCGGCGTTCTGGTGCGAGGTGCTGGGCTTCATCGTGCTCGACACCGACGACGACGGTGCGGTGGAGATCGGACCACGGGAAGGGTTCGGCGGATTGCAGCCGACTCTGGTCTTCAGCCCCACTACCGAGCCCAAGGCGGGCAGGCTGCGGCTGCACTTCGATGTCAACGCCACCGACCGCGATCAGGACGCCGAACTCGAACGCCTCTTGAAGCTCGGGGCGCGCCCGGCCGACATCGGCCAGACCGGCGAGGAGCCTTGGCACGTCCTGGCCGACCCCGAAGGCAACGAATTCTGCCTCCTGCGAACCCGCCTGAGCTGAGCATCGGCCCGCACGGGCAAATGACCCCTATGTGAGGACTTCGCGCGCATGACGCCGCCTGCTCTTTAGACCTGACACTTCCCTGCGCATCGGTCGCCGACGACGCCGTCGGCTCTGTTTTCCGTGCTCTTCGTCAGGTCTTCAGAGAGATCATGTCTTCACATCCTCATATCGTGCTGCCCTGGGCGGTGCGGCGCACCCGCCTGCCTCTGCTCGCCCTCCGGTGCGTGGTCTGCCCTTCCGGCTGCGCCACCACCGGCAACGGCAGGTTTCGTGTCAACGCCAACGGCAAACTCCTCGACGTCTGGCTCCTGGTCAACTGTGTTTCCTGTGGCCGGACCAGCAAGCTGACCGTCCACGATCGCGTCCCGGTCCGCTCACTGCCCGCTGACCTTCTGGCCGGTTACTCGGCCAACTCGCCTTCCCTCGTCGTGGATACCCTGCTCGACCCGTTGATCGCCCGGCGCAACCGGTTCGTGCTCGATTGGGACGGGTGCTGGGAACTCCACGCACCTCCCGTTCCCGAAGATCCGTGGCCCCTTCAGATCACGGTCACCTTCGACGATCCCGTGCCAGTCCGTCCCGAACGGCTCATCGCTCACGGCTTAGGCATCAGCCGTCATGAGATCACTCACAGAGTCAAGATCGATATCCCGCTGAACCGCAGGACGAAACTGGATTTCTCATTCGTCCTGGTGTGGTCGGTTCAGTAGGTCCAGGTGCCGGTGCGACGCTCTCCGCCAAGGCAGAAAACGGTTGTGCCGTGTTCTGCCTTGGTCAGGTCGAGGCCGCGTTCGACCAGCGGCGAGTGTCACATATCGCCGCGCCATCCGGTCGTTGGTTGTGACAATGCAACCGAGCCGAGTGCGGGGTAACGATGAAGGTCGGCTCACTGGCCAAGGCGCTTGACGACCGTGTCGGCGGCGCCCGTTTCCTGAACAGGGCGATGCGCAAGGCCTTCGCCAACCACTGGACATTCCTGCTGGGCGAGATCGCCCTGTACGCCTTCGTGGTCGTCCTGGTCACTGGCGTCTTCCTCACGTTCTTCTTCAAGCCGTCCATGGGAGAGGTCGTCTACAACGGCGCGTACGTGCCGCTGCGCGGCGTCACGATGAGCCAGGCCTACGCGTCCTCCTTGGAGATCAGCTTCGAGGTGCGCGGCGGCCTGCTGATACGCCAGATGCACCACTGGGGCACGCTGATCTTCATCGGCGGGATCGTGGTGCACCTGCTGCGCAACTTCTTCACCGGCGCCTTCCGTAAGCCGCGAGAGCTGAACTGGGTGATCGGCGTGGCCCTGTTCGGGCTGGTGATGCTCAACGGGTTGTTCGGCTACTCGCTGCCCGACGACCTGCTGTCCGGGGCTGGGCTGCGCATCCTGCACGGGGTGACGGTGTCGATACCGCTGGTGGGCACGTACCTGGCCATGTTCCTGTTCGGCGGGGAGTTCCCCGGCGACGACATCATCCCCCGCCTCTACAGCCTCCACGTGCTGCTCATCCCGGGCCTGTTGCTGGTGCTGATCCCGCTGCACGCGGTGGTGCTGACGTGGCGGCAGACGCACACGCAGTTCCGGGAGAAAGGGCTGAACGACCGCTTAGTGAGCGGGGTGCCGTTCTTCCCCGCGTTCCTGGCGAAGACGACGGCGTTCCTCCTGTGGGTGACCGGGGTGGTCGCGCTGCTGGCCACGGTGTTCCAGATCAACCCGATCTGGCTGTACGGGCCGTACGTGCCCAGCACGGTCAGCGCGGGTTCCCAGCCCGACTGGTACATGGGGTTCCTGGAGGGCGCGCTGCGGCTCATGCCGCCGTGGGAGTTCACCGTGTTCGGCTTCACCGTGACCATGAGTGTGCTGATCCCCGCGCTGGCGGCGCCGGGGCTGCTGTTCGCCGGCCTGGCGCTGTATCCGTTCGTGGAGCGGTGGGTCACTGGTGACCGGGCCGTGCACAACATGCTCGACCGGCCGCGCGACGTGCCGCCGCGGACGGGGATCGGGGTCGCGGGCATCGCGTACTACGGGGTGCTGTGGATGTCCGGGGGCAACGACGTGATCGCCTCCAACTTCCACATCTCGCTGAACGCGACGACGTGGATCTTCCGGGTGGCGATCGTGGTAGGGCCGGTGCTGGCGTACGTGGTCACCCGGTGGATCTGCCTGGGGCTGCAAGCGCGTGACCGGCACACGGTCGAGCGCGGCGTGGAGACCGGCGTGATCGTACGCGGGCCCGGCGGCGGCTTCACCGAGGTGGAACGGCCGGCGACCGAGGAAGAGAAGGCGAAGCTCGCGCCGCCCACCCCCCAGACCCCGTCCGCGTTGCCGCGGGCGAGCAACGGAGACGTCCCGCCGCCGGTCAAACACCGGATCCGAGAGGCGCTCCATCGCTCCTGGAGCAGCCGGTGACAGCCGCAGCCACGGGAACACATACACCGCCAGCACGATCCGGCCGTCCGGCGAGCGCGGCAACGGCAAGCCGGCCAGCACCTCACAACAACCAATCCCCGTCGATCCGGCCGTGATTGAGCCCGCTGTACAAAGCGCCGTGCCCGCGCCGGTACTCCGGCGACAAGGATCTTGGTTGGGGGCGCTGTGAGGCTGAGAGGTACGGGATCAGGATTGGGAACCGGCCTGGTGTTGCCGGTACAGTGAACGACAAGACCTCGATCGAAAAGCGAGGTCTGCGGCGGTGGGGCCCGCCGGCCCCCGGATCGCCGAGGGGAACCGCGGTCACTGCCGCCAACGGTCCCTACCAGAGGAAATATGGTCGTTCTGGTAGGGAGATGCGTATGCACGAGCCTGTCACGCCCGTCGATTCCGACGTTGATGTCCACGTCCCGGCCATGCGCGCCGAACTTCGGCCCCGAGCCTGGCCAGTGCTGGGTGCCGTCTCCGCTGGCGGTGTGCTGGGCGCGCTGGCCCGCTACGGCATCTCCGCCGCGCTCCCGCACGCCCCGACCGGCTTCCCGTGGTCGACCTTTCTGGTCAACGTGTCCGGTTGTCTGCTGATCGGCGTGCTCATGACACTCATCGACCAGGTATGGACGGGTCGGCGGCTGCTGCGCCCGTTCTGGGGGGTGGGAGTCCTGGGCGGCTACACCACCTTCTCGACCTACATCATCGACATCCACGCCGCGATGCGGGCCGGCGCGCCCGGCGTGGCCCTGGCCTACCTGGCCGCCACGCTGGTCGCCGCTCTGCTGGCGGTCTGGGCAGGCACGGTGGCCACCGGTTCGGCGCTCGAGCTGGGCCGGCGTCGGCGCGAGCGAAGGAGGCGGCGGTGAAACTGCACGGGCCCGCGCTGCGGCTGAGCGTCTTCATCGGCGAGAGCGACCAGTGGCACCACCGGCCGCTCTATCACGAGATCGTGCACCGAGCGCATGCCGCCGGCCTGGCCGGCGCCTCGGTGCTGCGCGGCATCGAGGGCTACGGCGCCTCCAACCACATCCACACCACGCGGATCCTGTCGCTGTCAGAGGACCTGCCGGTGGCCGTCATCATCGTGGATGCCGAGGAGAAGATCCGCGGCTTCCTGCCCCAACTGGACGAGCTGATCAGCGAAGGGCTGGTCATCTTGGACGAGGTCGAGGTGATCCGCTACGTCGGCAGGTCACCGGAGCGGGTGGGCGACCGATGACCGTACTGCTGGTGGCCCTGGGCGCGGCGATCGGTGCACCGCTGCGTTACCTGACCGATCGCCTGGTGCAGTCCCGGCACGACTCGGTGTTCCCCTGGGGCACCCTGGTCGTCAACCTGGCCGGGTCGTTCGTGGTCGGCGTGCTGGCGGGGCTGCCCGCCGGCGCGGCCTGGTCGGCGCTGCTCGGCACCGGATTCTGCGGCGCGCTGACCACGTACTCCACCTTCAGCTACGAGACACTGCGCCTGATTCAGGGCGGCTCTCGTTTCTACGCGCTGGCCGGCATCATCGCCGGCGTTGTGGCCGGGCTCGGCGCCGGGATGATGGGGCTGCTGGTGGCCCAGGCCGTCACCAGCTGACCGGCGCCGCCTGCTGGTGGCCGTGGGCGCGGCGATCGGTGCGGCGTAGCCGGGCCCGGATGCCCTCCGTCCGGCTGGCCGAGGCCCACCAGGGGGCCGGCCGGAATACGCCAGAAACGGGCCGCGTGGTGGTGAGAGGGATTGATCGCTAAGGTAGGAGCGCTGCCAGCTCGGTGATCTTTCCAGGGGTTATGGATGACGTCGATCGATCGGACGGCGTATCCCCGGTTTGGGCGGATGATGTCGGCCCGCGAGTTGACCGAGACTTTCACCCCCACCGATGATGAGGCGTCCTGGGCCCGGGGCCGTACCCAGGACGAGCAGCATCTGCTGGCGCTGCTGGTGTGGTTGAAGTCCTACCAGCGGCTGGGCTACTTTCCGAAGTTGGATCAGGTGCCGTCGGTGGCGGCCACGCACGTACGCGGCATTCTGGAGTTGCCCGAGTCGGTCGAGCTGGAACAGGCCGCGGAGCGGTCGGCCAAGCGGCACCGGCAGTTCGTGCGAGAGCGGCTGGGCGTGGTGTACGAGCCAGCCCGGGTGCGGGAGGTCGCCGAGAAGGCGATCCGCAAGGCGGCCCAGACCAAGGACAATCCGGCGGACCTGATCAACGTGGCGCTGGAGGAGCTGGTACGGGCCCGGTGCGAGTTACCGGGCTACAGCACGTTGGACGCGATGACCGCGACGATCCGCACGGAGATCAACACCGGCCTATTCGCGATGGTCGCGGGCCGGGTGGACGGGGCGGCGCGGGCACGGCTGAGCCGGCTGCTGCTGGTGGATCCGGTCAGCCGGCGCAGCGAGTTCGACAAGCTGAAGGAGGTGGCCCAGGCCGCCTCGCTGACCAAGTTCAAGACACGGCTGAAGTTCTTGCGTCACCTGGACGCGCTGGGCCCGACAGAGGACTGGCTGGAAGGCGTGCCGCCGGGCAAGGTGGCGCACTTCGCCGGCGAGGCGAAGGTCACCGACGTGGCCGACCTGCGCAAGGTGCTGTCCGAGGACAAGCGGCTGACGCTGATCATCAGCCTGCTGCACACCGTGCGGACCAGCACCCGCGATGAGGTGGTGACCATGTTCTGCAAGCGCATGGCCGCCATCCACAAGAAGGGCCGCGACCAACTGGAAGCACTGCGCGAGGCGCACCGGGCCGAGTCTGAGCGACTGCTGGGCGTGTTCGGCGAGCGCAGCGTGCTGGACGCGGTGGAGTTCCTGCGCGCGCACCGCAACTCCCGCTCCGCCTACCTGGCGGAGACGGTGACGGTGGAGGAGAGCGACCCGGACGGCGAGGTAAGCGAGCGCACGTTGGTGATCGAGGTGGAGGCGTTCACCTCGCAGGCGTGGCGCAAGATCCTGCGCGATACCAAGCGTCCCGGGCTGCTGGTGCGCCGCCATCTGGAGGTGTGCGTGTTCTCCTACCTGGCGGCCGAGCTGCGCAGCGGCGACATCGCGGTGATCGGCTCGGACTCCTACGCCAACCTGCACGCCCAGCTGATGTCATGGGAGGAATGCGAGCCGCACGTGGCGGCCTTCTGCGAGCAGGCCGGCATCCCGGCCGAGGCCACGGCCCTGACCGAGCACTACCGCGGCAAGCTGAGCGCGATCGCGGCCGAGGTGGACGCGGGCTATCCGGGCAGCACCGACCTGACCTTCAACTGGGTGATCAACCTGACCCCGCCGGACCAGGCGCCGACCACACGCTTGGATCTGGAGCCGCGTGTCCTGTTTCCCGCAGGTCCGGCGTGAGGTAGCCCGGCCGGGTTGGCCGGTGAACACCGCGTGCAGGTGCCCGACCCCGACCGCGTCGTTCCAGGCCCAGGCGCGTCGGTAGGTCTCCTCGTCGGTGGCGCGGAGGACGTCCCAGCCGTGCCAGGTCGCGACGAGTGCCGCGTCGATCGCCGGATCGGACCGGATCGCCATGTCCCAGTCGAGGACGCCGGTCAGCTTGCCGTCCTCGCCGAAATGGACGTTGCTGGCGCCGAGATCGCCGTGGACGAGCCTGGCCGGGACCTCTTCGAGCGCCAGCAGCGTGTCCAGCCGCTGCCGAACTCCGTCGCGCCACTTCGTCGGCAGGCTCGGGACGATCTCGTCGTTCAGGATGTCGGCCCATCCGAAGCCATCGGCATACCGGCGCGGCCTGCGGAGAACGGCCTCGAGCGCCGGCGAGATCTCAACCTCGCGCAGTGCTTCCAAGAGCGGGCCGAACGCTGTCGGGTCCCCGACGCCTTCCGGTTGGCTACGTCGGTCTCACCTGACACCGGATGTCGGTCTCGTTCGACACCAGTATCGATGGGGCGTGCCGGGTGTCGATGTGCGTCGACACCGGGGGCAACGCGGGAGTACCAGTCCTGGCTTATATAAGTCCGATCTGGTATTCTTCTGGTTCGTGCACGCGTTCGACATTCTCGGCGACCCGGTGCGCCGGCGCATCTGGAGCTGCTCGCCGAGGGTGAGCAGACCTCTGGGGCGATCACGGACGTGATCCGGGCTGAGTTCGCACTGTCCCAGCCGGCTGTTTCCCAGCATCTTCGCGTTCTGCGTGAGAACGGGTTCGCGTCGGTCCGGGCCGAGGGGGCTCGCCGGTTCTATGCCGTCGACCCAACGTCGCTAAGCGAGGTTGACGTGTGGTTGGACCGGTTTCGCGGGTTCTGGGATCAGCGGCTCGATGCCCTGGGCACTGAGTTGGCCCGAGGCAGGCGTGCATCCCGGTCCCGGGCTGGCCAGCAGCCCGACACGGCACCGACGTCGCAAGGCCGATCCGCCAGTGAAAGGAACATGACATGAAGGACGTGCTGGACGAACTGGCCGCTGCGCGCCGGACGATGGGAACAGCGACCCTGCCCGCCGGCGACGCGTACACGATGGAGTTGCGGCGTCGCTACGACGCGCCGGTCGACGACGTGTGGAACGCCATCACCGACCCTGAGCGGCTGGGCCGTTGGTTGAAGTCGGTCACCGGAGACCTGCGGCTCGGCGGGTCGTTCGAGTTGGACGGCGGTGAGCACGGGGAGATCCTCCGGTGCGAGCCGCCGCGTCTGCTGCGGGTGTCCTGGCTCTTCGGGCCGGACGCCGACGAGTGGCCGGGCACGAGCGAGGTCGAGGTGCGCCTGTCCCCGGGCCCTGCCGGGGACACCGAGCTTGAACTGGTCCATGCAGCGGCCGTCGGGGAGCCCATGTTCCCGACCTACGGCCCCGGTGCCGGCGGTGTGGGCTGGGACCTGCATCTCCTCACCCTGGCCCGGTTCCTGGCAGACGGCGAGACCCTCGATCACGAGGAGTTCCAGACCTCGCCCACGGGGCGCGAGTTCGTGCGGCGCAGCGCTGCGGCATGGGGCGAAGCTCACCTGGCCGCCGGTGGCGATCCGGATCACGTGGCGGCCGCCGTCAAGGCCACCACCGCGTTCTACGCCCCCGGAGGGAACGCTTGATGAAGTACACCACCTCGATCGAGATCGCCCTGCCGCGGGAGAAGGTGCTCCAGATGCTCGCGGACCCGGCGCACATGCCGAAGTGGCTGCGGGGCCTGGTACTGCACGAGCCGGTGGACGGAGCGCACGGCCAGCTCGGCACCACCTCGCGAGTCGTGTTTCAAATGGGGAAGCAGAGGATGGAGGCCACCGAGACCATCACGCGCCTGGAACCTGAAGACCTGCACGCCATCCCCAGTTCTGTCGTCGTGCACTACGACCGCGAGATCGCCGGCGAGGGCATGTGGCAGGCCCAGCGCGACCGGCTGATCGCAGCCGGTCCGGACACCACGCTGTGGGAGAGCGAGAGCGAATTCCGGTTCGACGGATTGCTGATGCGGCTGGTGGGGCTTGTGATGCCTGGCTCTTTCCGCAAGCAGTCGCAGCAGCACATGGAGGACTTCAAGGCGTTCGCCGAGCACGGGACGGACGTCCGCCAAGGGACGAACTGATCTGCCACTGAGTTGGGTCTGAGCATCATGGCTCGCGCACCCACCTCACGCGTCGACCTGTACGCCGCGATCCGACGCGACGCGGGGGTCAGAGAGATTTGGAACGGAATCCGGCGTTAACGGGGTTCTCCCAGGTCAGTAACCCCTGCCGCTGTGGTCTTCCGGGCGTGGTTAACGCCGGATCCCGTTCGGTCTCTCAGCGCAACTTTGATCTACATTGCGTGACAATAGGTAGCGGTCGGTCACGGTTGTGTCGCTCTGATGACGCTGTGTCTGTTGGGTCATACGTTGCGTACATGCCTGTCGACTTCCTGAGCGACTCAGAAGCGGCGAAGTACGGCCGTTACTACGGTCCGCCCTCCCGGGCCGAGATGGAGAAGATCTTCTTCCTCGACAACGAGGACATGGCCCTCATCAAGGGACATCGCGGCCGGCACATCCGCTGCGGCTTCGCCCTCCAGCTCGTGACCGTCCGCTACCTGGGGTGCTTCCTGGCCGATCCGCTGGAGGTGCCGAACGAGGTCCTGGACGTGGTCGCCGCCCAACTGCAGATCGAGGATCCGTCCTGCGTGAAGCGCTACACCGAGCGGGACAAGACGCGGCTGGAACACACCTGGGAGATCGCCAAGGCGTTCGGGCTGAAGGACTTCGCCTCGGCCGAGACCGAGCTGGCGGGCAAGGTGCGAGCGCACGCCTGGAACACCGGCGACGGCCCGACCGCGTGCTTCCAGTACGCGGTGCGCTGGCTGCGGCAGAATGACGTGCTGCTGCCCGGGATCAGCACGCTGACCCGGCTGGTGGCGCGCGAGCGGGAACGGGCCACGCGGGACCTGCACGACACCTTGGCCGCGCTGCCCAGTGCGCAGCAGCGGGCGGTGCTGGACCTGCTGCTGGAGGTGCCGCCAGGCAAGAAGGTCTCGGATCTGGAGCGCTGGCGAACCGGCCCGTCGAAGGCGTCCGGACCGCAGATCGTCAAGTCGCTGGACCTGGTGGCCGAGATCGGCGGCACCGAGCTCGGCCGGCTGGAGCTCGATACCGCGGTGCCGCAGCGGCGCCTCGATGAGCTGGCCCGCTACGGCCTGACCGCCCACTCGGCGCAGCTGAAGAAGCATCCCGCCTCGCGGCGGCTGGCCACGCTGCTGGCCACCGCGCAGCGGCTGGAGACCAAGACCATCGACGACACGCTGGAGCTGCTGGACCTGCTCATGGTGACCGAACTGCTCGGCAAGGCGCAGCGGGAGGCCGACAGGCATAAGGTCGTCAAGCATCCCCGGCTGGCCAAGGCCTCGGACTGGCTGGCCCAGGCGGTGGAGGTGCTGCTGGAGGCCGAGGGGTGGAGCGAGGACGTGCGGCTGTTCGAGGTGTGGGAGATGATCGACGCGGTTGTCCCCCGCGCTCAGCTGCGCTCGGCGGTGGCCACCGTGACCGGGCTGGTGCCGCCGCCGGACGCCGAGGACGACGGCGGCTGGCGGGCGGAGATGGCGAGCAAGTACGCCACCGTGTCGGGGTTCGTGAAGCTGCTGACCCCGGTGATCGCGTTCGAGGCCAACGCCGAGGGCCGGCAGGTGCTGGCCGCCATGCAGCGCCTGCCGGACGCGCTGGCCTACCGCTCGCGTCACCATCCGGTCACGGTGCTGCCGTTGCGGCTGATCGACCCGCTGGTGGTGACCGGACCGTGGAAGCGGCTGGTGTTCGGCCATCCGGCCCGCACGGACGGGCTGGTCGATCGCAACGCGTACGTGTTCTGCGTGCTGGAGCAGTTCCACCGCCATCTCAAGCGCCGGGAGATCCACGCGCCCGCCTCCAGCCGGTGGCGCGACCCGGACGCCCAGCTGCTGAAGGGTGCGGCGTGGGCGGCGGTCAAGGACAGCGTGCTGACCGACCTGGGCTTGCCCGAAGACCCCGCCGGGCTGCTGGCCGAGCACGCCGACCGGCTGGATCGGGCCTACCGGGTGGTGCGGGCCGGGCTGGCCGCCAACACCTCCGTCGGCATCGACGACGACGGCAAGATCCATGTGGCGAGCGTGAAGGCGATCGAGGAGCCGCCGTCGCTGATCGATCTGCGCAGGCGGGTGGAGGCGATGATGCCGCGGGTGGATATTTCCGAGGCGGTCGTGGAGGTGCTGGGCTGGTGCCCGAAGTTCATGGAGGCCTTCACCTCGATCGCCGGCACTGGCCCGCACCTGGACGAGCTGGACATCTCGGTGGCGGCGTGCCTGACCGCGCAGGCGCTGAACATCACCTATGGGCCGATCGCGGTCAAGGGCGTGCCCGCGCTGGAGCGGCACCGGCTCGGCTACGTCGATCACACCTACCTGCGCGCCGACAACTACGGCGCGGCCAACCCGCATCTGATCGCCAAGCAGGCCGGGATCGGCTTCGCCCAGGCGCTGGGCGGCGGTCTGGTGGCGGCCATTGATGGCATGCGGTTCGTCGTTCCGGTGCCGTCGGCGTACGCCCGGCCGAATAAAAAGTATTTTGGACCGAAGCGCGGAATTACCTGGCTTAATATGATCAATGACCAGGCGTTCGGTATCGCGTCGAAAATCGTGTCCGGCACCGACCGGGATTGCCTGCACGCGCTGGATGTCATCTTCGGGTCGGGCGAGGGCTGCCGGGCTGACGTGATTGTCACCGATACCGGATCTTACAGCGATCTGGTATTTGGGCTCGCGCATCTGCTGGACAAGGAATATCGGCCCGCGCTGGCCGATCTGCCCGATCAGAAGCTGTGGCGGGTCCAGGCCGACGCCGACTACGGGGCGCTGAACGCGCTGGCGCGCGGGCGGCTGGACCTGGGCAAGGTCACCCGGTGGTGGCCGGACATCCTGCGCCTGGTCGGCTCCATCTACACCAGCGCCGTCAACCCCTACGACGTGGTACGGATGCTGCAACGCGACGGCCGGCCGACCGCGATGGGGGAGGCGATCAACACCTACGGCCGGATCTTCAAGAGTTTGCATGTGCTGGCGCTGATCGATGACGAGGGCATGCGGCGCGGCATCAAGGGCATCCGCAACCTTCAGGAAGGCCGCCACGATCTGGCGCAGAAAGTCTTCCACGGCCGCAAAAGCCAGGTGTTCCAGCGGTACTACGAGGGAATGGAGGACCAATTAGGAGCGCTGGGCATTGTTTTGAACTGCCTGGTGCTGTGGAACACGGTCTACCTTGACGACGCTTTGCGCCAGTTGCGGGCGCAGGGCTATCCGGTGCTGGATGACGATGTGGCCCGGCTCAGTCCCTTTATCAGGCGGCACATCAACGTGCACGGCCGCCATTCCTTCCAACGTCCGCAGCTGGGCGGCGGGCGGCGGGCCTTGCGTGATCCTGACGCCGACGACGCCGACGACGAGGATTGATGGCGATGCCCCCGCACCGGACCCCGGTGCCCTTCCTCCTCGATTCCCGGGGACTGGAGGGCCGGTCCGCGAGGTGGGCGTCCGTGAAACCAAGGACGCGCCCGGTGCAGCCGCTTGTGGCGGCGCCATACCAGGGGCCGGACGGCTGGCAAGGGCATCGACCGGGACGGCGTGACGCGCCAGCCGTACGGCATCGATACCTCACCCCGTGCGCGGCCCGTCAGCGCTGCACATGAGGTGGTCCATCGCGTCATTGACCAGCTTCTCGATCGGAAGGGCGTGCTCGTTCGGTGCCCAGAACGTCGTGAACAGCACCATGCCGCGGCGGCCGTCCTCGGTGAAGCCGCTGTGGGCGGTGTGGCCGGGGGTGTTTCCGGCGTGGCCCCAGTACGGGCCGCAGGGAGACCCGAACCGAGCGATTCCCAGGCCGTAGGACGCGCCGGGGAAGACGGGGTCCCATTCGGGAGCGGGGACGGTCTCCTTCATCGCAGTGAGCTGAGCGGGCGCGAGGAGCTCGCCCCCGAGCAACGCCTGCCAGAACCGCACGAGGTCGGCCGCCGTGGTGACGAGATCGCCCGCGGCGTCCGCCGGGGTCAGGTTCCACTCGGTCGTCTCCACCGGCTCGGTACTGTCGGGGAACTCGGTGTAGCCCTTCGGGTGCGGCTCCGGAAGCCGGGGATCATCCCCTGGGATGAAGGTGTGATCGAGTCCGAGGGGACGGATGATCCGATCCGTCACCACCTGTGATCGCTCGGCTCCGGTGACCTTCTTAATGATCATTCCAAGGAGGACGTAGTTGGTGTTGGAGTAGCTCCAGCGCTGGTCGCCTGGTGCCGGCACCCAATGGGGCTCGTGCCGCATGGCGATGGCGACGAGTTCCTCCGGGGTGTAGGAGTCGAACTGATGCTCCCGGAAGTCCTTCGCCGACCAGATCGGCACGTCGTACATGTATTCGGGCAGCCCGCTCGTCTGCTGGAGCAGCCGCCTGATAGTGATCTTGGTGCCATCGTTGCCATTGCCACAGACCACCCCCGGAAGCCAGTCCTCGACGAGGTCATCGAGCGAGAGCAGGCCCTCGCCCACGAGCTGGAGTACCGCGGTGGCGGTGAACGTCTTGCTCGTGCTCCCCATCCGGAAGTAGCTGTCGTAGGCGATCGGCCGCTCGGAATTGAGCTCAGCCACGCCGTACCGGACGGTCAGCAGCTCCCGTCCGGTGTGCGCAGCGGCGAGCAGCCCGGGGACGCCCTTGTCGTGGATGGCCCGCAGGTCGGCCTCCAGCATCGATCGGTCGTAGGTCTTCGATGTCGCTGAGTTCGTCATGGATCCGATGCTCGAACCCTGACGCAGGGTCAATGTCAAGGGTGTTTCGCGGATCGAGCGGCCATCAGCCTCCGCAGCCGCGCCCAGGATGGCGAGGATCCGAAGGCGTTGGAGTTCATCAGGGCGGCCAGGCCCTCCGGTGCCTCATCTCCCCGCGGGTTGCGACCGTCCCAGGCCATGATCGCTTCGGCCAGTCCTGGGAGCCGCGGATCGTCGGCCGGCCAGTCCCACGCCTGGTCCATGGTGAGGTAGAGCCGGACGAGCTCGGGATCCTCCAAGGCGGCGTTCTTGGTGGCCGCCCACTCCAGCACTTGGTCGGGCGCCAGCGCGGTAATCATGATCCAGGAGTCACGCTCGATGCCGTTCATCCGCTCGCTCACCCCGAGGGCCCGCTGTCGGTCGAGGAGCGCGATCACCTGCGGCGGAAGGAACAGCCGATCGCCGGCGACCAGCTCGGCCAGCCGGGCGCGATGATCCTCCAGCTCGGCAACCTTGGCCGCCATCTGCCGGTCGATCTCCGAGATTGCGGCGGCGAACTCGTCCTGGCCGGCGGCGAGCAATTGTTCGACCCGCGCGAGCGGCACGCCTGCGGCCACCAGCGTCTTGATCCGGATCAAATCGACCACGGCTCGCGGGCCGTAGCGGCGGTAACCCGAGGCATCGCGTTCGGGCTCGGGTAGCAGGCCTCGCTGGTGGTAATGCCGGATGGCACGGATGGTCATGCCCACCCGTGCGGCCAGCTGCCCGATGGTAAGCAATCCAGCCCCTCCCAGCACACGCGCTCTGGTTCGAGACCTCAGCCTAGCGTTTTGTACGGCTGGCGCCGGATGGTGGTGCGGCGGGTAGTTGTACCGTGACGCGAAGCCCGCCGGCGGGGGTGATGAGGTCCGGCCCGGCGCCGGCGGCGAGGAGGGGGAGCCCTACCGGGAGGCCCCTGCCCGTTCAGGCGGGTGGCCGCAGAAAGCGGTGACCGCTGAGGCTTCCGCGTCGACCAGGGCCTGGATCTGCGACGACAGGGGTTCGAACGCGTCCACCTGGACAACACGGCCGGCATCGCGGCGGGCGTCGTCCACCCCTACGGGCGCATGGGCGCGAACGTAGCGGCGGGCGAGCTCGGCGACGGCCGTGTCCTCCTCCCGCCGGGAGTCCCCGGCGCCGGCCGGCAGCCAGTCGTCGAGCAGGACATACGTGGCCTTTTCGCCGCGCCGAGGACCGTGGCAGAGGACTCCGGTGAGTGCCGCGTGGCGGATCAGGTGGAACGGCGCCTGCCCGTCCGGCTGAACGCCGACAGTGGCCAGGTGCTCTGTCAGTTCGGGCCGGGTGAGCGGTCCGTGCGTGGCGAGGACGCGCCGGATGAGACGGTCGCATCGCTGGCGTAGGTCGTCGTCCAGGCCGAGCTGGTGGTAGCGGCGGCTGGTTGCGGCGAGGATGCGGGGAGCGAGCAGCCGCAGCACCCGGCGGGCATCCGAGCTGGCGATGGTGTGCAGGGTGCCCCGCATGAACCAGCCGCGCACGATGCTCCGCTCGTCCTCGTACGCCGCGCGGATGCCGGCGCCCGTGATGTCCCGCCCGCGCACCCGGATGCCCAGGTCGGCGGCCATGGCATCCTGGGCCTGGATGGCGAAGACCCGGCGGACGACCGCCGCGGCGGAGGCTTCCCGCACTCCGTCGGCCAGGGCCTGCGCGCGGGCCCGCAGCCCGCGGACGCTCTCGCGGTCAAGCATGGGCTTGTACATCAGTCTCGGTCAGGAGACGGCCGTGTGGAGGATGTCGGCGAGCTCGGCAGGTGCCGACAGCATTGGCCAGTGCCCGGTGGACAGGTCGAAGCGCCGCCACGGCGCGTGGTTGAGGAAGGCCAGCATCGGCACCCCGCTGTCCAGCAGGCCCTGGAAGTTGCGGCAGGCGACCAGGACACGGTCCACACCGGGGCCGGGTTCGACCGGACCGGCCAACCGCTGGGTGTAGGTGCCGAAGGGCTGAGGGGTGGCACGTGCGCTCAGCACGTCCCGCCGGTCCTCATCGAGGCCGTCGAGGCTGTTGGACAGGCCCAGGATCTCGAAAGGCGGCATCGGGAGCCGGCAGCCGTCGCCGTGGGCCGCGACCTGCTGGCTCAGCTGGTCCGCTGCCTCCGGCGGCATGAGGTCGAGCATGCACATGCCTGCGGCAAACGGGGCGCTGTCCACATAGACCACGCGCTCTAGCCGGTCGCCGAGTCGCCCGGCTGCCCCGGTGACGGGGGCGGCCGCGTAGCTGTGGGCGACCAGGGTGACGTCGCGCAGATCGTTCTTCTCGACGAAGTCGGTGATGTCCGCGATGTGCGTGTCCAGGTCCGTCTGGGGCCCGCCCTCCTCAGCGCGCTCGGCCAGGCCGGTCAGTGTCAGCGCCAGCGCCGTGTGGCCGTGCTCCTGCAGCGCGTCGGTGGTGTCTTGCCAGGCCCACGCGCCGAGCCAGGCGCCGGGAACGAGTACGAAGGTGGTCATGTGATCTCCCTGAAGTGAGGTGCTGCGGGGAGCGTAGAGTGGATACAGGACAGAATCAGCCCTGAAATGTCGAGTGATCCGTGTCACATCCCCTGACCCGTGTGCTAACCCTGCTGGAACTGCTCCAGTCGAACGCCGGGCTCACCGGGAGTGAGCTGGCCGACCGGCTGGACACTGATGTCCGTACGGTCCGCCGCTACGTTGCCCACCTGCGCGACCTGGGCATCCCCGTGGAGGCCGAGCGCGGTCGCTATGGCGGCTACCGGCTGGCCCGTGGCTATCGGATGCCGCCCCTGGTGCTCACCAATGACGAGGCCCTCGCCGTCGTCCTCGGACTCCTTGCGGCCGAACGGCTCGGGATGGGTACGACGGTGCTGGCCGGCGCGGGCGCCCGCGCCAAGATCGAGAGGGTGCTTCCGCAGGCCCTGCGGGAACCGCTCGCCGCCATGCGGGAGACTCTGTACTTCACCGCCAATGCTGTGAGCGCGCAGGCACCCGGGAGCGGTGTCCTGCTGGCCCTGGCCCAGGCCTCGCGTGCCAAGACGACCGTTGGCATCGCCTACCTGTCCTGGCGGCAGGACCAGACCGAGCGCGACATCGACCCCTATGGCGTGGTCTTCCATACCGGCCGCTGGTATCTCGTCGGCCACGACCACCTCCGCGACGACCTGCGGACCTTCCGTATCGACCGCATCGCCTCCATCACCCCCCGCCCACAGACCTTCGCCACCCCTGATGGCTTCGACCCGATCGCCCACCTCACTGCGACCCTCGCCCAGGGGCCTTACCGCTGGCAGGTCGAGGTGACGATCCACGGCCCTCTCGACGAGATCGCCCGAAGGCTGCCGCACACGGCTGTCACGCTCACCGCCCAACCCGTCGGCGTGCTGATGCAGGCACGGGCGGAACGCCTTGACGGCATGGCACACCTGCTCGCCTCGCTCGAGTGGCCCTTCACCATCCACAGCCCAGACGAACTCCGCCAAGCCCTCAAGGACCTGGCGGGTCAACTCGCTGCCGCCGCCGAACGACAGCCGGGAACCCTGCCGCGGTAAATGCCGGATTTACCGCGGCAACCCCATGTTCGCCGTCATACTGACCTGGAGCACCTCCCTCGACAACTGGGAGTGAGGTGTACGCATTTACTGCGGCAGAGGCGGGGATCCAGATCATGAGCGCCAGCACCGCCGACGTGATCCCCCTCGGCCAAGACCGCCCCCAGATCTACGGCGAGGCAGTGGAGGCCTATCTGCGCTCGGCCGGGATCGGCGAGTCATCCCAGCGGATCTACCGCATCTCATTGACCACCTGGGCCTGGCTCGCCTGCGGACAGCAACCGCCCCTCGGCAAGTACCGCCGCGGCGCCCAGGTGCCGACGGTCTGGTTCGCGGCTCTCGCCGATCCGGCGACCGCTGATCTCCTCGCCGTGGCTTTCGTCGAGCGAGCCCGCCTGGTGGACGCCGACACCGTCAACCGCGAGCTGTCGATCATGAAGGCCGCCATCGGCTGGTGGCGCGCTCGCGGCTGGCTCGCAGCCAACCCCATCGCCGGCATCGAACGACGGCCCGCTCCGCCCGACCGGACCAAGGCCCTGTCCCGCGACCAGCTCGCCGCCCTGTCCGACCTCAAGGCCGGCATCCGAGAGAAGACCCTCTGGAAGATGCTGTACGAGACATGCGCCCGGGCACAGGAGATCCTCACCCTCGACATCGCCGACCTCCTACCGGCCGACAAGCGCGCCCGGATCATCTCCAAAGGCGGCGCGACCGACTGGGTGCACTGGCAATCAGGCACCGCCCAGCTGCTGCCCCGCCTGCTCAAGGGCCGCACTCGAGGCCCAGTCTTCCTCACCGACCGCAAAGCGCCCGCCCGCACCCCGACCACCGACGTATGCAAGATCACCGGACGTGGACGGCTGTCCTACCGGCGCGCCGCCGAGCTGTTCGAGACGCTCACCCGGCCCCTGGCTCACCCCGGAATCATCGACGCAGCCGAACTCGAACTGCGCGGCGGCTGGACGCTGCACCAGCTCCGACACTCCGCGCTCACCCACGAAGCAGAGGACGGCACCAACACGCCCACCCTGCTCGCCCGATCCCGGCACGCCTCCGTCCGGTCCCTGGCACGCTACGCTCGCCCCGGCGTCGACGCCGTCGCCGACCACGTGGCCAGCCGTGACCCCGCCGCCCGCCGCCGATCCATCTGAGCGGCCAAGATCAACGCAGCTCCTCGGTGATCACCCACCCTCGGTTACGGCTCATCCGGGTGAGCTGCCGACGCAGGTCAGCGATGCGATCCCGGGCGTCGGGCCCAGCAATCCCGATCGTGATGCGCTCGTCAGTGGCGTGGTAGCTGGTTCGCCGGTCACCCGCGGCCACGCGGCACGCCGCGTTGATGCTGGCGCGCAACCGGATGACCGTGCGGGGATCGTCTTTGCCGCCGAAACCCTCGATCGTCAGACAGGAGAACAGCGGCACGCGCTGGAGGCTGTCGCGGCGCTCCGTGGTGCTCTGCTCATCTTGATCAGCGCGCAGAGCGCGGAGGATCTTGTCGCGCTCGGTTGAGCTGATCGCCGTGCTTGCCCTTGTGGGCGGCGGCGTTCAGGCCTTCCAGGGGACTCGCGGATGGCTTCGCGTTCGGTTTCGGCCATCGCGGCGAAGAACGCGAACAGCATCCGGCCCGGTCCGGCCGGATCGTAGATGCCGGCCAGCGGCCCGGCGAGCATCTCCAGCACCAGGCCGTGCGCGGTCAGGTGGTCGGCCAGCGCGGTGAGTTCGGCGGCGTCGCGGCCCAGGCGCTTCATCTCGTAGACGGTCAGGATGACCCGGCAGTGCGGGGCGCGCGCCTTGATCTGCCGGGCCAGCGTGAGCGCGGCCTCGAATTGCGGGCGCACCTTGACCCGGGTTGAGATCTTCTCGGCGAAGATCTTCTCGCGGCCGATGCCGTGCGCGGCCAGCGCGTCCAGCTGAGACTGTAGTTCCTGGGTGAGGCGGAGCATCGGGCGTAGCCGATCCGGATGTCGGCCGACGGCCCATCGTCACTGAGCAGTGCGGGCGGCGGCGTGCCCGGCCGCCACGGCTGCCCCGGGTTGCGGTCGGCCGGGGTCGGCACCCGCAACAGCTTGGCCAGCGGGGGGATCTTGGTGAAGCGGCCGGTGTGGTAGGTGCCGGCTCGTCTTCTGGAGCCGCCGAGCGGGACGCGGGCGTGAGCACGTTCCGCACAGTTGGCCCCGAAACTTAGTTGCCAAAGGTGGCGCGGGCGGGACGGGTGAGGAAGACTGCCTCGATGGCTGCTGAGTACGCCCAGAGTGACCAGTTCTGTGGTGCCCGCATCCACCTGTGCGACCTTGCCGGTCTGGAGATCCGCGATTGCGAGGTCAGCGGTCTGAAGATCGTCGACTGCTATGGGAGCGACGTCTACCTCGGTGGCGACTTCGAGCGTCTCGTCGTCAACGACGTCGACGTGACCGCCTACGTCGAGGCCGAGCTCGACCGGCGGCACCCCACGCGGGTACTGGCGCGTGACGCCGCGTCCCCCGACGACTATCGGGCTGCTTGGGATGCCATCGAGACGATGTGGGCGGCGACACTCGACCGCGCCAGGCTGTTGCCCGAGGCCAAGCTGCACGAGCAGGTCAACGGCGAGTGGTCGTTGGTCGAGACCCAACGGCACCTGCTACTCGCCGGCGATGCCTGGCTCGGCAATGCCGTGCTGGAGGAGGAAGCGCCGTACCACCCGTTGGGCTTCCCTTACGGCGGGATGCCGCCCGACGCGACGGCGAAGCTCGGTCTCACCCTCGAAGCCACCCCGACGCTCGACGAGGTGCTCGCGCCGCGGCTCGCCCGCATGGCCACGATGCGGCGTGTCGTCGACGGGCTCACCGAGGCCGAGCTCGATCGGGTATGCGGTCGCAGGCCGGCGGACCCGTATCCCGACCAGGAGTACGTCGTGCGCCGCTGCCTCAAGGTGGTGCTGAAGGAAGAGGCCGAGCATCACCGTTATGCGGTGCGCGACCTCGCCGTGCCCGAGGCCGGTGCCTGAACTGGCGCCGACCCGGCCGGAAGTGACCTCCAGCCGCATTGCGTGCTGCGGCTGACGAACGGGTTCAGCCGAGGTACGGCCGGAAGCGGCCATTGATCACATCGCTTCGTAATCTCGGAAGTGGAATCGAGGCTGTCCGAGTGCCTGAACAGCGCAATCTCGGAAGTGCGGCCAGCGTGAGCGGTACGACGGAGCTCGGACAGCTCGATGTTGTTGCAGGTCAGGTGGTTCAAGATCCACCCATGGCCGGAATATTCGTTATCTCGGCTGACCGCCGATGTCGGCGGCCAAGATCTTCCTGCCTTTCGGCCCGGAGTGCTTCCAGGGCACGCGCCGTGTAGATCGTGTTCCACAAAATACAGACATTGGTCATGAAACCGAGCGCACCTAGTTGATCTTCCTGGCCTTCTTTGTATTTGGGGGTTGACGAGCATGCGAACGAAAAGTCGCGTTTGGCCGCCCTCAAGGCGATGGCGAGGCCGGCACGGCGGTGATGGCGATCGTGTGGGAGCAGGAGGCGCTCGCGGCCAGACTGCGGAGGTTGGCCGGTCCGGTCATGCAGACGGACTCGAGGCGGTCGGTCAGTGTGCCGTCGCCGAGTTGGCCGTAGTTGTTGGCGCCCCACGCGCACAGTCCCCCGCCGTACGAGGGCAGCTTCTCCACCAGGGTGAAATCGACTCCGGCGGCGATCCGGGTGACGCGGAGGTAGGGACGCAACAGTACGGGAACCGTACGGTCATCCTGGTCGCCGGTCCCCAATTGCCCGCGGTCGTTGGCCCCCCAGCCCCACACCCTGCCGCTCCCCGACTTCACCGCCAGGCTGTGGCTATCCCCGGCGGCGATCTGCGCGACGCCGCCCAGCCCGGGGATGAACTTGGAGGTGGCACGGTCGGTCAGCGTGCTGTCGCCCAGTTGCCCACGCCCGTTCCAACCCCAGGACCAGATCCTGCCGTCGGAACGCAGCGCCAGGTTGTGGAACGCCCCGGCGGCCGCGGCGGTGACTCCGGTCAGCCCGGGCACCGGCTGCGGAGTCGGGAAGATGCCGCCGACCAAGCCGCGGCCGAGCTGCCCGTAGTTGTTGAGGCCCCAGGCCCACAGCGTGCCGTCCGACTTGATGGCCAGGTTGTGCCACAAGCCGGCCCCGATGGCGACGACGTCGGTCAGGCCCGGTACCGGCCCCGGGGTGGACCGCCAGGAGGTGGTGCCGTCGCCGAGCTGGCCGGCGCCGTTTTCACCCCAGGACCACACCGTGCGGTCGGCGGCGACGGCCAGGCTGTGATAAGCGCCCGCGGCTGCGCTGGTGAAGCGCTGCCCGGCCGCGCCCACCTCCACAGGGGTGGGCTGTGCGTCATCGTTCATGCCGTTGCCGAGCTGGCCGTAAAAGTTCCAGCCCCAGGCCACCGCATGCGTCGACTCGGCCGTCGCAGCCGCTGGCATCGCGATGGCCGCTCCTGACATAGCCGCCGGTAAGAACGCCGCCATCGCCACCATCAGGGCGCCGGCTCTGCGCCGATGTATTCCCATTCCCCGTTACCTCCCGTAGCGGTCTGCGCGATGCACGCACTTCTTCAGCGGACTCATGGGTAGCCAGGCACTGTTGCCAGCGCGTTGCCCGGCAGGTCGGCGACGACCGGCGCGCCTGTCCTACCAGCCGATCGGACTGCTCCTTGATGCGGTCGACCGTGCCCGGCATCGATGGCCAGCGCCACGCTGACCTCCACCAACCGCGGTCTGACCAAGGACCTGGCCGTGGCGCCTAGTCAGGCGATCGCCTGGTAGGCAGTGGCCCAGAAGTCGCGGTGGAGGCGGGGCGTGTGGGCCGAGTCCATCGCGGCTTGGGTCAGCAGGATGCCGGTGAGCCCTTCGGCCGGATCGGCGTACGCGGTGGTGCCCAGGCCGCCGTCCCAGCCGAACTGCCCCGGCGAGGCCAGATCACGGCGGTGGGTGCGGACGGCCGTGCCGAAGCCGTACCCACCGTGCCTGCCGAAGTGGTCGCCGAAGGCGTCCTTCTCGACCTTCTGCTCCGGCATCAGGTGGTCCATCGTCATCAGCTCGACCGACGCCCGCGACAGGACGCGCTCGCCGCCCAGGGTGCCCTTGTTCAGCAACATCCGGTAGAAGGCGTGATAGTCGTCGACGGTCGAGACCAGCCCGTCGCCGCCGGCCTGGAACACCGGCGGCGTGCTGTACTTCCCGGTGGCGGCCTCGTCCCACACCACCAGCTCGCCGTTCTCCGGGTTGTGGGCGTAGCTGGTCGGCAGCCGGTGGATCCGGTCGGCGGGCACGTGGAAGCCGGTGTCCTTCATGCCGAGCGGCCCGAACAGCCGCTCGCGCAGGAACTCCTCCAGCGACTGCCCGCTCACCCGGCCGACGAGCACGCCGAGCACGTCGGAGCCGGTGTGGTACTGCCAGAGCGCGCCCGGCTGGTGCATCAGGGGCAGCGTGCCGAGCCGGCGGATCCACTCCTCAGGACCGAAGCCCGGTGCGGTGGTGTCCAGGCCGAGCTCGCGGATGGCGGTCTGGATCGGGTAGGTGTCCGGTGCCGCCAGTACGACGCCGAACCCGAAGGTGAAGGTCAGCAGGTCACGTACGGTGATCGGCCGCGCGGCGGGCACCGTGTCCTCCAGCGGGGCGTCGATCCGGGCGAGCACCCTCCGGTCGGCGAGCTCCGGCAGCCACTCGTCCACCGGCTCGTCCAGCCCCAGCCGGCACTCCTCGATCAGGATCATCACCCCGGCGGCCGTGACCGGTTTGGTCACCGACGCCATCCGGAAGATCGTGTCCCGCCGCATCGGCTCGGTGCCGCCCACGTGCAGCGTTCCCATGGCCTCGACGTGCGTGTCGCCTCCCCGGCCGACCAGGGCGACCAGGCCGGGGACCGCGCCTGACACGACATGCCCGCCCAGCACGTCACGCATCCGCCGCAGCCCCGCCTCGCTCAGCCCGGCGCGCTGGTGCTCTTCCCAGCGTCCCTGAGTGTCCCAAGCACCCTTGCCGTCCCAGGTGTCCTTCATGTCCCAGCTGGCGACTTTCGACATAGTTCACATTCCTTTGTGTTTGTAGACCCTGGTCACGGCCGCGATCACGGCGGCCGCGTGGAGTGTCTTTCGAGCTCGGCAACCCGATGGTCGCCGAGCCGACCTGACACCTCAGCCCTTGATCGCGTGTTCCTGGAGGAACCGCTGGACATGGGGCCGCAAGATCTGCGATCCCCAGGTGCCCCACTGGCCGGTGAAGTTGTGCTCCGCCCAGGGGATGGTCACGGCGGTGGCGGGGACATCCGCGGCGTCGAGCTTGGCGGCCAGGTCGGCGGCCTGGGTGGCGGGGATCATGTGGTCGCGGTCACCCTGGATGAGCAGGGTCGGCGGGAGGCCGGGCCGGGCGTGCGTGACCGGGGAGGATGCCTCGTAGCGGTCGCGGTGGCTGTCGATGCCGCCACCGAGGTAGTCGCTCGCGACGGTGGCCGCCACGCCGGGCAGGCCGTTCTCGTTGAGCAGGCGGGGCAGGTCGGTCGGCGCGTACCAGCCCATGACGGACTTCACCGGCGCCTGGGGCACCTGGCAGGAGGGCGGGAACTGGGCGTCGTCGACGGTGTAGGCGGCGATCATGGAGAGTTGACCGCCGGCCGAGTCTCCGGCGATCGAGACGTTGGACGGCGCGATGCCGTACTCGCCGGCCTTGCCACGGATCCAGCCGAGCGCGCACTTGACGTCACCCACCGCGTCCTGCCAGCGCGGCGGCGGGGCCAGCCGGTAGTCGATGGAGAAGACGGCGATGCCCTGGTCGGACATCCAGCGTAGCCAGGGTGCGCTGTCGGCGCGGGTGCCGGAGTTCCATGAGCCGCCATGGACGTAGAGCAGCGCGGGCTTGCTCGCGGCGAGCGCGCGCGGCTGGTACACGTCGACCTTGAGGTCCTGGCCGTCGACGGTGGCGTAGGTCTCGGTCGAGGTCGGGGTCGCCGCGGCCGGCGAGGCGAAGTACTCCGACCAGGAGACTTCCGCGGTACGGGCGGCCACCGCCCAGGGCACGACGACCATGAGCACGGCCAGCAGCCCGGCCAGCACACCGGCGCCGAACAGGGCATGGCGGCCGGACCGCCATGCCATCACCGCCGTGGCAGCGGCGCCGAGCGCACAGACCATCAGGAACCCGGTCAGCCAGGGCACGAACAGCGCGATCACGCCCAACGCGTCCTGCACCGGGGTGATGGGCAGGCGCGGCGCGAAGAACGCCGCCCCTAAGACGACGACCAGCACGCAGATGGCCCAGGCCGACACGCGGCCGACTCGCCGCCTCAGGCTCTTCTTCCTGGGCTCGCCCGCGTCATGCGGGAGCGCGGCCGTAGGGCTGGCGGTCACTGTCATGTTTCCTCCTCAAGCGATGCGAACACTGTTCTCGTTCGGGAACGGCGTACGCTCATGAACGTCAAGAACTCATGAGAACGTGGGATGCACGCTCAGGCGCCCGCGGGCGGCACCCATTCCACGAGCCGGACCACGACGCCGTTGGGATCGGTCAGCTGGAACAGCCGCTCCGCCCATGGCTCCTCGCGCAGCGGCATGCTGATGGGAGCCCCCCTCCCGCACGGGCCTCTCGTACTCGCCGGCGACGTCGGTGACGGTGAGGCTCACCACGACCCCGGCCACGGGCCGCGGACGCCACCGCCGCCGAGATCGGTGCCGCCGTCGCGGCGCTCGCCGCCTCGCCGGACGTGGACGTGGTCCTCGTCGTCTACACCCCGCCCTTCGGTGACGGGCTGGACGCGACCCTCCAGGCCGTCGCAGACGCCACCAAGGGCGCGAGCAAGACCGTGCTGGCCTGCGTCGTTGGCCATGCCATGCCGGCCTGATCGACGGTCGGGTCCCCAGCTACGCCTTCCCGGAGCAGGCCGTCCAGGCCCGCGCCCACGTCGTGGGCTACGCCGAGTGGCGCCGCCGCCCCCGTTGAACCACCCACCGCACGATTGCTCGGCTGCTATGGCGTGAGACTGGTGGAGTCGATCGACGTGGACTGCCCCGAGGCCGCCGCCAGGGCTGCCGCGCGTGTCGGGTTGCCCGCGGACCCCCTCGACGTCGACGTGCCGGTGAACGGTGCGGGCGATCGGGAGGATGATCATCACTCATGCCTTTCACGGGTGGAGCGGGAAGTTGCTGCGGAAGACGTTGTACGGATCGTGGCGACGCTTGATGTCGCGCAGGCGATCCAGCGCGGCCGAAGTGAAGGCGTCGGCCGCGCTCTCGCCGGAGTTGAGGAAGGTGAAGGGCTTGCGGCCGCTGACGGGCAGAGCGCCGGCGAGAGCGGCCTGCTTGCCCGTGACTGCCTCGGCCGTGGCGGGATCGGCGGGGATGCCGAACAGGTAGAGGGCATACGGCTCCATGAGCGGGCCGTGCGGGCTGTCGGACGGGCGGGTGAACGCACCGCCCAGATGCCGGATCTGCACGCTCAGCAGCGGGGCGATCGGGTCGGCCAGCAAGGTCTTGACCGCAGCGTCACCGAGGTCGCTCAGCAGTTCGCCGCGCGAGAGGCCCGCGCCGGGATCGGTGGGTTCGGCCGCGATGCCCCCGACGTCGGAGACCGGCATGCTCCGCCTGCTGTCGGACAGGGGAACCGGCAGGCAGTCCAGGAGGCCGAGCAGGTCACACGCCTGGCTCTCGGCGCCCAGGTAGGTGGCGTCGATGGCCACCATGGGGTCGGCGCCCGGGAAGTGCAGCAGGTCCAGCCAGACCGTCAACTCGGGCGGGGCGTCGGCGGTGATCTGCCGGTAGGCGTCCATCACATCCGGCGCGTGCTCGGCCGCCCACAACATCCGGCCGCCGTACAGGCGCGGGGCGGGGTGCAGGGCCAGTTCGAGGGCGGTGACGACGGCGAAGTCGCCGCCTGCGCCGCGCAGCGCCCAGAACAGATCAGGGTCGGTGCCGGCGGTGACGTGCCGCTGGCGACCCTGGCTGTCGACGATGTCGAAGGCGGTGACGCTGTCGGCGACCCACCCGTACGTGCGGCCGAACCAGCTCAACCCGCCGCCGAGGGCGACACCGGCGACGCTGACCACCGGAGAGCTGCCGGGCAGGCCGGTCAGGCCGTACGGCGCGGCGGCGGCCTGCACCCGGCCGGAAGGCACGCCCGCACCGACGCGGGCACGCCGGGCCGCCGGATCGACCTCCAGAGTCTCCAGCCGACCGGTGCGCAGCAGGATCGTCCCGTCAGTACGGCCGGTCGCCCCGTGCCCGTTGGGCTGGGTCGCGATGGCCAGCCCGGCGGAACGGGCATGCCGGACCAGCGCGGCGACGTCTTCGGCGTCGGCGGCCTCCACCACGGCCGCCGCCGGCTGCTCGATCGCCAGGTTCCAGGGACGGCGGGCGCCGTCGAAGCCGGGATCGCCGGGCAGCCAGACCCGGCCGCGGATGACGGAGCGCAGGGCGTTCAGTGTGTTCATGAGTCTTCCTCGGGTGATGGAGGTTGTCAGGCGGCCGTGCGGACGGCGGCGCGTTCGCTGGCGCCTGCGGGAACGGCCCGGCGGCGGGCGAGGGTGGAGCCGGGCGCGACCAGGACAGTGAGGGCGATGCCGGCGGCCACGGCGAACACCGCAGTGCGCGAGGCGGCACCGTTCAGCACCCGGTGCGGCTGTCGGTGATCGCGACCAGGACGGCCAGGCCGCCGGCGATGCCGACCTGCTGGGCGGAGGTGGTTGCGGAGGCAACGCCCTGCTGATGCGGGGCGTGCCGGCGGTGGCGGCGCCGAACATCAGCGTGTAGCCCGCGCCCTGCCCGATCCCGAGGATGCGTCCTTGTCTGGGAATGTGACATGAGGACACCTCCGTACGGCTGTGAGCGCACGCTTAGCCGGCGCCACCGATAACGGGACGAGGCGTCCCGTATGGCTATCGTGCGGGAACGTCTCTGTATTGTCAAACCCAACGTCCCGTCCCGATATGGTGGCACCATGAACGCACGCCGCCGCTCCGACGACCGGACCGCAACGATCATGCAGACAGCCCTCGACCTGGCCCTCGAGGTCGGCTACGCCAAGCTCAGCATGGAGGCGGTTGCCGCCCGGGCCGGCGTCGGCAAAGACACCATCTACCGCCGATGGCCCTCCAAGGCCCAGCTGTTCCTCGACGCGGTTCTCAGCTCTATAACCACAGGTCTGGAGCATCGCGACACCGGCGACATCGTGGCCGACCTGCGCGAGGTGATGACCCGGGCCGTCGACCTCCTGGCCCGGCCACCATGGGGACCGCTGTACCAGGACCTCATCGGCGAAGCCCAGCACACCCCCGAGGTCGCCGCCGCCCTCAACCAGCGCTTCATCCAGCCGCAGACCGCCAACACCCTGGCTCGCCTCAAAACCGCCAAGGAGCAAGGGCAACTGGCACCCGACTTCGACCTGGACCTGGCCTTCGAGATCCTGTCAGGCCCGTTGTACTTCCGACTGCTGATCACACAGCAGCCGATAACACACGCTTACATCGACCGCTTGCTCCAAGCCCTCTTCGCCGGGATGGCGCCTGCACCCCATCCCCGGTGAGTGCAGCTCTGGCGCGTCGTCTCCAGACCGGCGTGGCCGCCGAAGTCGCAGACCAAGAAGGTCGACGCCGCGTTTCTCGGCGAGCGCCGGCACGAACGCATGCTCCCCCGACCGCCATTTCGCGTACCAGGGCGAGGCCCCCTCGAAGAGCGGAAGCTCCGGGTGGGTGATGACCAGGTCCTCCTGCGCCTGCGCCCACGCCGTGGCAGTCCGCACAGCTCCCTTCCGGCGTGTTGCGGTCGAAATGAGCGGTCGTCAGATGCCCGGCCCCGCTCTCCGCCGCCGGGTCCGCGCCGATTCCCGGAAGGCGCGAGTACAGCAGCCCCAGGTGCCCGTCGATACCGGTGATCGTCGCGACCGTGGAGCGGGGGTTGCGGTTCAGGCGGCGCTGGTCGACCGCGAGCGTCGCGCCGAGTCCCAGGATGCGGTCGACCTTCGGCCGGTTGCGCTGGGTGATGTACTGCCGCACGAACGGCGAAAGCCCCTCCAGATACCGCAACTGCGCCTCATTGTGCAGGGTATCGATGGCCAGCGAGGTCTTGCCGCTGCCGCTCACTCCGGTGAAGGCGACAAGCTGCCCTTTGGGGATGCTCACCGACACGTCCCGCAGATTGTTGGTACGGGCCCCCACCACCTCGATGGTCTCGCACTCGATACCCGCGACGTCCCGTACGAACGCAGTCAACCTTCGTCTATCCTCTCGCAACACAGCAGAACATGGGCAGGCAGACACCCACCCATGCCGAACAAACCGATCACGCCACCACGCGGCCGCTCGTCACGATGGCGAGCGGCCGCTTCACCAGACGCCTCAGCACGTGGCCGGTTTCGATGCGGCCCGTGCTACAGATCAGGACCGCAGCACCGAAGTGAGCTTGTCGACGCCGGGGGCGTAGGCGGTCATCCAGTGCGGATGCAGCCGGTAGTAGACCACGTCGTTGTCCCAGTCGGAGAAGTCGCCGTAGAAATCCTTGAAGTAGGCGAGCAGGTCCGGCCAGTCCTCGGCCGGTTCGCTGTCCTCAGGGTTGAGGATCTCCACCGTGCCGTGGGTGAACACGCCCAGGTCCTCACCGCGCATGTGCGCGGCGCTGACGGCGGGGCGGGCGGCCAGGTGGCGGGCCTTGGCGGCGCCGCGCGCCGTGCCGAAGTGCCACTTGCCGTGCAGGAAGTGCCCGTCCACACCGCTGATCCGCGGCTCGCCCTTCGCCGTCACGGTGGACAGGGCGAGGGTGCACATTCCGGTCAGGATCCGGGTGAGCTGCTCCGCGGTCAGGGTGTTCTCGGTGACGATCGAGCGGAGGTGCAAGGTAGAGCGGGAAAGGGAGGCTTCGAGGAGAGCCTGAAGTTCCTTGAGCTCCTCGGACTTGTCCCAGCCGCCGCCCGGATTGGCGAGCGGTCACGTCGTCTCGATGACGACCCCCAGTCTTGTGGCTGGAGTTGTGGCCGTTCGTGGGTGTTCCGTTTGGGAGTCCCCCATCGGAACACCGGCGGCCCGGGTGGCCGTCTGTCCGCTGCGCTCAACACCGCTACCGACAGGGTGATCGGCGAACTGTCGGCCCGTCACCGCGCCGTCGACTTCCGCGACTTCCTAGACGAGATCGACCGCCAGGTCGAGCCGGGCCTGGGCGGTCCATCTCATCTGCGACAACCTTTCCCCGCATAAGGCGCCGGTGGTGCATGCCTGGCGGCTGGCCCACCCGCGTTTCGTGCTGTACCGGCCCGTCAACGCCCGGGAACGGTTGAACGCGGTGGCTATTGCAGGCGGATCGCCTCGGCCGCGCGGCGGCAGACCGGGTACACCGGGTTCCCGCCCGCGTCCAGCCCTTCCACCAACCGGTCATCGATCACCACGATGTCCCACTCGCCCGGGGCGGCCATGCCCACCACCAGCCCCGTCAGCCACGGCCACGACGTCTCATCGGTGTCGTCGGCCGTCAGCGGGTGGCGGACCCGCACCGGCGACGCGTCCGGGAACGGGTTTGCCTGCCGGGCCAGCGCCCCCGCCAAGGTCTCCACGCCCAGCTCCAGGTCCGACTTGGCCGCCACGTACTGATCGACCTTCGCGGCCTCGGCCACGGTCAGGTCCTGGGGCTGCCAGCGCTCGCCGATCTCGACCCACAGCCACATGTCATCGCGCTGCTCCCCGAACACCTGCTTGATCCGCCCGATGGTGTGGTCGTCCAGCAGATGCGGAGCGCGCCGCGCCGGCTCCAGAGTCCGCAACTGATCGCGGTTGGCGCCCAGCTGCTCCAGGACGACCGCGGTCATCATGTCCACGTCGCTCACCGGCCGCCACTGGGGCTCCCCCCTGCCGTCCCTGCCGCCACCATCACCACGCGCCATGCCTCAGATCGTCCCAGACCCCCACCAGCCGCCCGCCGCACCTTCACCACATCGAGACCCTGGACTGCCTCCCACACCGTGATCATTATCGGCGCCAGCCTTCTGTGCGATGGAACGGAATCCGGCGTTAACCACGTGCGGAGAACCGTAACGACAGGGGCTCGCTGACCAGCGGGAACCCCGTTAACGCCGGATTCCGTTCCAAATCTCTCTGACCCCCGACGCCCTGGCGGCCAGCGGCTACGACGAACTGGTCATGGAAAAGGAGTCGGGGTGCTGGGACTATCCGGCCGAAATTGAACGATAGGCCTCCACCGCAGGTCAGGCAGGCTTGCGAAGGATCGTGGGCGGATGGGGACGCCTACGATGCGACACGCCTGTCCTGTCTGTAGGTCATCGGCCTGGAATCGACCGGTACGATCGGGAGAAGATCACGAGTTGTCGCGTAGACGTGGCACGAGGAGTATGGTTGAGCGACAGCGGGGCCGTCGATGCTGAGGGTGAGGCCGGTGAGGCGGTTGCGCCACCTCCGTTCGAGCCGGTGCGAGTGGTGCCGACTCGGCCGGACGGCTGGCCTGACTGGCTCGGTCGTAGGCCGATCAGCTTGGCCGACCGGGACAGGATCCTGAAGGATCTGAGTGCCGATCAGGAAGCGTTGGACGCTGCCAAGCGGCAGGACGGCCTGCGTCTCGCACCGCTGTTCTCGTCCGTGACGATTGAAGGATTCGGCGGGCAAGGTGATCTACGAAAAGTGGCCCGGCTGCGAGCCGCCATCAACGCGGCGTGCCGGGTCGCGGCAGGCGATCGGCGGACCAGCTATCACGCGACCGATGAGCGCATCACGATCGGGATCGCTGGGCCGGACGCGCGTGAGCGGATCGCGGTGCTGCGCCGGCAGCTCGCCAAGATCGGCGGCAGCCGCAGCTGGACGATCACCGAAGATCTGAACTGACCCAGCTCTCTGAGTGGAACTGGGTCAGCCAGATGCCACAGTCTCACCCGCCGACTCTGCCGTCTCCAACCGCCTTGCGGTCGAACTGCTCGGAATTCAACTCGCCGTTGGAACGAGCCGTGATGAGCACATCGAAGGTGTCCATGACGCCGTTGTACGCCACCGGACCGACACGATTCCACCTGATGTCACCCGGTGCGGTTCGATGAGCTCGATCTCGATCGCGAGCACCGAACCGAGGGCCTCCTTTTCGGGGCCGGCACCTGGGCGATCATGCGGTCCCTGATCCGTCTGGCACCGCCGGTGGGGCTGCGCCTGCTGCTGCGTAGCCGGTCAGCCCTGCCCACGCGCCAGGTCCTGGCGGGCCTGTCCACCGGCGAACGTGCCACGCTGGCGGGGCTGTTCACCATGATGCGCTCGGGCCGAAGCCCGCAGCTAAGTTACTCGCGGGTACCGCCAACGGCTGTCCGCAGGTTACTCAACCCCGAACATGCCCATGCAGCCCAGCCCCACGGCCGACACCTGCAGACCTTGTCCCAGTGTCCTGATGCGCACCACTAGCTCCTTCGTATCGACGAACTGCTGCTGCCGCCCGCAGGCCGGTCGATTCGCGGGGCGCAGATGGCCTTGCCCGGGTTGCGGCAATAATCAGGCAAACCCCCTGAGCAGTACCAAGCGTTTGATGGCCATGAGCTCTGCTATGCGGTGGGGCGGGTCGGCTGCGTGCGGCTCACCCGTGCGGCCTTTCGCGCCGATCCGCCAGTTGCGGCTGTCCTATGCTCGCGGGCCGGTGTAGCGGGCCGCGAGGGTGGGCTGGTTTCCACCGGTCAACAGGGCGATTTCTGCGGCGAGCAAGGCGTCGAGGGCGGCGGCCTGATCCTCCAGGCCAGGGACACAGATGGTCTCGCCGAGGCGAAGCCCGGCCAGACTGGCCGAGACCACGTCCTCAGGCGACATGGCCCAGGGGATGGTGCGGCTGGCTCCGCTGTTCCACTCCGTGGCCACCACGCCGGGGCACACTACCTGGACACGAACCGGGGTGCCGGCGAGCTCGCAGGCCAGTGTTCGGGTGAAGCCCAAGGTGGCGGCCTTCGCGGCGACGTACAGCGTACGCCGGGGCGGCGGCTCCATGCTGCCTGCACTGAAGGCGAGCAGAGAGGCAACGGTGACGATCGTGCCTTCGCCTGCCGTGAGCATTCCGGGAAGTGCGGCGCGGACCAGCCGGATGGGGGCTACGGCGTTGAGAGTGAGCAGACGGTCGATGTCGGCCGGGTCGACATCGGTGAGCGGGGCGTAGCCGCTGGCGCCGGCGTTGCTGATCAGCATGCGGACGTCGCTGGCGGCCAGCCGGTCGGTGACGGCGATGATGCCGTCGTGGGTGGCGAGGTCGGCGGGTAGTACCTCGATGTCGGCGCCGCTGGCGCGCAGTTCCTGCGCCGGTCGTTGAGCCGGTCGGCGCCATCAAACGCTGATTTGATGTCAAACGCTTGATAGATGTGAAGTGTCGTATGCTTTGAGGGTGAGGCAAAACGATGCAGACCTGGTCACGATCGATGCGCTGGACCGGGTGACCTGGGCGCTGCGCCGCACGGAACTGGCCGTGCAAGCACTGAAGGAGCAGCGGCTACGGTCGCTGGACATGGCGGTGGCGCACTACTCGCTCCTGATCTCGGTGCACCACGAACCGGGGCTGACCGGCGCCGAGCTGGCCCGCCGCCTCAACGTGACCCCGCAGGCGGTGGCGTCACTGGTAGCCCGACTGGAGGGCCGCGGCCAGCTCGAACGCCGCGAACACCCACGCCACCGGCACGTGCAAGAGCTGCATCTCACCGACGCCGGACGTGAAGCGCTGCGCGCCGCCGACGTGGTGATCGCCGGGGTCGAGCAGCAGATCACCGATGACCTCGGTCCGGACGCAAGCGCTCAGCTTCGGGCGCTGCTCGCCCGGGTGGCCGAGACGGTTCGCGACGGTTGACGCCGAAGCTCGATCATTGCCGGTACAGGCCGGGGTACGGGGTCTCCGTGGCGGCATCCGCCGCAGACCCGACATGTTTACGCGAGCAGCAGAAACGACGGTTTGGGTCGTAGGTTGCGGCGGGTGCCGGCCCTCCGCCAGCGCGCTCGCCGCCGACCAGGCCGACCCCACCGTGGCCGAGCTCGGCTCGCACCTGCGTGCCACACTGGAGAATGCCGTCGCCACACTGCTTGACGATGCACGCTCCGGCCGAGGTCGTCGCCGAGCACATGCCGGCCATGATGGGGACGATCGAGCTGGTAGCTGTCAGCGGCCGGTCGGAAGTCCCCACGTACGGCCAGTTGGGATGTCACTCCTGGTTACGCTCGGGCTCGGTTGGTGGGTGTGGTGCCTCTGGCCAGGCCGCCATCGCTGTCTCGGCCACACGCTCCAGTGTCTTCCGTCCTGCCCCGTCGCATGCCTGCTGGTTCATCCCCTGGATAACCGCCGCGTAGAAGGTCGCCAGCCCGTCGGCGTCCGTGTCGGCGGGGAGCCGCCCCGCGTCGACGTCGGCGCGGATACAGGCGGCGATCGAAGCCTTGGTTTCCTCGCGCATCGCACGCAGCTTGGCCTTCACATCCTGCGAGCCGGGGCTGCAGTTGGTCGCCCCGGTGATGATGATGCAGCCCGGCGGGTGGCTCGGGTCGGTGTAGTCGGCGGCTAGGTGCCGCAGCATCGCGGCGATGCCCGAGCGGGCGTCCGGGCCCTTCGGCGGGGGAGATCCGTAGGTGCACGTGTACAGCTGGATGGCCTCGTCGAACAACTGCCGCTTGTCGCCGAAGGCGGCGTACAGGCTCGGCGGGTTGATCCCCATCGCCTCGGTGAGTGAGGCGACCGATGTCGTCTCGTACCCGTGTGTCCAGAACTCCCGCAGGGCGACAGCCAGGGCCTGGTCACGGTCGAAGGCGCGGCGGCTCCGCCGTGACGCGGCCTTGGCCGGGGTGTGTTTGCTGCTCATGACTACAACTTACCGCCACTTGTAGCGATCGCTAAAGACGCTCTGGTACTGTCGTCGACGTCAACTAGCTTTAGCGATCGCTAAATCTAAGTGGTCGGGCTGACCGGCCGACACCACGAAAGGGAACTCTGATGACCACGCCATCACTCGCCGCCTTCGCCCGCACGCGCCGCGGCACCGGCCCCGGCCTCCTCCTCGCCCACGGCGCGGGCGGCGGCATCGAGGCCAACTACGGACCAATCATGGAAGGGCTCACCGCACGGCACACCGTCGTCGGGGTCGACTACCCCGGCGCCGGCGCTACCCCGAAGGCCCAGGGACCCCTTGACATCGACGAGCTGGCGGACCAGCTGGTCGCAGCGGCCGACGCCGAGGGACTCGGCACCTTCGCAGTCAGCGGTTACTCACTCGGCGGAGCCGTCGCCATCCGCCTAGCCACACGTCACCCTGAACGCGTCAGCTCACTGGTGCTGAGCGCGGCGTTCTCGCACGCCGACACCCGCACCGTCCTCGTCTCCTCCATCTGGCAGCACCTGTTTGAAACCGGTCCGCACGCCGTGCTTGCCGAATACCTGAACCTGATGACGCTGAGCGAACCGGCTCTCAACTCCCTTACTCCCGCCCAAGTCGACGCCTCCGCCGAGCAGCTCGCGACCGCCCTCCCCTCCGGCACCGGCGACCAGCTCGACCTGGTCCGAAGGATCGACGTCCGCCGCGACCTCGCCGGGATCGAAGTGCCCACACTCGTCGTCGTCACCACCGCCGACCCCCTCATCTCCCCGGCCCTTCAGCGAGAGCTCGCCGCCACCATCCCCACCGCCGAGACCGCTGAACTCCCGACCGGACACCTGCCGTTCATCGAAGACCCTCAAGGGTGGTTGAAGCTCATCAGCGACTTCCTCGCACGGACCTGAAACCTCTGACAGGGCCCGTCAGTCGGTCGCGTACTCCCCCTATCGGCCTATCGGCGGGGACCTGAGACCAACCTCCGCTGCAACCAGGCGCACCGGATTCCATCAAACTCTCCTAACACACCGTAACCACTGGCGGCCAGACAACTCCCCACCGACTGGCCGCCAGTGGGGAATCACCGGCCACTGACAGATAGCCAGGCGACACCGGCATATGCGCCGTTGGTCGCCGCGGCCGAACTTCTGCTGCGTGCCAACGACCAGGCCGGCACGAGCCGCCCGGGAGTGACCGTCGACGACTTCTTCCTCGCTGTTGCCGGCCTTTTGGCAGATCGACTCCCATGGCGACTGGCAACTGCCCCTCATCGGGCTGCTGGACCTGGTCATGGACGAATGCGCGCGGGGGCGCCCGGGCCGTGGCGGACATGCCGATCCGCCCGCTCGCAGACCACCACGTCGCCGCTGTTGCGTGTCATAGCTGACCATCCAGGTCCGAGCCGCTGCGCTCGCGGTACGCGTCGATCATCGACAAGATCGGCGTCACGCCGTACGCCCGGTGGCGGCGCTCGCGGGCCTGGGCTGGGGCGGCCCCCTACCCGTCAGCGCGGTTGCGCGGATCTGGGTGAGATGAGTGCCGCCTCGGTTGAGGCGAAGTCACCACCAGTAGTTGTCCTGCGGCTGGTAGTGCTCCTCAAGCTCGGCGATCTCATCATCGGTGAGTGAGAGCTCCAGCGCCGCGACAGCGTCCGCCAAATGGTTCGCCTTCGTCGCACCCACGAGCGGGCAGGCGACCACCGGCTTGGACAGTAGCCAGGCCAGGGCCACCTGAGCCATCGGGACAGCGCGGGCTTCGGCGACCTTCTGGATGGTGTCCACGACGGGTTTGTCGACGTCCCGGTCGAATGTCTTGGCGACATCGTCCGAGGACGAGCGTGCGGTCCGTTGGCCCCAGGGCCGGGCCGCGCGTCCCTTGGCCAGCGGGGAGTACGGGGTCAGTCCGACGCCCTGGTCGAGGCACATGGGGATCATGTCTCGCTCCTCTTCCCGCTTGAGCACGTTGTACTGGTCCTGCATCGCGGAGAACGTCGTCCAACCGTTGATGACCGCGACGTGCTGCATCTTCGCGAACTGCCAGGCCCACATCGACGACGCGCCGAGGTAGCGCACCTTGCCCGCTTTGACCAGGCCGTCAAGGGTGGCCATGGTTTCCTCGACGGGCGTCTCGGGGTCGAAGCGGTGGATGTAGTAGACGTCGATGTAGTCGGTGCCCAGCCGCCGCAAGGAGGCGTCGACCTGTTCGAGGATGGCCTTGCGGGACAGGCCACTGCCGCCGGGGCCGTCGTGCATCTTTCCGCTGACCTTGGTGGCGAGCACGATGTCCTCGCGGCGGGAGAATCCGGTGATCGCTCGTCCGACGAACTCCTCCGAGGTGCCGCCCTGGTAGACGTTCGCGGTGTCCCAGAACGTGACGCCCAGTTCGACGGCTTGCCGGAAGTACGGGGCCGCGGCGTCCTCGTCCAGTGTCCACCGATGCATGCCGGCGGTCGGGTTGCCGTAGCTCATGCAGCCCAGCCCGATCCGGCTCACCTTCAGGCCGGTGTGGCCCAGCCGTGTGTACTCCACCTCATTGCCTCCAACTGATGGTGCGGCAGGGTGACGCCCTTTTGCGGTTTGTTGCGCACTGCAGTCCCGGACAGACGACGCCCGCCGGGCGGGTCCTTAGCCCACGGCCGTCTCAGTGCACATTGAGGAGGCGTTCGGCGCCGGTAAGGTCAGCCGACGCGGGCACTGGCCGTGCGGCCGGTGTTGTCGGCGGTCCAAGCCGCGAGCAGGCGCAGGCCGTCGCTGGACGGGGTGCGGGCCTCAGCGGTCCAGACGATGATCTGGAGGTCCGGCTCGGCGGCCCAGGTGACCGCGTTCCAGTCGAGGGTGAGATCGCCGACGACGGGGTGGTGCAGGTGTTTGGTGCCGGTGCCGCGGGTGGCCACCTGGTGGTCTGTCCACCATTGCCGGAACTGGGGGTACTGGGCGGACAACTCCTCGATGAGGGCGGTGAGTTGGGGATCGCCGGGGTTGGTGGAGTTGTGCATGCGCATCTGGGCGATGGCCAGGCGGGTGACGCCTTCCCAGTCCGCGTAGAGGTCCCGCATCGCCGGGTCGGTGAACAGCAGCCGGATGTAGTAACGCTGGTTGGCCGGAATTTTCCCGAAGTCGGTGATCAGTGCGGCGCCCATGGCGTTCCACGCGACGACCTCGGTGCGGGGCCCGATGACGAAGGCGGGGGTGTGCGTCATGTCGTCGAGCATCCGCTGCAGCTGGGGCTGGACCTTGTAGCGGGTGGGACGGTGATCCGGACGCCGTCTATCCCTGCCGGCCAGTTCGTGGAGGTAGGCGCGCTGGTCCTCGTCCAGGCGCAGCACCTGGGAGAGCGAGGCCAGAACGGAGGGGGATGCCTGGATACGGCCTTGTTCGAGGCGGGTGTAGTAGTCGGTGCTGATGGCGGCCAGCAGGGCGACCTCCTCCCGGCGTAGGCCGGCCACCCGCCGCGTTTGGCCGCTCGTGGGCAGGCCGACGTCGCCGGGGCTCAGCTCGCTGCGGCGGGCCTTGAGGAACTTGCCGAGGTCGTTGCGGTTCGGGTCGCGGGTCATGACTGCCAGCCTCGTACCGGATAGCTGCGTTGTGAGGGGAGATGCTCTCACGCACACGCTACCGCTCGTCGGGGGATGGCTCGGCGGCCCTGGGGCATGCACCCGAGGCCGCCGAAACAACGTCAGAGCTCATGGGTCAGCTCAGGGCTTTGACGATGTGCTGGGCCAGCGGAACGGCCGAGGCCGGGTTCTGGCCGGTGAACAGGTTGCGGTCCACTTCGACGTGCGGCTGGTACGGCTCGCCCTCGCGGTAGTCCACGCCCAGCTCGACCAGCCGGTCCTGCAGTAGCCACTTGGCCCGGTCGGCCAGGCCGTTCTGGATCTCCTCGGCGTTGCTGAGTGCGGTCAGGCGGTAGCCGGCGAACGGTGACCTGCCGTCGGCGTCGGTGGTGGCCAGCAGCGCCGCGGGTCCGTGGCAGACCAGGGCGATCAGCTTGCCGGAGGCGAGCCGTTCGGTGAGCAGCTTGCCGGACTCGGCGTTGTCGGGCAGGTCCTCCATGGGCCCCCACCCGCCGGGGTAGAAGACGGCGTCGTAGTCGCCGAGTTCGGCTTCTTCTATCCGCATCGGGTGCGCCAACTCGGTCGCCTGGCGCAGTGCGGCTTTCATCCGTTCGGCGCCATCGGGGCCGCCGTTGAACTCAGGGGTGAGGCTCAGCGCGTCGGCCGTGGGTGGCACGCCGCCCGGGGTCGCTGCTGCGATCTGGTAGCTGGCCTCCTTGAACACCTGGTACGGGCCGATGGCCTCCTCGGCCCAGAAGCCGGCCGGATGTTCGGTGCCGTCGGCCAGGGTCCAGTGGTCGGCGGCGGTGATCACGAAGAGGATCTTCGTCATGGGTTTTCTCCTCAAGGGTAGGGTTGCAGATCGTCTGGGGCTGGTGTGCTGGATGCCGTGGCGACCGGGGGATGCGGCGTCAGCCCAGGGCCGTCACGCGGGCCAGGCGCGGGAACAGGCGTCGTGCGTTGGCCGTGGTCAGGGACCGCCAGGTGCTGCCCGGCAGCGGGGGCTCGGCGGCGTCGATGGCGGCGACATGCGCGTCGGTGACCGGGGGCGGGGTCCAGCAGTAGTCGCTGCCGAACAGCAGGCGGTCCGGATCGACGAGTCCGAGCAGGGCGGGGATCTGTCGCGGGAAGGCGGTGCCGGCCATGTCGTAGGAGAACCGGCGCAGCTGCTCCACCACGTCGGTCGCGGCGGACTGGTGCGGCGGCAGGAAAAGCTTCGTGAACTCGGTGATGCGGTCGGCCAGTACGGGCAGCGCGCCGCCGCCGTGCGGGACGATGACCTGCAGGCCGGAGTGGCGGGCCAGGACGCCCTCCATCAGAAGGTCGGCCACGGTGCGGGCCGTGTCGAAGATGTACTCCACCATGGCTCGCGGTCGGCCCAGCGCCGTCTGCTCCCAGCTCGGCGGTGAGGTGGGGTGCAGGAAGACGACGGCGTGCCGGCGGCCGAGTTCGGCGAAGACGGGTTCGAGGCGCTGATCGCCCAGGTACACGCCGTGGGTGTTGGTCATCAGGGCCACACCGTCCGCGTCCAGGTGGTCGAAGGCGTAGGTGATCTCATCCAGCGTGCCGTCGACGTCCGGTAGCGGGAGAGCCACGAAGGAGCCGAAGCGGCCCGGATGGTCTCGGGCCAGCTCGGCGGTGTACTCGTTGACCTCGCGGGCGAGGCGGCGCGCGGCAGCGTCGTCACCGAAGTGCACCCCCGGCGAGGATATGGACAGCAGAGCCGTCGCGATCTCGTGCCGGTCCATCAGGGCCAGGTGTTCCTTCGCGGACCAGGACGGCCATGGGGCCATGCCGTCGGGCCGTTCGTGTCCGGCGGCGCTCGCCTGCCGGACGTAGGAATCAGTGACGAAGTGTGCGTGGACGTCAACGAAGCCTGCGCGCACGGCTGGTTTCATGATCGCCTCACGGTCGTCCTCCGGAAATACGGGAATTCGAGCTTCGACATCGCATTCGCCGGCGCGCCGAAGTCGCATTCTCTCGCTGAGTCTTTCCGCCTCCCGGGCGCCCGTGAATGGGAGAGTTTCATCCTGGGAGCCGGCTATCCAGGGAGGAAACTGTCCTCCTCACAAGGCTGGCCTGCGCTGCCATGCTGCGGAGACATGACTGCAACCCGTCGAGGAGCATGACATGTCCGACTCTGCGAACATCGCCGTCGTCCGCCGCCTGTACGAGTCCAAGGGCGACCCGGCCGTCGCTGAAGAGATCATGGCGCCGGACATCGTCTGGGACATCACACCGGGCTTTCCGGGCGGCGGCGTTTACCACGGCTTCGACAGCGTCGTGAACGACTTCTTCGGTCCGCTGTTCGGGCGGTTCGATGCCTTCTTCCCGGTGGGCGAGGAGTTCTACGCCGACGGCGACCACGTCACCGCCCTCGGGCACTACGAGGGAGCGACCAAGACGGGCACGAACGTCCAGGTGCGGTTCATCCACCTGTGGACCGTCCACGACGGCAAGCTCGCCCGGCTGCGGCAGGCCGCCGACAGCCTCGTCGTCGATCGCGCCCTGGGCGGCTGACGCTCGGTGCCTGACCAGGAGAAACGCGTCGCCTGGGTCGAGCTGTTCTTCGACCTGGTGTTCGTCGTCGCCCTCACGCAGGTGTCCAGCCTGCTGCATGCCGACCACTCCTGGCCGGGGGCGGCGCGGGCGCTGGTGGTGTTCATTCCGATCTACTGGGCGTGGGTGGGCATGACCATGCACGCCAACCTGCACGACGTCGATCGGACCCGCGCCCGGCTGGGTGCGTTCGCCGTCGGGTTGTGTGGCCTGTTCATGGCCCTGGCGCTGCCGGAGGCGTACGAGTCACGCGGTCTGTTGTTCGGGGCCAGCTACTGGGCCGCTCGTCTGGTGCTCTACGCGCTGATGTGGCGCAGCTACCGCGGTGTCGGGTTCAATCCCTTCACCGCGGCCGCGTTCGTCACCGGCCCGCTGCTCACGCTCGGCGGCCTGGCCGACGGCGGGGTACGGATGGCGCTGTGGGCGCTCGCGGCCGGGGTGGACCTGTCCGTCCCGTTCTTGGCCCGGCGGCGCATGGCCCGGATCGCGTACGAGCCGTCACACCTGCCCGAACGGTTCGGGCTGTTCCTCATCATCGCGCTCGGCGAGTCCGTCGCCGAGACCGGTGTGGTGGCCGGACACCAGCCACTGACCCCGGCCCGGCTCGCCGCGGTCGCCGTGGCCTTCGCGCTGACTTGCGCGCTGTGGTGGGTGTACTTCGCGTTCGCAGCCGGCGCCATCCGGTACGCGCTGCGCACCGCCGAGGTTGCCATCGAAGTGATCCGGCCGGTCCTGCCGTACGGGCACCTGGCGTTCGTCGGCGGCGTCATCGCGATCGCGGCCGCCACCGGCGAAGTGATCACGCACCCGCTCGCGCACCTGCACACCGACGTCGCGGCCCTGCTGTTCGGCGGCGCCGCGCTCTACCTGGCCACGTTCGGCTACACCAGGTGGCGGATGTTCCGCACCGTCTCCACCGCCCGGCTGAGTGCCGCCGCCCTGTGCCTGGCCGTGGTGCCGCTGGCTGGGCGCGTGCCGGCGCTCGCCGCGATGGCGGCGCTCGCCGCTGTGCTGGTCGCCCTCAATGTGTGGGAGGCCAGGACCGTGCAACGGGTCGAAGCCGCGGCATGAACTCGCACTCACCGGCGCGCCCGACGGCCTGCGAGCGGCTGCCGAGGCCGCCGGTGTCCGCATCGCCACCACCGCCGTGCATACCGAGCGAGCCTGGCTCGAACAGATCACGCACCTCGCAGCGGTGAAAGCCGTCGTTCCCGAGGTGGCCCAGATCTTCGACCTCGCCGACGCCGCCCAGGCCCACCGCCTCATCGAAACCGGCCATGTCCAAGGCAAGGTCGTCCTGCGGGCGTGAAATCCACGGCAGGGACGCGCGATCCATTCCCTCCCGGACCGTGCCGGACGCAGTATGCGCATAAAGGCGACCGGCCTTGCCGTCTCCGGCGGTGCGGGGTCCTGACCTGGTGCGAGTATTGGAGCCGTACGCTGGCGCTGGCGAGGGCCGGGTGCGCGGCGTGGACACCAGCCTCGGGGCTGACGGTCGTCGGGCGCTGACGGAGGCCTCGTTGACAGCCGCGGAAGCCGTGCTGTGCTGGGGAGCCTCGTCGCTACAAGGCCGCGCTGCCCGTCGGGGTCGCGTTCCAGGAGGAGAGGATCTGCAGGCCGTCGTAGGAGGCCGTGCCGGGTTCGGCGGTCCAGATGACGAGTTCCTGGTCGGCGTCGGTGCTACAGGTGAGGGTGTCCCAGTCGAGGGTGAGGGTGCGGGCGACCGGGTGGTTGAACGCCTTGGCGCCCATGGTGCGGGCGGCCACGTGGTGGGCTCCCCACCACTGCCGGAATTGTGGATTCTGCACTGACAGTTCGCCGACGAGGACGGCCAGGCGAGGGTCGTCGGGGTATTTGGTAGCGCGCATCCGCAGATGGGCGACGCACGTGCGGGCGACGGTATCCCAGTCCCCGTACAGCGATTTCATGGCGGGATCGGTAAAGAGGATGTGGACATAGTTGCGCTTCTTTTCCGGGACCTTCGCGAAATTGGTGAGCAGGGCGGCGGCAAGCGGATTCCAGGCCAGGATGTCCATGCTGCGGCCCAATACCATGCCCGGAATCGCGGTGAGGTCGTCGAGCAGTCGATGCAGCTGCGGTTGCACCTTTTGCGCGGTGCGCCGCCGCGGCCGCCCGGCCAGCTTTCCGGCCAGCTCGAACGCGTAGTCTCGTTGGCCGTCGTCCAGGTGCAGAACGCGGGCGAGGGCTGCCAGCACTGGCGCGGACGGATGGATACGGCCCTGCTCCAGGCGGGTGTAGTAGTCGGTGCTGATGGCGGCGAGTAGGGCGACCTCCTCTCGGCGGAGCCCGGCCACCCGACGCGGCGTACCGCTGTCAGGCAGGCCGACCGTACGGGGGCTGAGCTCGGCGCGCCGTGCCTTGAGGAATTCTCCCAGCTCGTTGAGATGCGCGTTGCTGGTCATACTCACCAGTTTGGCACTGCCCCCGTTAGTAAAGGGGGGAGAGTTTCCTCCCTGGATAGTTCTCTCCCAGGATGAAACCTTTCCCTGTGCGGGGCCTGCGCGATGGTGGCAAGGTCGATGACGTGACCCGTTAGCCGCCCATTCGAATGGCCGGAGGCTGTTCTCCGGCTCTCGCTGAGGGGAGAAAACGGTATGGAACTACTGGAGCAGTCGCCGACTGCAGAAGGGCCGGCCGAGTGGTTTACCGGTGACGTGTGGTTCGATGTCATCTACCGGGGCGAGGAGCCCTCCCGGGCCCGGGCGAACATGGTCAGGTTCGCGCCGGGCGCCCGTACCGCCTGGCACTCCCACGCACTGGGACAGACTCTCTACATCGTCGAAGGCATCGCCCCGGGTGCAGTCCCGCGGCGGCGAGATCATCGATGCTCACCCCGGCGATGCCGTCTACACACCCCCCGGGTGAGGAACCCTGGCACGGTGCCGCGCCCGACCAGTTCATGATCCACCTCGCGCTGTGGGAGACGGACGACGCCACATGGCTCGAACACGTCGCCGAGGAGGAGTACAACGGCCCGCGCATCAGCACCCGCACCCGCCCCTGACGCCGCGGCAGACCTGAGAAAGACCTGGGAAGGCATCATGCGAGCAACCATCATTCACGCGCCCGGTGACATCCGGGTGGAGAACGCCCCCGAGCCGAAGATCGTGGCAGCGACGGACGCGGTCATTCGCACCGTCGCCACCTGCGTGTGCGGCTCGGACCTGTGGAGCTACCGGGGCATCAACCCGGTCGCCGAGCCGCAGCCGATCGGCCACGAATACGTCGGCGTCGTCGAGGAGGTCGGCAGCGACGTATCGATCATCAAGCCCGGCCAGTTCGTCATCGGCTCCTTCGCGGCCTCGGACAACATCTGCCCGATCTGCCGGGCCGGCTACCACACCTCCTGCCAGCACGGGCAGTGGGTCATCGGCTGCCAGGCCGAGTACGTCCGCGTCCCCCTCGCCGATGGCACCCTGGTCGCCACCCCACAGCAGCCGGCCGAGGAGCTGATCCCGAGCCTGCTGACCCTGTCCGACGTCATGGGCACCGGCTGGTACGCCGCCAGAGCGGCCGAGGTCAAGCCCGGTTCGACGACCGTGGTCGTGGGTGACGGCGCGGTGGGCCTGTCCGGCGTCATCGCCGCAAAGGAACTGGGCGCCGAACGCATCATTGCCATGAGCCGGCACGAGTCCCGTCAGAAGCTGGCCCTGGAGTTCGGCGCCACCGACATCGTCACCGAGCGCGGCGAGGACGGCGTCGCCCGCGTCACGGAGCTCACGAACGGCGTCGGCGCCGACTCGGTCCTGGAGTGCGTCGGCACCCAGCAGTCGATGCACCAGGCCCTGCTGTCCACCCGCCCCGGCGGCAACGTCGGCTTCGTCGGGATGCCTCACGACGTGCAGATCGACGGCCAGCAGCTCTTCTTCTCCCACGTCGGTCTGCGCGGTGGCCCCGCCCCTGTGCGCGCCTACCTTCCCGACCTGATCGACCGCGTTTTCAGCGGCCGTATCAACCTGGGCAAGGTCTTCGACCTCACCCTGCCCCTGGAGGAGGTCGCCGAAGGTTACAAGGCCATGGACGAGCGCCGCGCCATCAAGGCACTGCTGCGTCCCTGACCTGAAGCCTGGGGCAAGGAGGGCACGGCCAGCAGCCGGCGCTGGCCCACACCCCCAACCAGCCAGCGGTAACCGCGCTCGCCCACCGCAGCCAAGCAGAACGGACCCACCGCCATGACCAGCGAGGCGATCGCCACTGTCGAGGCGTATGTGGAAGCCCTCGGCACGCGCGACATGAAGCGGATCCTGTCCCACTTCGCTTCCGACGCGACCTGGATGATCCCGGGCGATCCGGCACTGACTCCCTGGGCCGGGCGCCGCTGCGGGCCAGAGGAGATCCGGGAGTCCCTCACCGCGTTTTTCGCAGTCGTCGAGCCGCTCGTATTCGAGCTGCAGACCATGGTGGAGGCCGACGGACGGGTACTGGCACCGGGCCGATACGCCTCCCGGTTCCATCCCTCAGGACCAGGTACTCCACAACGAGATGATCCTGCGATTCACCGTCGCCGACGGTGTGATCACCGACTATCGCGTCTTCGAGAGGCTCGCTCGCAATCACACGTACTTACCTCGGTGAGCCCCTCACCACCACTCCCTCCTGGCCGCAGGTCTTCGGCCACCCTCCACCACAGCGGCGCCCGTTCGTATGCCTATCTCGGTCTCAGGAGTCCACCGCATGTCCGCCCCGCCCCCCGTGTCCCCATCGACCGCCGGTGGCACCCAACGGCGCCATCCCGCCCCCGTTTTCGCGCTCTCGGCCGCTCTGCTCGGCTTCTTCGTCATCACCCTCGACGCCTCGGTCGTCAACGTCGCCCTGCCTGACATTCGCAGCGACCTCGGCGGCGGCATGAGCGGACTGCAGTGGGTGATGGACGGCTACATCCTGATGTTCGCGGCGCTGCTGCTGTCGGCAGGGTCCCTGAGCGACCGTGCCGGCGCACGGCGTGCGTTCGGGATCGGTCTCGCGGTGTTCGTCGTCTCCTCGGCGGCATGCGGCCTGGCACCGGATCTGGCCACGCTGGTCATCGCCCGCATGGTGCAGGGTTTGGGCGCGGCGATGATGACGCCGTCATCCCTGACGCTGATCCGCGAGGCCTACAGTGACACTGTCAAGCGAGGCCGGGCGATCGCGCTGTGGACCATCGGCGGCTCTGTGGCCGCGGCGGCCGGCCCCGTGGCGGGCGGTGCCCTGAACCTGGTCAGCTGGCGAATGATCTTCTTGATCAACCTGCCGGTCGGCCTGATTGCGCTGGTGCTGCTGGCCCGCGTGGCGCACTCGTCGCGCCGTGAGGTGCCGTTCGACTGGACCGGGCAGATCGCGGCCGTGCTGGCCATGGGGGCGCTGACCTTCGGGGTGATCGAGGCAGGCGCCGACGGCCTCGGCGCGCCCCGGGTGCTCGGGGCGTTGGTGATTGCCGTCCTGGCGCTGGCCGTCTTCGTCGCCGCTCAGGCGCGCGGAAGGCATCCGATGGTTCCGCTGGAGGTGTTCCGCTCTCGAGTCGTGGTGATCGCCTCGGGGACCGGCTTTGCGTTCATCGGCGGCTTCCAGGGCATGGTGTTCGTCTACAGTCTCTACTTCCAGGAGCAGCGCGGGTTGTCCTCCTTCGCCACCGGCCTCGCCTTCGTGCCGATGACCGTCCTGTCCGGCTTCGTCAGCTTGCTGGTGGCCAGGCTGGCCGAGAGGTTCGGGCCTCGCGTGCCCATCGTCGGCGGCATGCTCCTCATGGGTGCGGGCATGACGGTGCTGGCACTCCTGCCCGCCTCCACCCCCGTGTGGGCGCTGTCCCTCGTGATGATCCCGGTGGGCATCTGCGGGCCGCTGGCCATGGCTCCGACGACGGCGGTCCTGCTGGAGGGCGTTCCCGCCGACCGCTCGGGCGTGGCCGGCGGCGTGTTCAACACCAGCCGCCAGGTCGGCGGAGCCTTGGCCGTCGCGGTGTTCGGCGGCCTGCTGGCAGGCCACGACAGCATTCTGCACGGCCTACGCCAAAGCCTGGTCATCGCCGCGGTGATCGCCTTCGTCAGCGCGGCGGCGAACCTCTTCCTGCGGCCGGCCCGAAGACCGTGAGCTTCCTTTTGCCCTCACCGGATCGAGGAAACAGGAGAAGGACCGATGACGACATGGACAAGCAACGAGCTCACCCGCATCGCCGAGGCCGATGAGTTGGAGATGGCGCCGCTCCGGCATGACGGCACCTTGCGCAAGCCGGTGCCGATCTGGGTCGTCCGCGACGGTGACGACCTGTACGTCCGCTCCTACCGAAGTGCCGATGCTGATTCGTATGGAGCTCGACGCCGTCGCGCACCGGTTCGCGCGGAACAACCGGATTCGGCTGGTCGTTGCGGGCGGGTCGCATCCGCGCTGGGAGCGGAATCTTGGAACAGGCGACGACCCGGCTACTTCAACGAGGATGCTGCCGTCACACCGGACGATCGACCTGTCGATCTCACGGGTCGTGGTTTCGGTCACCCAATCGTCCGGGGTATGAAGGCACCTCTGCAAAAGCCCTCAACCTGGCCACTTTTCCTCGGTCGGATCTCGTTGGCCTCGGCCATGTTGCGGGCGAACCGGTCGAACGTGGTCACCGTGAGGACGCTGCCGTCCCACATAGCGGCGAGGGCCTGGTCGAGGGCACCGCGGTTGCGGCAGATCTACCGCCTACGCTGCAACTCGCAGGCCACTGATCAGCAGTTACCTCAATTCGCGGCCCGTTTCCGCCGTATTCCGGTGGCACCCCCACCAGAGGCGCGGCCGGGCTCACCTGTACGAGCTGACGTGGCCGGCCCCCGGCATGGGCGGCGATGCCCTCGGTGCCTGTCACGGGCTCGGCCTGCCGCTGACGTTCGGCAACCTGACCGCTGGAGCGGCAGGACTGCTGCTTGGACAGGAGCCGCCACCAGCCGCGGCCGAGCTGTCGGCCCGGGTTCGCGCGGCATGGATGCCTTCGCCACGACCGGGGATCCGGGCTGGCCGGCGTACGAGCCACAAAACAGGCATACCTGGGTCATCGACATCGAGCCGGGCATAACAGCGTATCCGGAGGAGATCTCCCGTGGGTTGTGGGCCGGGCACGCCTTCGCCCCCCTCACGTTGCGGGCGCGGCCGTAGCCGGTCCAGCCCTGCCACATCCGCGGGAAGGAGGGCGATCGAGGTAACGCGCCATCGTGGTCAGCTCGCGGGCGATGCGTGGCAGATCCGTTCGCGAGGAGCCAGTGCTCCAGTGTTCAACGACCTGATGAGCCGCACGCCTGAACCACAAAGCGACATATATCACATTTCATGGATATTATGTGACATTTTGCAACGAATCGGGCAGTTCTAGCGATCTGGAGGAAATGGGGGATCCAACATGTGCGGCATCTGCGGATGGGTGGACTTCGAGCGCGACCTGCGGGCGGCCAGGGAGACCGCGCAGGCGATGACGGACACGATGGCGTGTCGCGGCCCCGACGACGAAGGGCTCTGGATCGCGCCGCATGCCGCGATCGGCCACCGCAGACTCGCCATCATCGACCTCGCCGGCGGACGGCAGCCGATGCTGGCGGACGACGACGGCCGGAAGCCCGCCGTGCTGACATACAGCGGAGAGGTGTACAACTATCGCGAGCTACGCGCGGAGCTGACCGCCCGCGGGCACCGCTTCCGAACCCGGAGCGACACCGAGGTCGTGCTGCGCGCCTACGTCGAGTGGGGCGAGGACCTGGCCGACCGCCTGAACGGCATGTACGCCTTCGCGGTCTGGGATGCCCGCGACGAGGAACTGCTGCTGGTCCGCGACCGCATGGGCATCAAGCCGCTGTACTATTACCCGACGCGGCACGGCGTGCTGTTCGGCTCGGAGCCCAAGGCCATCCTCGCCAACCCGCTCGCCCGCCGGGTGCTCGATATCGACGGGCTGCGCGAGCTGATGGCGTTCGTCAAGACGCCGGAGCACGGCGTGTTCACAGGCATGTACGAGGTGCGCCCCGGCCAGCTCGTCCGGGTGAACCGCGACGGCGTCCGCAAGCGCCGCTATTGGCGGCTCGAATCCCACGAGCACCCGGACGACGTCGATTCCACGGTCAAGACGGTCCGCAGCCTGCTGGACGACATCGTCGCCCGCCAGCTCATCAGCGACGTGCCCCTGTGCGCGCTGCTGTCTGGTGGCCTCGACTCCAGCACGATCACCGCGCTGGCCGCGAAGGACCTGCGGGAGCAGCACCTGGGCCCGGTCCGCTCGTTCGCCGTCGACTTCGCCGGCTACGCCGAGCACTTCAGGCCCGATCTCCTGCGCTCGACGCCCGACGCGCCGTACGTGCACCAGCTGGCCCGGCACGTCGGCGCCGAGCACACTGACGTCGTGCTCGACTCGGCCGACCTGATGGACCCTGCCGTGCGAGGAGCCGTGCTGCGCGCCCGCGACCTGCCGCTCGGCATCGGCGACATGGACACCTCGCTGTACCTGCTGTTCAAGGCGATCCGCGGGCATTCCACGGTCGCGCTGTCCGGGGAGTCGGCCGACGAGGTGTTCGGCGGCTACCGGTGGTTCCACGACGCCGGGGCGGTCGCGGCCGACAGCTTCCCGTGGCTCGCCGGCCCCGGCCTCGCCGCTCATACGGGGGCGGAGCGGCTGTTCAGGGACGATGTGGCACGTGCCCTGGACCTCTCCGGCTACCGGGACGAGCTCTACCGCGAGGCGATCGCCGAGGTGCCCCGGCTGCCCGGCGAGACCGGGCACGAGCGGCGCATGCGCGAGATCAGTTACCTGCACCTCACCCGGTTCGTGCAGATCCTGCTCGATCGCAAGGACCGGATGAGCATGGCCGTGGGGCTGGAGGTCCGGGTGCCGTTCTGCGACCACCGGCTGGTGGAGTACGTCTTCAACGCCCCCTGGTCGTTCAAGACCTTCGACGGGCGCGAGAAGAGCCTGCTGCGTGCCGCCGCCGCGGACCTGCTGCCCGAGTCCGTCCTGCGGCGCGTCAAGAGCCCGTACCCCGCCACCCAGGATCGTTCCTACGACCAGGTCCTGCGCGACCGCGCCGACGCGCTGCTCCGCGCCGGGGACCTGCCCAGTGCCCGGCTGATCGACACGGACAAGGCCCGCGCCCTCGTCGACCAGCCCGCCGACGGGACCGGGGAGCCGTCCGCGCGCGCCTCACTGGAACGCCTGCTCCAGCTCGACCAGTGGCTCAACAAGTACCAGGTCGACCTCGCCCTCTGACCTGCTTCTCGCCTCTGGGGACGGCCCCGCACCGGCTCACGGTACGTCGTTGCGCTGCAGATCGAAGAAGATGATTTTCGGCTCCTGCAGCTCGCGGCCCTCACCCTCGCGGAACCTGCCAGCAGGAAGTTGACGACCATACCGACCGCTGGGGTGAGCCGCTGCCTCGGCCGCTACGGGAGCCTCCGTCCACCGGCCGCCAGGACGGCACGTACGCAGCGGTGTGCGGCAACGACGAGCGCAACGCGAACTCGTGGCCGAGGCCGAGGCCGAGCGTACGGCGCGCACCGTGGGCGACCGCCGTGCCGCGGCCGCCGAGCAGGCCCATCCCATTACCTCTGCCTTTCCCTCCCCCATCAGCCGGCGGCGAGGCCAGTCCAGGAGATCGCCAGGTGTAGCGCTTTGACACCTCGTATGGGTAACCGCTATCTATTGGCTAGCCGTTAGGGGGTGGAATGCAGGACGCAGTGCTGGCGATGCTCGCCAAAGAGCCGTCGCACGGGTACCACCTGCGCGTTCGGCTGCGGCAGAGTCTTGGCCCGCTGGGCGAGTCGATGAACTCCGGTCAGATCTATGTGACCTTGGCCCGGCTGGAAAGAGCGGGGCTCGTGGTCTGCGAATGGGCGGATGGCCTTCCCGAGCGGCCGGAGCGCAAGGTTTATGCGCTGACGCCGGCCGGGCAGCAGCGGGTGGCCGCCTGGCTGGCCGAGGTGGGCTGGCCGAAACCGGACCTGGCGGAGTTTCATCTCAAGCTCATCGCGGCCGCCGCGGCCCGGCTGGCCGACCCGGTCGAGCTGGTGGCGGCGCAGCGCCGTGAATTGCTGCGCCGCATGCGTGAGGCGCAGCAGGCGGCGCTGGCCGAGCCGGCGGGATCGGCCGCCGGCCTGCTGCTGGAAGGGGTCGTGCTGCGGCTGCAGGCGGACCTGCGCTGGCTGGCGGCCTGCGAGCGAGCCTGGTCCAAGGGCGATGACAGAGTTGAGGGTGGATGAACGTGTCAAGTGCCGCGGTCCGGGCTCGCGGCCTGGTGAAGACGCATGGTCAGGGGCAGAGCCGGGTCCGGGCGGTTGACGCCGTCGACCTGGAGGTGCCGCAGGGACAGATGCTGGCGGTGATGGGGCCCAGCGGCTGCGGGAAATCCACTCTGCTGCACCTGCTGGGTGGCCTGGAGCGGCCCACCGGTGGGGAGGTGTGGCTGGCCGGTCGGCGCATCGACACCTTGAGCGAGCGGGCCTTGGCGCGGCTGCGGCGCCGGTCGGTGGGGTTCATCTTCCAGGCCTTCCATCTGGTGGAGGAGCTGTCGGCGGCCGAGAACGTGGAGCTGCCCGTGCTGCTGGCCGGGCGCTCGCGGCGCGAGGCCAGGCGGCGCGCGAGCCTGCTGCTGGAGCGGGTCGGGCTCGCCGACCGTGCCCGGCATCTGCCGTCGCAACTGTCCGGTGGGCAGCGTCAGCGGGTTGCCATCGCCCGCGCGCTGGCCAACGACCCGCTGGTCGTCCTGGCCGACGAGCCGACCGGCAACCTCGACACCGCGGCGACCCTCGATGTGCTGAGGATCTTCGAGGAGCTGCGTTCCGCGGGGCAGACCCTCGTGATCGTCACGCACGACGAAAGGGTCGCGGCCACCGCGGACCGGCTGATCTCGATGCGCGACGGGATGTTCGTCGACGACACCCTGCTCGTCGGCTCCCATACGCGCGGGCTCGGCGGGCTGATCGGGCTGGGGGGCTGAACGTCATGGGCTCCATCGTGCTCGTCGTGCGCCTGGTGCTGGCTGACGTGCGCCGGCACAAGGTTCAGGCCGCGATGCTCCTGCTCGCGGTCACCGTGGCCACCGCCACGATGGCACTGGGCCTGTCCCTGCGCGGCGTGAGCGACGCGCTGTACGAGCAGACCCGCGCGGCCACCGCCGGGCCGGACGTGGTGGCACTCTCCGGCGACACGGGCCCCGCCGTGACCTCGGCCCTGGCCTCGCTGGCGAACGAGACCGAGGTCATCGCCTACCATGGCCCTTATCGCATCGTCTACGCCGACCTCACCACGCGCGATTCCACCTCGTCTCCGGTGGTGGTGCAAGGTTTCGGCGTGACGCCCGGCGCGGTCAACCGGCCGCTGCTGACCTCGGGTCAGTGGGTACGCTCCGGCGGCACGGTCCTCGAACGCGGTTTCGCCACCGCGCTGGGCGTCGGCGTCGGCGACCGCGTCACCATCGCCGGCCGGTCGTACCCCGTCGTCGGGATCGCTGTCACCGCGGCCACCTCCATCTACCCCTGGGCGGCGCAGATCGGCCCGGGCGGTGGTCCCAGCGACTACAGCGGCCTGGCATGGATGACCCGATCAGATGCCCGGACACTGGCGTCGTCCCAAGATCTCCCGGTGACCTTGGCCGTGGACCTCAAGCTGCGCGACCCCGCCGAGACCGAGGCCTTCCTCGATGCCCACCGCGCCCCCACTATCAGGATCAACTTTCGCTCCTGGCAGTTCACGGCCAAACAGGACATAGTCATCCTCAAGAACAGCCAGCCGATCCTGGTCGTCGGTAGCTGGCTGCTCAGCTTCCTGGCCATCACCGGAGTGGCGGCGCTGGCCGCGGGACGCGCCGTCGAGCAGACGCGCCGGGCAGGACTGCTCAAGGCCGTCGGCGCCACCCCGGGTCTGATCGCCACCGTCCTGCTCACCGAGTACCTGGCGCTGGCGCTGGTCGGCGACGCGCTGGGGCTGCTGATCGCCCGCCTGGCCGTGCCCGCCATCGCCAGCCCCACCGCCAGCCGGATCGGCGACGCCGCCGGGCTGACCGGCGCCACCGTTGCCACGGCGACCGTCCTCGCCGTGGCGGTGGCGGTGCTGTCCACGCTGCGGCCCACGCTGCGGGCTCTGCGTACGGCGACCGTCACGGCGCTGACCGCCACCGCGCATCAGCCCCGTCACCGACCCTGGCTCACCGCGCTGTCCGCGCTGCTGCCCACGCCGCTTCTGCTCGGGCTGCGGCTGACCGCCCGCCGGCCGGGCCGCGCCGTGCTGCAGGCGTGCTCCACCGCCACCACAGTGATCGCGATCGTCGCCCTGCTGACCCTGTACGCCCAGCCGGAGAGGGGCTACGGCCTGGATGGCTCCTCCGCCCTGCCCAACCTGCGAGGCGAGCACGACCGCCAGCTGATGCTCGCCGTCACCATCCTGCTGATCGCACTCGCCGTCGTGAACACCATCACGTTCACCTGGACCACTGCCATAGAGGCCCGGGCGAACATGGCCATCGCACGTACGCTCGGCGCCACCCCAGGGCAGATCTCCGCAGGGCTGTCCACCGCCCAGCTCCTGCACAGCCTGCCCGGCGCCATCATCGGCGTCCCTCTGGGCATCGGCCTGCTCTCGCTCTTCGCCGCCAGGAATGCGGTGGATCCCCCCTCCTCCTGGCTGCTCGGCGCCGTACTCGCGATTCTCCTGGCGACAGCGGCACTCACCGCCCTGCCCGCACGCCTGGCGGCCCGCCGGCCCGTGGCACAGGCCCTCAGCGCCGAAACGGCCTGACCGGACCCAGCCCAGTATCTGGCTGATCGTCGGCCTCACCGTGCGGACCCGGCCGCCGTCATGGGGGCGTCCACTTTGATCCTCTTCCCGCTGACCTTCGTGAGCTCGGCGTTCGCGCTGCCGGAGACCTATGCCGGCCTGGGTGCAGGAGTTCGTGACCGTCAACCCGGTGACGCTCCTCATCGAGGCGGCGCGCGGCCTCCTCGACGGCGTGCCCGACGCCGGGGACATCGCGCTCGTCCTCGCGCTCTCAGGTGCCATGACGGTCGTGTTCGCCCCGATCGCGCTCCGGCTCTACAACCGCAGGGCCTGAGCGGCCCGGGGCGTCGCCGCGTCACGTACGCCCGGAGGCGGGTCGCCGCAGGTCGCGATCAGTGATGCCGCAGATAATCGAGCGCCAAACTCCAGCCGGAGTGCTGCATCGGGCCGAGAAGAATGACGCGGCTCAGGTTCTCAAAAGCTCAGACCAGATCTTCTTGATCAAGCTTGCCGTGAGCTTCCGCCGACAGGTCCTGCCAGTCGGCCCAGGTCTTGAGCCGGTCGGCGTAGACCTGCTGGAGCATTGGGTAGAAGCCCTGGCCGAAGAGCACCCGCAGGGGTGGGTTGTCGGAGTCGACGAGCTTGAGGAGTGCCTGGGCCGCGGCGGCCGGGTCGCCGGCGGGCTGCTTTCCGGCGACCGCGCCGAGGCGTCGACGGAGACCGTCGTAGGCCGGGTCGGTCTGGGCCATGTGGCCGTTGGCGAGCGGATCGGGGTTCTTGCCGTCCCTGGTGGCGAAGCCGCCGGGCTCGATGATGGTCACCTTGACGCCGAAGTCGGCGACCTCGCCGGCGAGGGCTTCGTTCAAGCCTTCGAGGGCCCACTTGGAGGCGTGGTATGCGCCGCCGAGCGGCATGGCGATGACCCCGGCCGCCGAGGACAGCTGGATGATGTGCCCTGAGCGCTGCTCGCGCAGGTAGGGCAGCGCGGCCTGGATCACCCACACCGCACCGAACAGGTTGGTCTCCAGCTGGTCGCGCAGTTCCCGCTCGGTCAGCTCCTCGACCGCGCCGACCTGGGCGTAGCCGGCGTTGTTCACGATGACGTCGAGACGGCCGAAGTGCTCCTTCGCCCGCTGCACGCTCTCGAAGACGGCGGCCTTGTCGGCCACGTCCAGCTCCAGCGGGAGCACCGCGTCGCCATAGGCGGTGACCAACTCGTCAAGGCTTGCGGTGTTCCGGGCGGTCGCGGCCACCCGGTCGCCGCGGGACAGGGCGGCCTCGACGAAGTTACGGCCGAGGCCGCGGGACGAACCGGTGACGAACCAGACCTTGCTCATGATTTCTTTCCGTTCTTTCTGCGGTGGCGGGTGTGCGGCGGTCACCACGCAACGGGCCAAGGCGATCATTCGCGGAGTTGTGTGCCGCGCGTATCGTTCGCGCTGCGTCCTGACGAGCATGAGGCGCCGGCGACCCGATCCCTGTGACAGTGCGGTCATGTGACGTGCGCCACCGATCATGGGTGTCACACAGCGGTGAGAGCCGGCGTCTTGTGTGTGGAGCAGGAGCTGAGGGCGAACAGGCAGGAGCCGGCCATGAGTGAGCGCAGCGATCCAACGACGGGCACAGCCGAGCCGATCGTTGGTGACGGCCGGGTGGACTCTGCCACCGAGGCGTTCGTCGCCCACCGCAAGCTGCTGTTCACCGTCGCGTACGAGATGCTCGGATCGGCTGCCGACGCCGAGGACGTCCTCCAGGAAACCTGGTTGCGGTGGATGAAGGTCGACGTGGGACAGGTGCGCGACCAGCGCGCCTACCTGGTCCGGATCACGACCCGGCGGTCGCTCGACCGGCTGCGCACCATGAGGCGCCGCAAGGAGGCGTATGTCGGCCCTTGGCTCCCCGAGCCGCTGCTCACCGCGCCGGACGTGGCCGAGGACTTCGAACTCGCCGAGAGTGTGTCGATGGCGCTCATGCTCGTTCTCGAGACGCTCTCGCCGACCGAGCGCGCCGTCTTCGTGCTGCGCGAGGCCTTCGATGTCGGCTACGACGAGATCGCAGCCGCCGTCGGCAAGAGCCCCGCGGCCGTCCGCCAGATCGCGCACCGCGCCCGCCGGCACGTCGAAGCCCGCCGCCCTCGCGAAGCGGTCTCCCCGAGCGAGACCCGGGCGGCTCTGGAGTCGTTCCAGCGCGCGCTCGAAGCCGGTGACCTGCAGGGCCTGCTTGACGTGCTCGCCCCTGAGGTCGTCCTGGTGAGCGACGGCGGCGGCGTCAAGCAGGCCGCGCCGCGGCCGATCATCAGCGCCGACAAGGTGGCCCGCTTCATCGTCGGTGGCATCGGCAAGGCCGAAGTCGTGCTCACCGGTGACCCCGCCGTGGTCAACGGCAACCCGGCACTCATCCTCCGCGTGGACGGCGAGATCGATGGCGTCGTTGCGATCCGTGTCGAGGACGCCCGTATCACCGGCCTCTACTACGTCCGCAACCCGCAGAAGCTGACCCGCATCGAATCCGAGACCGCGCTCACCCTGCGATGAGGATCGGTGGCGGAATAGCGGCGGCTGACCAGGCACCGCGTCCGGCTTCACCCCCGAAGAGCCCCAACGAACTCAGCCAGGTCTATTAGTGGGAGGTCATTCATGACGACGAGCGTTGCCGGCGAACTCGCCGGCTTGGAGCTGCCGGTCGAACGTGGCTGCCCGTTCGCCCCGCCCGCCGAGTACGAGCGACTGCGCGAGCAGGCGCCGATCAGCAAGGTCCGCCTGACCAGCGGCGGCGAAGCGTGGTGGGTGTCCGGGCATGAGGAAGGCCGGGCCATCCTTGCCGACCGCCGCTTCTCCTCCGACCGGCGCAAGGACGGCTTCCCGCTCTTCAACCTCGATGCGGCGACCCTGCAGCAGCTCCGTAGACAGCCGCCGTTGATGATCGGCATGGACGGCGCGGAGCACTCCGCGGCCCGGCGCCCGGTGATTGGCGAGTTCACCGTGAAGCGGCTGGCCGCGCTGCGCCCGCGGATCCAGGACATCGTCGACCACTTCGTCGACGACATGCTCGCCACCGACCGGCGCCCGATCGACCTGGTGCAGGCGCTGTCCCTGCCGGTGCCCTCCCTGGTGATCTGCGAACTGCTCGGCGTGCCCTATACCGACCACGACTTTTTCCAAAGCCGCACCGCCGTGGTGGTGCGCCGGACCTCGTCATCGGAGGACCGCCGGCGAGCCCTCGCCGAACTCCGCGCCTACATCGACGATCTGATCACTCGCAAGGAGTCCGAACCCGGCGACGACCTGTTCGGCCGGCAGATCGCCCGGCAACGCCAGGCAGGCACCCTCGACCACACGGGCCTGGTGAGCATGGCCTTCCTGCTGCTGACCGCCGGACACGAGACCACGGCGAACATGATCTCGCTCGGCGTGCTCGGGCTGCTCAACCACCCGGAGCAACTGGCCCTGATCACCGCCGACCCGGGCAAGACGCCCATGGCCGTGGAGGAATTGCTGCGCTTCTTCACCATCGCCGACGCGACCGTCTCTCGGGTGGCCACCGAGGACGTGCAGATCGGCGGGGTGAGCATCAAGGCCGGCGAGGGCGTCATCGTCTCGAGCCTGTCGGCCAACTGGGACCCCTCGGTGTTCGAGAATCCGGCCGAACTGGATCTCGAGCGCGGGGCCCGCCAGCACCTCGCCTTCGGATTCGGCCCGCACCAGTGCCTCGGCCAGAACCTGGCCCGGTTGGAACTGCAGATCGTCTTCGACACGCTGTTCCGCCGCATCCCCACCCTGCGGCTCGCCGCACCGGTCGAGGAGCTGGCGTTCAAGACCGACGCCGTCATTTACGGCGCCTACGAACTCCCGGTCGCCTGGTGAGCAGGACATGAGGCGGGTCAAAGCCGACACCGGAGTCTGCGTCGGCTCCGGCCAGCGCGTTCTGACCGGACGGTAGGTGTCAAGCCGGCACCGAGTCCGGGCAGCTCGGGGCCGTCCAGCCAGCGGTGATCGAGCCGGTCCCTTCCGAGAGACGCTTCAGGCGGTGTTTGAAGAAGCGCCCGCTCGCTGCCGGCGGGGTCGTCGTATGCCCCCGCAGGATATGTACCAGGCACATCCTGGGCGGGACTTCGACAGCGGGTCAGACGCGGCTCAGACGGAGACGCTCTCCGGATGATCGGCGAGAATCAGCTCAAGGAAGGCCGTGGCCGCTGGCGACGGTCGGTTATCCCAGATCAGGTGCTCCATCCGCGTGGGAGCATCGCGAAGACGGATGATGCGCAGGTCGGGGAAGCGCGGCGCGTACGCGGCCGGCAGCATGCCCACGCCGAGGCCCTGCCGTACCAGATCGACCATGAAGTCGGCGGACGACACCTCAAAGGGCACCTCACGTCGTACCCCTGCGGCCGCGAAGGCCTCGTCCGACTGTGCTCGCCCGGCCGCGCCGGCGCGGAAGTCGATGAACGGTTCGTCCGCCAGGCTCTGCAGGTCCAACTCACTCTCCGCCCGGTGGTAATCCGGCGCGACGACGGCGACCAGCTCGCCTCCGCCGAGCCGGCGACTCTGGACGCCCTTCGGTTCCGCGCGGGGCGGCAGGCCGAGGAATGCGACGTCGACGCCGCCCCGCCGGACCCGCTCGATCAGGTCTTCGCTACCCGCCGAGGTGAGCGTGATGTGCACCCGCGGATGGCGGCGACGGTAGTCCCTCAGGGCGACCGGCAGGTTGACGGCCGCCACCGTGGGGATGGCGCCGACGGCGAGCCGCCCGCGGATCTCCCCGCTGGCGGCCGCGACCTCGGCCCGCGCGCGGTCCGCGGCATCCAGACACTCCCGGGCCACGGGCAGGAATGCCTCTCCGGCCGGCGTCAGCCGTACGCGGCGGCTGGTGCGCTCGAACAACCGAGCGCCCAGCTCCCGTTCCAAACCGGCGATCTGATGACTGAGCGCCGATTGCACCACCCGGCAATGCTCGGCCGCCCGGGTGAAGTTGCTGGTCTCCGCGACCGCGACGACATACCTCAGCTGCTGCAGCTCCATCCAACCATCATGTATCACGATAGATCACGATGAAAAGTATGTGTTGGACTCATTGATCGATGATCGCGCACCCTTGAACACATGACCGAAACCCTGAAGCGTGTGCCCATCGCCGCGGCCCCTCCGCGGCTGCATCGCGGGCTTCTGCTTCTGATGTCGGTGGCCACCGGGCTCTCGGTCGCGGGCAATTACTTCGCTCAGCCCCTGCTCGAGGTGATCGGGCGGGAGCTGGGGCTGAGCACCACCATGGCCACGCTGATCGTGACTGCCGCCCAGGGTGGGTACGCATTGGGGTTGATCCTCCTGGTTCCGCTGGGCGACCTGGTGGAACGCCGCCGCCTCGCGGTCTTGCTCTTCGCCGGGACCTCGGCGTTCCTCCTGGTGTCCGCCCTCGCGCCGAGCGGTCCGGTCCTGCTGGCCGGTACCGCGCACGGCCTCGGGCATGCTTTCCGCACTCGGCGGCTGGCGGACGATCTACTGGCCGAACGCGATCCTCGTGGCGGTCGTCGCCGTCTTGCTGTGGCGATTCCTCCCGCGCCTGCACACCCCCATCGGGCTGTCCTATCCGGCGCTGCTGCGATCGACGCTTGCGATGTTCCGCCACGAACGGCTGCTGCGGTGGCGGATCGCGGGCCGGCTGGCCGACCGCGGATGGGTGCAGTGGGTCAGCGGGATCGGCACCGCGGTCCTGGCGCTGTCCTGGCCGATGATCGGCGCCGGAGCGGTCTCGCTGGGCTGCCTTGTCGCCGGGACCGCGTTCTTTCTTGGCGGTGCCGCCGGATCGCTGCTGACGTCCGTGGCCTGGACCGGAGCCGGTTGGACCGGGGTGAGCCTGCTCGGCGGCACGCTGTCCACCGCGACTTTCGTGCTGTGGGCGCTGGAACGCGTCCGAGCGAAGAGGAGCTGATCAATACCGTAGTTTTATTCGTTTATCCGTAAGTCTGCAACCTGAAACAATCAGAAAGAAGAAAATGACCACATACGATGAACGCCCGAACTCGACCTTGAGATCATGGCTGGGTGTTTCAGCGATCACGGCCAGTCTATTCGTCTTCCTCACTACCGAGTTGATGCCCGTTGGCCTACTTACTCCGGTAAGCACAAGCCTGGGCATATCAGTGGGAATTGCCGGGCTGATGGTTACTCTGTACGGCGTCTCAGCCGGGCTGGGCGTACCGTTCATCGTGGCATGGACCAGGCGCGTCAACCGACGCGTCCTGCTGTCCACGCTCCTGGCGATATTGACCCTGGGAAACGTGATCACCGCCATCTCGCCGAACTATCCGCTGGTCTTGACAACGCGGCTCATCATGGGATTTGCCAGCGGCGTGTTCTGGGCCATAGGCGTGAGCATGGCCATGCGCCTTGTTCCGGAACGCCACGCGAGCAGGGCGGCCGCGATCGTGATGTCCGGCATCTCGATCGCCGCGGTCGTGGGCATACCGCTGGGAACAGTCCTGGAAAGCCTCACCGACTGGCGAACCACGTTCCTCATCTGGGCCGGCCTCAGTGCGCTGGTGTTCCTCGCGGTCGTCGCCATAATCCCATCGCTACCGTCGGCGAACGCGGTTTCAGTGCGGGAAGTCTTCGGGCTCCCGCTCAAGAACGTGCCGCTACGTTCGGTGCTGTTCACCGTCGTACTGTTCGTGCTCGGCCATTTTGGTGCGTACACCTTTGTACGCCCCTACTTGGAGGACAACGCATCCGCGACGCCCTTCTTCATCACTGTGATGTTGATGGTTTATGGCGTCGGCGGCGCGGCCGGAAACTTCATCGCCGGATACACGGTGAACAAAAATTTGAGGGGCAGCTTCATCGTCGGCTGCGCGGGACTCGTGGTGTCCTTGCTGTTGCTGCTCGCGATCGGTCACGGGCAGGCCGGTTCGATCATCTCGCTGATTCTCTGGGGGATTTCCTTCGGCGTCGTCCAGTTGTGCCAGGTCAACATGACGCAAGCCGCCGCGCCTGACACCTTCGAAGCCGCGATGTCACTCAACACCATGGCATATAACACGTCTATTGCGCTCGGGGCGCTTTTCGGTGGGCTGTTCGCCGATCATCTGGGTGTCACAAGTGTCGTCTGGTTCGGCGTGGCACTGACAGCGGCTTCGCTGCTCCTCACCCTCAGCACCCGCCAGAGGACCTCACACACCGTCCCCAACAATGCGTTGGCCGCCACTGAATAAGCCAGTCCTCCCATCCTGATGAAGCAGTTGATAGAGAAGATTATCGATGCATGTGAAAGCCTTTGATCACCTGGTGCTCAACGTGCGGGACGTTGAGCGAGCACTGGCGTTCTACTCGGGAACACTCGGACTCGAGGAGGAGCGGGTTGCGGAGTGGCGGGCGGGTAAGGCGCCCTTCCCGTCGGTACGGGTCAACGAGGCCACCATCATCGACCTGGTCGACTGCCCGCGTGGCGAGTCGAACGTGGACCATTTCTGCCTTGTCGTGGATCCTGTGGACTGGCAGCAAGTGATCGATTCCGGCGTCTTCACCGTGCTGGAGGGGCCGGTCCGCCGGTTCGGCGCGCGTGGCGAGGCGCAGTCGGTGTATGTGCAGGACCCGGACGGCAATACCGTCGAGCTGCGCTGGTATCCCCAGGATGCCGAGCGGTGAGTCGTGCCGGGATCATGGTAATCCCGCCGGCCGGCTCCGTCCGCAGTTCCCGCTTCGTGGGGTAGGCCGGCCGAGGCTCCGCGCTGGACGTCGATCGTCAGCCTGCGACCAGGTCCATACGGAGGAACTCGGTGATGCGGAGCAGCCTCGGTGGGCGTGCCACCTCACCGGGGAAGGCCTGGAACGCCTCCTCCTCCCCGACGAGGCGTGGGGCGGTGAGTTCCATCTCCCTGCTGTCGGCCCGGAGCCGGGCACCGCCGGCGGCCAGGACGTTCTGCACCCAGTCCGAGCGCGATCCATACACCAGAACGAACAGGTAGCCGCCGTCGACGGGATGCGCATCGAGCGGTGTGCGGTACGTCGCGCCGGAAAGGCGACCGACGTGAATCAGCACCGGCCACCTCCCGCCCGCGATCGCGCGAGGGTTGAACACCCTCTTGTTCACGTGCCCCCACCACCTCGGCATCGGCATCGGGATCTCCTTCTCCGGCCCCGGCGGGGCGTGTCGTGGGTCAGACGTTCGCCGAGCCCCAGCTGACGCCAATCCGGGAGGACTTCCATCAGTAAGGCGGCTTACGTGTGTAAGGCTGGCTTACGCTTGTAAGGTTGTCAACCCGCCCATCCCCGGGAGCCGTCGTGTCACCACCACCACAACCGCTCAGCAGAGGTCTCGTGCTGCAGGCCGCGATCCGAGTCGCGGATCGCGGCGGCGTGGAGGCGATCACGATGCGACGGGTGGCGCAGGAAGTGGGCGTGGAGGCGATGTCGCTCTACCACCACGTACCGAACAAGGACGCGATCCTCGACGGCGTGGTCGACATGGTGTTCGCGGCGATCAAGTTGCCCAGTGTCGAGTGCGACGATTGGCGCGAGGCGATCCGTGCGCGCGCTTCCTCCGCGCGTGCGGTCCTGTCGCAGCACAGCTGGGCTCTCGGCCTCATGGACTCCCGTCGCAACCCGGGGCCGGCGACGCTACGCCACCACAACGCCGTCCTCGGTGTCCTCCGGGAGGCGGGGTTCACGCTGCCGATGGCCGCGCACGCTGTCTCGCTCATCGACAGCTACATCGCCGGGTTCGTCCTCCAGGAGGCGAATCTGCCGATGACGACGCCGCACGATGTCGAGGAAGTGGCCGGCGGCATTCTCGAACACCTGCCGGCGGACGAGTTGCCGTACCTCACAGAGATGATCGTCGACCACGCCCTGCGGCCGGGCTACGACCACACGAGCGAGTTCAGCTACGGCCTGGACCTGATTCTGGATGCGCTCGAAGCTCGCCGGAGGTAGAGCGCCCGAGAGCGAGGTGGCCACGTTCATCGCCTCGCGGGCACGCAACAGCCGCGACTCGCGCCGGGAGCGGCCCGGATACGCCGGGCGGCGCAGAGGGTCGTGTGCGTGCCGTTCGCTCACACGCTGAGATCGCTCAGTGGGGCATCTTCTCTCCGGCCTCGATCGCGAAGGGGAGCCGGTTGGTCGATGGCGGCAGTGGGCAGATAGGGAAGTGCTCGCTGAACGCGCAAGGCAGGTTGACGGTGCGGTTGAAGTCGAGCATCACATTGCCCTCGCTGTCCGGGCTGGGGATGTCCAGGGAGCGGCCGGCCCCGTAGGTGGTGACGCCGCTGGTGGCGTCGGTGAAGACCGTGAGCAGCATTCCGTGGGAGCTGAGCACCTGGAGGGTGTGCTCGGTGCCCGCGTACTCGAAGTGCACCAGGCCGGGCGTTTCGTGGGTGTGGGCGCTCCAGTCGACGGAGTCGAGCGTCACGGAGGTGGGCGAGTCGTAGCGTTCGAGTCGGCCCGGGAACACCCATCGCGGGCTGGGCTCGTAGATGGGCACGCCGTCGAAGTCGCGTCGTGCCGGTGAGTTCGGGTCGTAGGTCACGATCAGGTACGTGCCCCGGTAGGTGATGCCCACCTCTCGTTCGCCCATGATGACCCGGAGGTCGTCGGGGGCGCCGGCGAGGGTGAGCCGGCGTTCGGCGGTGAAGGTTTCCTCGCCGAACGCCATCGGCGTGCCCTGCGGGTCGATGTGGATGGCGTCCCCGTGCTGCCACCACCGGCCGGGCAGCCCGGGATAGTGCCGGGGCGTATCGTCGAGCCATTCGTGCGAGGTGGCGGCCAGCCAGCCCAGGGGCTGGGTGAGCCATTGCTCCCAGCCGGCCCTCCACTGCTGCCAGGCGCGTGTGAACTCCTGCGGGCTGGTGTCGTCGCCGGTGATCGGGCTGGTGGGAACGTGGGCGTCGCTCATCGTGGTTCTCCGTTTTCTTGTATGTGCCGGTCAGTGCGTGGTCGTGGTGGGGCGGGCCCACGTGGCGAAGAGGGTCAGGGCGAGCAGGGGGAAGACGACCCCGGCGGTGAGGGCTGTGGCGATCGCCCCCGCCTCGCCGGCTCCCCCGGCGGCGGCGCTGCCGTACACGGTGGTCATCACGGCCAGGCCCAGCGCGCCGCCGAGCTGCTGCATGGCCTGGTTGAGGCTGGAGGCGGCACCGAGATGGGCCGCAGGCGCCTGGTGCATGATGACGGCGGTGAGCGGCGCGACGGTCAGCCCCGCGCCGAGGCCGAGCAGGACGAACGGCCCGAGAAGTCCGCCGGCGAAGGTGTCGGCGGCGTCGATCCGCGACATCCACAACAGCCCGGTGAGCAGGCCGAACATTCCGAGGGAACCGACGATCCGCTCCCCGTGTCGCGTCACCATGCGGCTGGTCAGGATGTTCGTGACGAGCAGCGCGGCGCTGAAGGGCAGAACGGACAACCCCGTCTGGAGAGGGGTGAAGCCCAGGGCGTTCTGGGTGAACAACGCGGCGAAGTAGAGGAAACCGGCCTGGCCCGCCGGGATCAGCATCATGGCCAGCAGGGGGGCGGCGCTGCGCGTCCTGGTGAAGAAGCTCAGCGGTACGACCGGGGCGGCGTGGCGCCGTTCGATGAGGACCAGGGCGAGCAGCCCGGCGATCGCCAGCGCGAACGAGACGAGGACCGGTGGGCTGGCCCAGCCCTGCGACTCGGCATTGATGAGGCCGTAGACGAGGGCGGTCATGCCGGTCGTGGATGCGACGGCCCCGCCGACGTCCAGGCGGGCCGGCGCGCGGGGTGCCTCCGGCACCAGCAGGCGTACCCCGACGAGGACGACCAGGCCGATGGGGATGCTGACGAACATGACCCATTCCCAGCCCAGTGACGTGGTCAGCAGCCCGCCGAGGAGCAGACCGAGTGCGGCGCCGATGCTGATGGCCAGAACGAACACGGTCATCGCCCGGCTGCGCTGGGGGCCCGGCCTGGTGATCCATATCAGCAGCACGAGCGTGCCCGGGGCGGCGAGCGCCGCTCCCAGACCTTGCAGGACGCGGGCGGCGATGAGCATCGCCGGCATCGTGGCCGCCCCGCCCAGCGCCGAGGCGACGATGAAGATCGACACTCCGATCAGCAACGCGCGCCGCGGGCCGATGATCGACCCCACCCTGCCGCTGAGCAGGACCAGACCGCCGAAGACCAGGGCGTAGGAGGTGACCACCCAGGACAGGCCGGTCGCCGAGAAGCCCAGCGCGTGCCGGATCTGCGGCAGCGCGACGTTCACCACGCTGTTGTCGATCACCAGGATGAGCTGGGTGAGGCACAACACGATGACCGCCGGGTACTGCAGGCGTTGTGAGGAGGGTGGGTGGTCGCCGCTCTCCGCCGGCCGTTGATCCGGCGGGATGACGCGGTCGTCGCCCGGATCGTGGCCGGCGCTCTGGAGGGGTTGGGTACTCACCGTGGGCGTCCTTTCTGACTGTGGCCAGTGCTGACTGTGTTCGGCGCCTGGCAGGCGTCGCACGGCTGCGAGTCTGCGTCACCCCCGGAAATGGACGCACGAAAAATTGCCGGCCCGGCAAGAGACGCCCCGAGGGAATTCGAGCGCATACGTGGACGGTTGACGCCATGGCCCGATGTGGACCCGCGTGCGGCGCTTGCATTCCGCGTTGCCGAACCAGCAAGGATGGCCACTGTGGACGACGATCTCGACGCCGCGCTGACGGCCCTGGGTCCGAGGCTTCGGCGGATGCGCCGCCATCGCGGCCTGACCCTGGCCGACCTGGCCACGGAGACCGGCATTTCGGAGAGCACCCTGTCGCGCCTGGAGAGCGGCGGGCGGCGGCCGAACCTCGAACTCCTCCTCCCGCTGGCCAGGGCCCACGGCATGCCACTGGAGGAGCTCATCGGGGCACCGCAGACCGGCGACCCGCGCGTTCACCTGCGGCCGATCCAGCGCGACGGCATGACGTACATCCGGCTGACCCATAAGGCGGGCGGCACCCAGGCGTACAAGCTGATCATTCCCGGGGCGACGGGCCCTGCGGAGCCCGATCCGCAACGCCATGAAGGGTATGAGTGGCTCTACGTGCTCAGCGGCCGGCTACGGCTCGTGCTCGGTGACCGGGACCTCATCCTGGCGCCTGGTGAGGTGGCCGAGTTCGACACGCATGTCCCGCACTGGATGGGGAACGCCGGGGCCACGCCGGTCGAGCTGCTCATCCTGTTCGGGCCCCAGGGGGAACGCGCTCACGTACGTGCCCGGCCGCGCCCGAGCGGCGGCTGACGCGCGGGAGCCTCCCCGAGGCCATCGAGCAGGCGCACGCCGAGTTCGCCATGCTCCAGGCCGGTACGCCAACACCCCCGGGCGGACCGCTCAGCACCGTCTCCCCCGCGCGCACCCACAGCCGTTCCTCGATCAGCCGGGCGCGCGGGTTGCCCCGCTTGTCGGCACCGACGGCGTAGACATCGCGCCGCCGCAGCGCCGCATGCAGCGCCTCCAGGATGCAGAAGGTGCGGGCTTGATGTACATGTCCCAGTAGTGCGCGGCGAGGTCGTCCGGGTTGACGAGCGGGCCGACCGTGTCGTGCATCGCCGATGCGGCCATCTCGCCCATCTCGCCCATCTCGCCCATCTCGCTGCCGGCGATGAAGGCCGCGATGAACAGGGTCCCGGCGTAGATCCCGGCCTCGGCCGGGCTCGATCACCGCCGCCGACGTCTCAGTCGAGAATTACCTCATGTCCTGCGCCGTTCAGGATCGGGTGCGCTCACCGTCACTGAACGGCGGGATGTTGTGGTTGATACGGAAAAGGTGGTTCGGGTCATACTTCGCCTTCAGCGTGGCCAGCCGCCGGTAGTTCGCCTCGGTGTAGGCCCGCCTGACCCGCTCTGGAGCCGAGTCGTGGTCGAACAGGAACCCCGGAAGCATGGCGCCGGTGTCCCACAGCCGGAGCCGCTCCAGCACCTCGTCTGCGGCCTTGCGCGTCGCGTCGGCTTGCCCGGCCGGCATCCGCAGCCACAGGTGGAAGGCCGCGCCCTGGGTGCTGACCGCGTGCGAGCGGCCGGGCGGCCGGTTCAGCGCTCCGCCTAGGTGACGCAGCTCGATGCCGAGGAACGGGCCGCCGGGCGTCGACGGGTCGATGAGCGAGACCAGCTCCTCCACGGCCTCGTCATCCAGTTCGTGCAACAGCGCGCTGCGCAGGTGCGTCATGACTGGGTTCTTGGGGTCTTGGTAGATCTCGGTGATCTGCGTGTACGGCATGGCGCCGCAGGTGTCCTTCTCCGGGCCGAGCGCACGCAACGGCTCCACCAGCCGCGCGCCCTGCTCCTCCTCCCCCGTGTAGACCACCCGGACCTGCGCGAACGAGCGGCCGCGGAACTCCTCGGGCAGCTGCGGCGCGTCGGGGAAGCGCAGCAGCGTCACAGAGGACGACATCTCCTCCGGCTGCTCCTTGGCCCAGGCCAGGTAGGAGCCGAGCACGTGGGCGGCGTGCCTGGGGTCCTCGCCCGGGTAGTAAAGCTCACCACCGTAGATGGTGCGCAGCGGCAGCAGCTCGATCTCGGACGCGACCACGACACCGAAGTTGCTCTTGCCACCCCGCACCGCCCAGAACAGGTCGGGCTCCTGGGTGGGCGTGACGGTGCGGAGCCGGCCATCGGCGGTGACGATGTCGAGCGAGCGGACGTAGTCGGCGGCGAAGCCGTACGTGCGGCCGGTCAGTGGGAGCCCGCCGCCGGTTAGGTAGCCCATCACCCCGACCTGGCCGGAGGAGCCGCACAGGGGCGCGAGGCCGTGCTCGGCTGCTGCGGTGAGCACTTCACCCCACCGCAGCCCGGCTCCGATCCTTGCAGTGCCGGCACGCGGGTCCACCGACAGCTCGCGCAGCTCCCCAGTGGCGATGAAGACGGCTCCATCCGCAGGCACCGACTTGCCGTGCCCGGTCGACTGCACCGCAACCGAGCGTCCTGCCTCCACCGCGAACCGGACGGCAGCGGCCACGTCATCGGCGTCGGCGGCGACCACGACCGCCGCGGGCCGGTGCTCGACCGTCAGCAACCAGCCGGAGCAGGCCTCCTCAAAGCCCTCGTCACCGGGGTAGAGCGTGCGCCCACGGATCGGCGCGCCCAGGCTCACCAGGGTGTGCCAGGCTGCCTGCCCGCCGGCGAGGCGGTCGCCGGTGAACGCGGCCGAGGTGGTGGTGTGCACCAGCACGCCGTCGGGGGTGTACACCCTGGCGGTGCCGATCCCGCGATATACGGCCCCCTCGAGGTGAGCCTCGACATGGATCTGCACGCGGCCCGAGTGGCCTGCCGCCGGAGTGAAAATCTCGGTGAGCTCGTAGGAGAAGCGGCCGGGCTGCCCAGCGCTCCACACCCCGGTGCCCACGCTGCGGGGGGTGCGCAGCGCAATTGCGCCATCAGGGGCGAACGAAATGGTGAAGGAGTCGGTCTGGTCATCGTGGTGCATCAGACCGGTCCAGACCCCCACGGGGCTCTGGGCCGCGTCGGTCGCGGAGTTCGTATCCAGCATGTCAGTTATCTGCCTTTCCAGCGTGTCAGTGGCCACGGTGCCGAGCGCCATCCAGCGACGTGGTGGCGGCGCGCTGCCGGGCAGGCTGCCTGGCGCACTGATGGTGGCTGTGCTCAGGAGAGATCACGCCTCTCCACGACGAAATGTTGGACAGACCAACGTTGGCTCGGCCAACCATACACGTAATCGTGGGTGCGGCCAACAACTTGCTAGATTGCCCTTGTGGACACCGCAGAGGGAACGCTGCCGCAGCGGCTACGCACGCTGCCGAGCAGGTTGACCAACCATGCAGCACTGATCGCCAACCGGATCGTGGATCAGGCGCTCGCCCAAGCCGGCGTTCGGCGCTACCACTACGCCCTGCTCGCCGCGCTGGAGGAGTTCGGCCCGGCCAGCCAGGCAGCCCTCGGTCGCCGCACCGGCATCGACCGCAGCGACATGGTGGCGACCGTCAACGACCTCGCCGAGCGGCAACTCGTCAAGCGCGCACCCGACCCAGAAGACCGCCGACGCAACATCATCACCATCACCGCGGCAGGCCGAAGCCAAATCACCCATCTCGACCGGCTGCTCGCCGCCGCCCAAGACGAGTTCCTCGCCCCGCTGCCCGCGGCCGACCGGCGGGACCTGATCGACCTGCTCACCCGCCTCGTCGATCGTCACGGCGACAAGCACAACTGATGTGTCATTCGATGATCGGGAGTACGCCAACCCCTCCCACCGCTGTATCCCCGCGCCCGGCTGCTGAACGGTGCCCAGCGGCAGGCGGTGCGCGAGGACGTGCTGGCGGGCCTGAACCTGGAGGCCCCGGTCGAGGAGCACCTGGCCGATCGGGTGCGGTGCTGGATGCCGCCTGGCGCCTCTTTCCGGTGGACAGCACCCGAGCTGTTTCTTGGATTGGATATTGGTTCTGTAGGTGTGTTCAGACCCGACCACCTCTACGCGGCGATGTGCGACGCCGAATGGAGCCATGGACACCTTCGACGGTTTCTGGGTCTAACGGAGTGAGGTGGCCGGTGGTGCACCTGGCAGGTGACTGGAGCGCCGTCGTGGATGCGAGGGCGGCGGAGCGTGGGGTCAGGATTCCGCGTGCCGGTCGAGGCCGAGCGTGGCGATGAGGTCTTCGTGGAGCTCGAACCAGACACGATGGCAGGAGTCGACGTCGGTGCGGTCGACCCAGATGCCCTCCCCGGATCGGGCGCGCGCCAGGGCTGTGGTGAATCGTGTGTCGTAGCCGCGGAACCGTGTGAGGACGCTCCCGAGCCGGTCTGCGAGTGGCGTGAGTGCGCGGTCGATGCCGGCGAGCTCGTAGAGGACTCGGGCGTCCCAGGCGTAATCGGAGTGGTCGTTGACGGCGAGCCGATCGCCGGCGGTGGGCCGGAGTTGCCAGTCGGTGCAGGCTCTTAGTAGGAGGGCGTTCAGCGGGAGGAACTCGCGGTAGACGTCGCGGACCTCGTCGGCGCCGCCCACGCGTGCGAGCTCGGCCGCGAGCTGGCGCTCATTCTCGGCTCGGCCCGGTTCGGTCAGCGACCAGCCTCCGGTGCCGGCGAAGGCGGTGTGCTCGACCCAGCCACGTGCCTCGGCGTCGAGTAGCACCTCTTTCGTCTCGGCCGCATCGAGGCCGTACCGCTGAGCGATCACCGGGGTGTCCGCGAACCCGGTGATGCGCACAGCGTGCAGGACCAGGAGGGCGGGTTGAGAGTCTGGCGTCACGAGTCGGCGTCCTGTCGTGCTGTCAGGCGGGTGAAGTGCTGCTGGCACGCCTGCGGGGAGTTGAACTCCATCGCGTGCGCCATCTGTGCCCAGGTCAGCCCTGCGCTCCGGGCGATGAACAGCAGGGCGGATTCGAGTCCTTCGACCTCGGCGCGTGCGGCGGGCAGGAGGGCGAGCGCGCTCAGGATGTCCTCCGGGTCCAGATCAGCGTTGCGCCAGACGGCGAACTGCACAAGGTCGACCGCCGACGGCGGGACGGGCGGGGGTCGCCACGGACGGGCGTCGAGCGCATCCGCGCCCAGGCCCAGAAGACGCTCACGCGCGTCCCGCTCACGCTGGGCCTGGTCGTGGTCGGCGTGCGCGCTGTGAGCGGTGATGTCCTGCTTGCGTGCCATGCGACTCATGATGCACAATCAACAAAATGTTGTCAACAACCTGTTGAAAGGCAAGCGGATGATCGTACCTCTCATGGAGGCTGTCGCCGATACCTGCGGGGGCAAGGCCGGCACACTTGGCGCGTTGCTCCGCGCGGGTCTGCCGGTTCCTGATGGCTTCGTCGTCTCGTTCGCCGCTTACCGCGCCGCTGTCGGCGACCTAGGCCTCGAACGGTTCGCCGGCGAGCCGGACGATCTTGCCGCGGCACGGCAGGCGATCGCGGCCCGCCCACTCCACGCCACCGTGATCGACGCGCTGGGACGCGCGCTTGACGAGCTCGGCGACCCGCCCGTGGCGGTAAGATCATCGGCGGCAGATGAAGACACCGGTCAGGCGTCGGCGGCCGGTCAGCACGAGAGCTTTCTCGCTGTGCACGGAGTCAGCGAGGTCGCCGATGCCGTACGCGCCTGCTGGGCCTCGCTGTTGTCCCCACGTGCCATCGCCTACCGGGCTGGCTCCGGCCGCGACGACCAGCCATGCAATGATCTTGCGATGGCCGTCATCGTCCAACACCATCTGGACGCCGAGGTGTCCGGGGTCATGTTCACACCCGCAGGCCCGAACAACGCGACCGAGATCGAGGCGTCCTGGGGCCTGGGCCCCAGCATCGTCGGAGGCACGGTCACGCCTGATGCCTACCACGTCGCCGACGACGGGACGGTCACCCGCACCATCGCAGACAAACGGACCCGCCTCGACCGGCGTGGCACGCAGCTCGTCGTTCGCGACGTGCCCACCCGTGCCCGGCACCAACCGACGATCGACGACGCGACCGCCACGCAGCTCGCCGAGCTGGGCAAGGAGATCGCTGCCGTACTTGGCGGACCGCAGGACATCGAGTGGGCGATCGTCGACGGCCGCACCTGGGTTCTGCAAGCACGGCCGATCACCGCCGCACCCCCACGGCGGCCTTTGCCATCCGGCACCTCCGATATCCCGGCCGCCACACTCACCGGGACACCGGGTAGCCACGGGACCGTGACCGGCACCGCGAGGATCGTCCGCGGCCCGGGCGACTTCGCGCGCGTGCACCCGGGCGACATCCTCGTCTGCCCCTTCACCGACCCCGCTTGGACACCGCTGCTGCGCATCGCCGCCGGCGTCGTCACCGAAACCGGAGGCGTGCTGTCCCACGCCGCGATCGTCGCCCGCGAGCACGCCATCCCCGCCGTCCTCGGCATCCCGAACGCAACAATCAGGCTCCACGACGACACCCTCATCACCATCGACGGCACCACCGGCACCGTCACGGCGACCAACGCGTGACCGATCACTTCCGTCCCTGGCCGGGAGTCATCGCCAGAAGCCGCACGCCGCCGACGTAGCAACAATGTCGGCAGTCGCAACGGGTACCCGCCCCGCCCCATTCGCCGACGACGATCGCGCCGCCCGGCCGTGCAGGGCCTCCTCTGCCTCTGCCAGACCAACGGCCGACCCCACCGAACCCACGCCGACGGAGCGAAAGGAGAGGGACGGCGGCCCCGCACGGGCACCGCTCCCCCAACTGCTGATGACAACGCGACACCTCTACCTGGCACGCCACGGCGCGGCCGACGCGTTTGGGGAGCTCACCGGCATCGGGCGCCGGCAGGCGGGCCTGCTGGGCGAACGGCTCGCCGGCGTACCGGTCGACGCCGTGTGGCACTCTCCGCTACCACGCGCCGTAGCAAGCGCGCACGAACTCGCCCGGCATCTGCCGAACGTGCCCGTGGCTGAGGCCGCCGAACTCGTCGACCACGTGCCCTACGTCCCCAGCGCGGCCGAAACACCCCCGTCCTGGGCCGGCTTTTTCGACGGCTACGACGACACCGAGGCAGCCTCGGGCCAAAGGCTCGCCGAGGCTCTGGTCGCCCGGTTCGCGAAGGTCCCCGACATGACCGCGGAAGGGACCCGGCCCGACACACACGAGGTCCTGGTGACGCACACCTACCCGATCGCGTGGCTGATGCGGCACGCGCTGGATGCGCCGCCGTCCCGGTGGCTCGGCCTGAACAGCGCCAACACCGCGCTGACGGTCATCGAGTACCGCACCGGTCTGCCGCCCACGATCGTGATGTTCAACGACATGAGCCATCTCCCGGCCGACCTGCGCTGGACCGGGTTCCCCGAAAGCGTGAGGCCGTGAGGTGGCTCCTGCTGTCCGTACGCGTTCCTCCGCGGCAGCCACCGCACGGCCCTGACCACCAGCCCCTGCACCGGGTTAGACCCGGGCAGCGACTTGCCCCGCCCCGGGCTGGCATGACGGCTACCTGAGTCGTGTGTCGCTGACCATCCTGGCGCGCCGCGGCCAGCGTGTATGCGCCCTCGACCAAATTCTTCCGCAGCCGGCTGTGCCCTGGCCCTCACAGCGCGTTCATGGGCGGGTCCGCGGACGCCTGCGACCGTGTGGGAGCGGGACGGAGCCGGTGCCAGGGACGACGGTGTTGGAGACGGTGCCGAGGACGTCGGCGGTGAGGGTGACGGTGTCGCCGGGCTTCAGCGGCGGCGGTGTCTGCGCGCCCCGTACGCCCCAGAGCTCGGCCAGGCAGCCGCCGTTGCCGCAGGTGCCCGAGCCGAGCACGTCGCCGGGCCGGACGACGGTGCCGCGGGAGGCGTAGGCGATCATCTCCTCGAAGGTCCAGCTCATGTTGGACAGCAGGTCGCGGCCGACCATCTCGCCGTTGACCTCGGCGGTGAGGGCGAGGCGGAGGAAGCCGTCGGCGTCCCGGTACGGCTCGACCTCGTCGGGGGTGACCAGGTAGGGGCCGAGGGTGGTGGCGGTGTCCTTGCCCTTGCACGGGCCGAGGCCGACCTGCATCTCGCGCGACTGCAGGTCGCGGGCGGACCAGTCGTTGAACAGGGTGTAGCCGGCGATGTGGTCGCGGGCCTGCTCGGGGGTGAGGTCACGGCCTTCGCGGGCGATGACCACGGCGACCTCCAGCTCGAAGTCGAGCACGTGGCTGCCGGGCGGGACGGGCACGTGGTCGTGCGCGCCGATGAGGGCGTGCGGATTGGTGAAGTAGAAGGTGGGGGCGTCGTACCAGGCGTCGGGCACACCCGCGGCGGTGTCGATGCTGCGTCGCACGCCTTCGACGTGTTCCTCGAATGTGACGAAGTCGCGCATGGAGGGCGGCTGCAGCGGGGGCAGCAGCCGCACCTCGGAGACGTGCGGGCCGGGCGGGTCGCCGAGCGCGGCGGCGCCCGTCTCGTACAGGGTGTCCAGGCCGCCCGCGCGCAGCGGCTCCAGCAGCGAGCCGGTCCCCGGGAGGGGGTGGAGGGCGCCGCCGTCGGCGACGGCGGCGACGTGGCGGCGGTCCCGGTGTTCGTACGTGGCGAAGCGCATCGAGTCTCCGAGCGGGTCAGACGGGCGGGGCGGTGAAGCAGCCGGGGTCGGGGTCGTTGAAGGATTCCTTGGCGACCAGCTCGTTGATCGGGTTGGCGGTGCCCCACTGGTCGGTGACCTCGGGCTGGGAGAAGTCGTAGACGTGCGGGTGCCAGGTGTCCTCGTCGAGTTCCTCCAGCTCGGTGGTGTACTCGACGGTGTTGCCGTGCGGGTCGAGGAAGTAGGTGAAGGTGTTGTCCCCGGCCAGGTGGCGGCCCGGGCCCCAGATCTTGCGGAAGCCCGCGCGCATGACGCGGCCGGAGCCGCGCATGTACTCGTCCAGGCCGCGCATCTCGAACGAGACGTGGTGCAGCGAGGCGTGCGGGCCCTGCGCTATGGCCATGGAGTGGTGCTGAGAGCTGATCCGCATGAAGTGCATAACCTCGCCCATGCGCGGATGGCCGAGGGTGTCCGACAGCCGGAAGCCCAGGTGCTGTTCGTACCATTCGCGGGTGCGGTTGAGGTCCGCGGAATTGAGCACGACGTGCGACAGCCGTACCGGGATCGACTCCTTCTCCTCGATCCGGCGGTGCTGCCTGGCCTCCACGTCGGCGGAGACCTCGATGGTGCGGCCGTCGACGTCGAAGAAGCGGAAGCCGTAGCCGCCGCCGGGGGTGTCGAGCTTGCCCGGCGGGGTGATCAGCTGGACGCCGCCGGCGAGCAGTTGCTCGGCCAGGGTGTCCACGTCCGCTGGGCTCGCGGCGCCGTACGACACCAGGTCGAGGCGCTTCTCGGTGGCCCGGCGCAGCCGCACCACGTACTGCTCGGGGCTCCCCTCGGCGGCGAGGAAGGAGATGCCGGAGTCCTCGGCGACCGTGGTCAGGCCCCAGACGCCGGAGTAGAAGTCGAGCTGCTTGTCGTAGTCGGGAACGGCCAGGTCGACGTGCCGCAGATGGGTGAGCAGGCGTTGGCTCATGTCGTCTCTCCTGTCAGGTTCAGCAGGGCCGCGGCGGTGCCGCCGCGTATGGCGTGCAGGTCGGCGTCGGGGAGGGCGGCGGCGCGCAGCGCGGCCACCGGGTCGTCGGCGCCCATGTCGAACGGGAAGTCCGAGCCCAGCAGCACGCGGTCGGCGCCCGCGGCGCGGACCAGCTCGCGCAGGACGTGCAGGTCGTGCACGAGGGAGTCGAAGTACAGCCGCCGCAGGTAGGCGCTCGGCTCGTGGGCGCAGGTGTGTGCGTCGGGGCGGGCGCGCCAGGCGTGGTCGGCGCGGCCGATGTGGGTGGGCAGGTAGCCGCCGCCGTGCGCGGCGATGATCTTCAGGTCGGGGTGGCGGTCCAGGACACCGGCGAAGATCAGGTGCGACAGCGCGACGGCGTTCTCGACCGGCTGGCCGACGCTGTTGGACAGGTACCACTGGTCCAGCCGCTCGTCGAGAGTGCAGCCGAACGGGTGCAGGAACAGCACCGCCCCGGCCTCCTCCGCCCGGGCCCAGAGGGGCTCGTAGGCGGGGTCGGACAGCTCGCGCCCCGGGGCGTGGCTGGAGATCTCCACACCGAGCAGGCCGAGGGACAGGGCGTGGTCGAGCGCCTCGACGGCCAGGCCAGGGTGCTGGAGCGGCACCAAGCCGAGGCCGCGCAGCCGGTCGGGGGCCTGGGCGCAGTGTTCCGCGGTGCCGTCGTTCGCGATCCGCCACACCGTGCGGGCCAGCTCCGGGTCGGCCCAGTAGTGGTAGTGCGAGGGGGACGGCGAGACGAGCTGGACGTCCACCCCGGCGGCGTCCATGGTGACCAGTCGCGCCTTCACGTCGGCGAGCTTCGCGATCCGCTCCCGGATCATGGCCGCGTTGACGGCGAGCGCCTCGGGGCCGTTGCGGCGCGCGTCCAGCTCGCGGGCGGCGGCCAGGCCGGGATGCCCGGCCACGGCGGCCTCGACCTCGGGCAGCAGGACGTGCGCGTGCACGTCGACGGTGGGGATGCCCCGGCTCATGGGCGCTCGCTCAGCACGGACATGGTGCGGTACATCAGGCCGGGCACGTCGGCGTCCCGCACCCCGTCGAGCAGCCACCGGCACAGTTGCACGGAGCCCTCCACCACCAGCCGGACGCGGGGAATGCGGCGTTCGCGGTACTCGGTGAGCAGCGCCTCGTCCAGGGTGTCGCGGGTAGTGAGCAACGCGGCCAGGACCGAGGCGTCCTCCAGCGCCATCGCGGCGCCCTGGGCGAGGGTGGGCGGACAGCAGTGGGCGGCGTCGCCGACGAGCACGACGCGGCCGCGATGCCAGGCGCCCTCGACCAGCATCCGGTCGAACACGGTGTAGTTGACCCGGGACGCATCGGTGATCGACTCGCGGATCTCGGCCCAGGCGCCGCCGTATCCCTGGGCGAGGCGGCGCATTTCAGCGGCGGCGTCGAGACACTCGAGGCTGTCGCGGTCACGGCTGGGTTCGGCCAGGTAGGCGTAGATCGTGTCCTGGCTCGTGGGGCAGTAGCCGGCGATGTAGCACGGGCCGCCGTAGGTGAGGTCGGTGCGTGTGACGCTCGCCGGACGCGGGGCGGGGGTGCGCCAGATGCCTATGCCGAGCGGTTCGGGTTCGTCGGGGATGCCGACCAGGGCGCGGGCCGCCGACCGGCGTCCGTCGGCAGCCACCACCAGGTCGTACCGGCCGGTCGTGCCGTCGGTGAAGGTCACGTCGACGCCGTCGCCGTCCTCTTGCACCAGGCTCTTGACCGTGCAGCCGAGGCGCACCCGGGCGCCGCAGGCGCGGACCGCGTCGGTGAGGATCAGCTGCAGGACGGGGCGCTGCATGCCGAGGGTGGCGGGCAGGTCGGGGCCGCCGGTGAGCATGTCCTCGGCGACGTGCAGCACGGTCCCGTCGAGGGCGGTCAGCCCCGTGGTGTGGAAGCCGAACCCGTGCTCGCGTACCTGCTCCCAGACTCCGACCTCGCGCAGCACGCGCAGCGCGTTGCCCTGCAGCGTGATGCCGGAACCGCGGACGTTCCAGTCCGGCTGGATCTCGACCAGGTCGACCTGGACGCCCGCACGGCGCAGCAGCACGGTGAGCGCGTTGCCGGACGTGCCTCCGCCCACGACCAGGACGGTGTCCACAGCGGGCATGCTGTACTCCTTCACTCGACGGTTCACTTGATGGCGAGGGGGTTGACCGGGGAGCCGACGGCTCCGGTGATGGGCAGGGGCGCGGCGGTGAGCCAGAACTCGTACACCCCGTCGGCGGCGCAGTCGTCGGCGAGGCCGTCCAGGTCCCACATCTCGCCGATGAGCAGCCCGATGTTGGGGATGGCGACCTGGTGCAGCGGCTGGAAGGCCTGGTCGAACTCGTTGGGCCGCACTTCGAAGCCCCAGGTGTCGGTGGCGATCGCGGCGATCTCGGTACGGTGCAGCCATCCGGCGGTGGTGAACGACAGCCCCGGCGAGGGGCCGCCGGCGTACTCCCCCCAGCCCTCCCGGCGGGCGCGGGCGAGCCGGCCGGTGCGCACGCACACGATGTCGCCCCGGCCGACGGCGACGCCGTGCGCCTCGGCGGCGGCAGTCAGGTGCTCCTCGGTGATGGCGAACCCGTCCGGCAGCTCCCCGTCCTCCCCGATGACCCGGCCGACGTCGAGCAGGACGCCGCGGCCCGCGACGTGTGGGGCCATGTGTTCGATGCCGGTGACCAGGTCGCCGTCGGAGGTGACGACCTTCTCGGCCGGGCGGCCGTTCCAGGCCATGCCGTGGTCGAAGATGTGGCCGAGGCCGTCCCACTGGGTGGAGCACTGCAGCGGCATCGCGATCACGTCGTCGGCGCCGCCTATGCCGTGCGGGAAGCCCTGGTTGCCCAGGGCGGCGTCGGTGCCGGTGTCGAGCATGGTGTGCACAGGGTTGGTACGCCGCCGCCAGCCCTTCTGCGGGCCGTCCATGTCGAACCGCTGCGACAGCGAGAAGCTCACCCCCCGCCGCACCAGCGCGGCGCCCTCCCGCCGCTTGCCGGCGGTGAGGAAGTTGAGCGTGCCGAGCCGGTCGTCGGCACCCCAGCGGCCCCAGTTGGAGTACGCCTTGGCTGCCTCGGCGATCGCCCCTTCGGGATCCGTGCGGTCGATCATTGTGGCTGCTCCGCGACGCAGCGGGTGCGCTGGGCGCCCAGGCCGGCGATGGCGCCCTCCATGACGTCGCCGTCGCGCAGCAGCCGGCCCCAGTGCATGCCGTTGCCGGCCGGGCTGCCGGTCAGGACGAGGTCGCCGGGCAGCAGCTCCACCGTCTGGGAGGCGTAGGAGATCAGCCGCGCCACACCGAAGATCATGTCCTTGGTGGACTCGTCCTGCATGACCTCGCCGTTGAGCTTGAGCGTCACCCGCAGATCGCCCGGGTCGCCCACGAAGGCGGCCGGGACCAGCCAGGGCCCCAGCGGGGTGAAGCCGGGGGCGTTCTTGCTGCGCAGCCAGTCGGAGCCGATCTGCGGCATGTCGCGGCGGAACACCACCTCGCGGGCGGTGATGTCGTTGGCGATCGTGTACCCGGCCACGTGCGACAGGGCCTGCTCGACGCCGACGCGGTGTGCCGGGCGGCCGATCACCGCGACCAGCTCCAGCTCCCAGTCCGGCTTCTCGCACCACGACGGCAGCACCACGTCGTCGTACGGGCCGATGATCGCCGACGGCAGGCCGATGAACATGTACGGCTGGTCCTCGGTGGCCCGCCGATCCAGCATGGCCGCGGCCTCGGCCCGCACTTGCCCGGCCGGCCGGCCGCCCTCCGGCTCGTGCGCCACCGCCAGGTCGATCACGTGGGTGCGGTAGTTGGCGCCGGCCTGGAGGATCTGCCGCGGCTCCACCGGCGCGTGCACGCGCAGGGTCTCCAGCGGCAGCCATTCCCGGCCGACCTCCCCGGCCAGCTCGCCCAGGCGTGGCAGCGTCTCGTCCCACCGCTCCAGCAGCGCGCGGGTGGTCAGCCCGGGCTCGCCCAGCGCGGCGGCGAGATCGAGCACCCGGCCGTCCGGGACCACCAGACCGGCGAACGAGGGCTTGCCGGCGGCGGAGAAGGTGCCTACGGCGAAGGGACCAAAGAACCCCGGCGGCACCGGTGCGGATTTCATCGAGATGACCTCCTGGTTACGTTGGCACTAATCTGACCTGAGGCATCGGGATTTGAGAAATCAATTCTTCGAATGCTGACCATCCGTGCGGTGGATACCGCGGTCGACCTGCACTGGGGGCGCGTCATGAACCTGGCCAGCCTGGACCTCAACCTTGTCGTCGCCCTGCGCGCCCTCCTCGAGGAGCGCAACGTCACCCAGGCCGGGAAGCGGATCGGCCTCAGCCAGCCCGCGATGAGCGCCGCCCTGGCACGACTGCGCCGGCACTTCGGCGATGACCTGCTGTCGCGGGCCGGCGGGCGCTACGAGCTCACCGCCCTCGGCATGACGCTGCTCGACCGCACCACCACCGCCTGCGACATGCTGGAACGCGTCTTCAGCAGCCAGGCCACATTCGACCCCGCCCAGGAGGAGCACGAGTTCACCCTCATCGCCTCCGACTACGCGGTGACGGTCTTCGGCGCCGAGCTGGTCCGCGCCGCACATGCCGAGGCACCCGGGGTACGTTTCCACTTCCGGCAGGTGTCGCCCGACGTCGACCAGAACACGGGGACGCTACTGAGCACCTCCGACGGGCTGCTCATACCGCACGGCGTCGTCAGCGGCTTTCCCACGGTCGAGCTGTTCCGGGACCGCTGGGTGTTCCTGGTCGCCGAGGACAATCCCAGGATCGGCGACCGGCTCACCCTCGACGACCTGGCGCGCCTGCCCTGGGTGACCTACCAGCGCACCCACGACTCGCCCGCCGTCCGCCAGCTGAGCATGCTCGGCATCGAGCCCCGGGCGGAGATCTCCGCCAACGGCTTCCAGTCGCTGCCGTTCCTCGTCGCCGGGACCCACCGGATCGCCCTCATCCAGGAACTCCTCGCCGCGCGGCTGCTTGGCACGGCTCCTGTGCGCGTGATGGAGGCCCCCTACGACGTCGTTCCGCTCCAGGAGGCGCTGTGGTGGCATCCGGTCCACACCCACGACGCGGCGCACATCTGGCTCAGGGAGATCGCCGCTCGGGTCGGGGCGAAGCTGGACCCGGCCAGCGGCCACACCGGCCAAGGACATCGACCACAAGGATGATCACGATCAGGATTATCGATCGGCTGGAATCAAGCGAGAGCTGATCCACTACCTGCATCGGAACGGACAGGGCAGCCGCCAGGCCCCGCCCTTCAGCGTGAGGAAAGCCTGATCGCCCGGATAGGATTCGAGGGCAGTCTCGCAACCACCCATCCACCTCAGCCGAGCGCGCCCGCGCCGTAGGAGGAGAGAACGGCGACTATCTGCCATGATCGTTCTCGGCGATAGCGGGTGTCCGCTGGTTCCTCCACGCCGGAGTATGACGTGCGGCAGGGCCGCATGGCCGGCAACTTGATCCACACCGCCCAGGCATTCACCGGTAAGGGGTGCGCCGGGCGCTCGTGAAGAGGAATCCAGGGTCCGACGGAGCAATGGTGTGAACCACAGTGAACACACCCCCGTACCCGGCCGCCGGGAGGGCGCATGACGGCCCTGCCGAGGGTCTCCCACCCCCCGCAAGAGATTGACGACGCCACGCTCGTCGAGCAGTCTCGCCGTTTTCCCGACCGGTTCGCGGTTCTCTACGATTGCTATTTCCCTGAAATCTACCGGTATGTGGCCGGGCGGCTGGGGACGCAGGTTGCCGACGATCTCGCCGCCGAGACGTTCCTTGTGGCGTTCCGCAAGCGGGAGAGCTTCGACGGGGCACGCGGCCAGGTACGGGCCTGGCTCTACGGGATCGCGACCAACCTGGTCGCCCAGCACCGCAGGAGCGAGGCCCGCCGCCTCCAGGCCCTCCAGCGGACGCCAGTCGAGCGCCTGACGGACACCGGGCACGAGGATCTCGTGGCCCAGCGCCTGGCCGCCGCCGGCGTGCAGGGGCAGCTCGCGTCCGCGCTGGCGGTGCTTTCCGAGGCCGACCGCGACGTACTGATCCTCACGGCCCTTGCCGGGCTCGGCTACGAGGAGATCGCCCAGGCTCTCGACATCCCACTGGGCACCGTCGGATCCCGGCTCAACCGCGCTCGCAGGAAGCTTCGCAGCGCCCTCGGCGGCGTCAACCCGATGCACCAAGACTTTGGAGACGCAGATGGATGACCTCAACGCGGTGCGGGACCTGCTCTCCGCTCCCCCGCCCTCCCCGCAGGTGACCGCCGAGGGCCGTGCCCGGCTCGTCGCCTCCTTCACCGCCCAGACGACCACCCCGAACCCTCAGGAGAACTTTCACATGGCCACGCAGACCCCTCCTCGCTCGCGCCGGGCCGCAGCCGAGGCGGGGCACCGCCGCGGGGCGCTGCGCACGGCCAGGTGGACGGCGCTCGGGGTGGGGCTGCTCGGTGCGGCGGCCGCCGTCACCGTGGTGATCACGTCGGGCACGGCCCCGGGTGGCCCGGGTTCCACCCCCCTCGCCCAGCCGCCCTCGGCGGACGCGTCCACCGGCTCGTCCCCACGGCCCGACGCAAAACCGTCGGCCCGGCAGATCCTGCTTGCCGCCGCGGCGTCAGTCGCGAAGACTTCGGCGGACGGCGACTACTGGGTGAACCGGGTCGTCAGCGGCAGCACCGAGCCCGCCCCGAACGGAAAGTACCTGCTGGAGCGGACCTACTCCGAGGAACTGTGGGCGTCCCCGGTGGCGGGCAAGCCCACGTGGCGGATCATCCAGTTCCTCGGGGCCAAACCCGCCACCTCGGAGGACGAGGAGGCGTGGCGCGCCGACGGCTCACCGAAGACCTGGACGTACCCGGCGAAGCGCATCACCAAGGGCGGTACGTCCTTCGTGACGAAGAGCCGGACGGTCACCGGCACCCCGGGCGCGCGCGAGGCGTGGCGCGAGGACGCGGGCGGGTCGCTGGGCGTGCTGACCAACGGCGAGCCGATGACCCCTGACCGGCTGGGCAAGCTGCCGTCGACCCCTGAAGGGCTCCGGGACTACCTGGAGTCGGTCATCAAGAAGCACGCCGCAAACGGCACCGGGCCGCGCCTGGGCCAGGACGCCGACCAGCAGCTCTACAACATGGGTGTGCATATCATCATGCACTTCCCGGTGTCACCGGAGGTGCGGGCCGCTGCGTACCGGATGATCGCATCCCTGCCCGGCGTGACGGCCGTCGGCGAGGTCACTGACCCACTCGGCCGCCGCGGCCGGGCTGTCAGCATCCCGCGCACGACTGACAGGGGCGAGTCGGAGGGCGTGGACCGGCTCGTGGTGGACGCCGAAACCGGGCTGCCGCTGGCGCTGGAGCACACCAACGCACCGGACCCGTCGAGGCAGGGGGCGGCTGGCTTCTCCTACGAGGCAGTCAAGGAGACCGGCTGGACCGATGAGAAGCCCGACCTGCCCGCAAATCGACGTAGCCCCGTGGATGCCGTCGGCTGATCCAGGTCCTTCCCGGTCAGCCGGCCGCCGGCGAGAGCTGCCAGGATACGACCGAACTCGGGGGCGACGACCAGGCGTACCTGGCCGTCGCGCCCGGCCACCGGGTCGGCCCTGAAGTCGGCGTGCGAGGGCAGGTCTCAGTCAGGGGGAGCCTGGCCCGCGATTTCGATCTCGGCCGAGCGCAGATGCGCCTCGACCAACGCGTTCAGCCGAGCCCAGGCCGGCTTCTGCTCTTCTCCGTGGTGGCTGAGCAGCCCGTGCCGGATCGCGCCGTCGGTGCGGGCCTGGAGCCCGGCCGGGATGGGCAGCAGTGCGGGATGGGCGAGATAGTGGTCGGCCATGGCTGTGGGTGTTCGTCGAAATGCTCGTGCTTTGTTGCCGCGAGCAGGCTCGTCCGGCACGAGAGAAACCACTTGTCGGCCTACAGGTTCCAGTGCAGCACAACCAGGTGATCGCGGCGCCGCGACGCGTGCCAGCTGGGCGTCTCGCGTCCGGCCATCGCGCTGCAGCCGCCGCTTCGCGAGAAGCTTGTCAGTTCCAGTGGACGACCAAAGGTGAAGGCAAGAAGATCCCTCTCCTTGCCTCTCCTAACGTATAGCGCACCGGGGGGCTTGCGGCAAGACCCGGGTCGTACCGCAGAATCGTCGGCCGAGGCCACAACCTGCGGAATGGGGGCACGACGTGCGTGTGGTTGTCGACGTGTGGGGACGCGGTGAGGTCGAACCAGTGATGGGACTGGCGGTGCGGTTGCGGGCACGCGGCGCGGAGGTGCGGGTGTGCGCACCGACCGACTGGCCGGAGCGGCCGGCCGACCCGTCAGAGGGAAGGCAACGAGGGATGAGGACGTGCCCGACAAGTGTCTCGACAGAGCGCGAGGCGCCGGTGATTCGATCGGCCGGTGCACAGCGACGGAGCACGGCTGCCGCGGAGGTATCGCCATGATTGAGCAGTACGTGATGGGTCTGCAAGAGGTTGACGAGACGCAGGTCGCGGTCGTGGGCGGCAAGGGCGCGCATCTGGGCGCGCTGTCGCGGATCGAAGGGATCCGCGTGCCGGCCGGCTTTTGCGTGACGACGGACGCCTACCGGCGCATCGTGGCGGAAGCGCCGTCGATGGCCGATCGGCTCGATCAGCTGTCGCACCTGAACCCGGATGACCGGGAGGCGATCCGCACGCTCAGCGCGGAGATCCGCCGGACCATTGAAGGGAGCGCGATCCCTGGCGATCTCGCGTCGGCGATCACCCACGCTCTCGCTCAGCTCGGCGAGCACGCCGCATACGCCGTGCGGTCCAGCGCGACGGCAGAGGACCTGCCGACGGCCTCTTTCGCCGGCCAGCAGGATACTTACCTGAACGTCGTGGGTCCGGCGGCGATCCTCCAGCACGTCAGCCGGTGCTGGGCCTCGCTGTTCACCGAGCGGGCCGTGACCTACCGCCAGCGCAACGGTATCGACCACCGTACGGTCCGCATGGCCGTGGTCGTGCAGCAGATGGTCTTCCCGCATGCGGCCGGCATCCTGTTCACGGCCGACCCCGTCACGGGCAACCGGAAGGTCGCCACCGTGGACGCCAGCTTCGGCCTCGGCGAAGCCCTGGTCTCCGGCCTGGTCAACCCGGACGTCTACAAGGTGCGCGACGGCGAGGTCGTCACCAAGGCGGTCGCCGCCAAGCAGCGTGCCATCCACCCGCTGCTGGCTGGCGGGACGCAGGAAGTGGCGATCGACCCGCAGCGGCAGGAGCAGGCGGCGCTGACGGATGCGCAGGTCGTGCGGCTCGTGCAGCTCGGGCGGCGGATCGAAGCGCACTTCGGCCGCCCGCAGGACATCGAATGGTGCCTGGTCGATGATGGCTTCCAGATCGTTCAGAGTCGGCCGATCACCACGCTGTTCCCCATCCCCGAGACCGGCGACCAGGACAATCACGTCTACGTCTCCGTCGGTCACGGGCAGATGATGACCGACCCCATGAAGCCCTTGGGGTTCTCCGTATGGCAGCTGACGGCCATGGCGCCGATGCACGAGGCCGGCGGGAGGCTGTTCGTCGACGTCACCCGGCACCTGGCCTCGCCCGCGAGCCGCGCCGGCCTCCTGGAGATGGCGGGGAGATCCGACCCGCTGATCAGGGACGCGCTGGAGACCGTCCTCGACCGCGGCGACTTCGTCCCGTCGCTCCCGGACGGAGGTCCCGCCGGGCCGCCGGCCGGCCGCCCGCCCGCCCCGATCGAGACGGATCCGGCCATCGTCACCGAGCTGATCGAGCGCAGCCAGGCGTCCATCGCCGCCCTGCGGCGCGACATCCGGACGAAGACCGGACCGGCGCTGCTCGACTTCCTACTGGATGCCTTCGAGGAGCAAAAGCGAGTCCTCAAAGATCCGCTGAACTTTCAGGCGATCATGGCGGGGATGGAGGCCACGTGGTGGCTCAACGACAAGCTGTACGAGTGGCTGGGCGAGAAGAACGCGGCCGACACGCTCACGCTGTCCGCCCCCAACAACGTCACCTCGGAGATGGGACTGGCGCTGCTCGACGTCGCGGACGTGATCCGGCCGCATCCGCAGGTAGTGGCGTTCCTGCAGGGCGTCGAGGACGAGGGCTTCCTGGACGAGTTGCCGAAGCTCGCGGGCGGGACCGAAGCACGCGACGCCATCGAGGCCTACCTCGACCGGTATGGCATGCGCTGCGTCGGCGAAATCGACATCACGAGGCTCCGCTGGAGCGAGCGCCCCACCACGCTCGTGCCCGTGATCCTCGACAACGTCAAGCTCTTCGAGCCGGGCGCAGCCGAGCGGCGCTTCGAGCAAGGGCGGCAGGAGGCGGAGAAGAAGGAACGGGACGTGCTGTCACGCTTGCGGGCCCTGCCGGACGGAGAGCAGAAAGCCGACGAGACCAAGCGGATGATCGACCGGGTCCGGACCTTCATCGGCTACCGGGAGTACCCGAAGTACGGCATCGTCAGCCGCTATCTCGTCTACAAGCAGGCCTTGCTGGAGGAGGCCGAGCGTCTCGTGCGGGCCAACGTGCTTCCTGAGAAGGAGGACATCTTCTACCTCACACTCCAGGAGCTCCACGACGTCGTGCGCACCAACCAGGTGGATGACCAGCTCATCCAGCAGCGCAAGGACGCGTACCGGTCGTACCACGCGCTCACGCCGCCCCGGGTGCTCACCTCGGACGGCGAGGTCATCACCGGGGCGTACCGGCGCGACGACGTGCCCGCCGGTGCCCTGATCGGCCTACCGGTCTCCGCCGGGACCATCGAGGGCAGGGCCCGCGTCATCCTGGACATGGCGGAGGCCGATCTCGAAGCTGGCGACATCCTGGTCACGGCCCATACGGACCCCAGCTGGACGCCCCTGTTCGTCGCCATCTCAGGCCTGGTGACGGAGGTCGGAGGATTGATGACTCACGGGGCAGTGATCGCACGGGAGTACGGTTTGCCGGCCGTCGTCGGTGTGGTAGACGCCACCCGGCTGATCCGGAACGGGCAGCGGATCCGCGTACACGGGACCGACGGGTACGTCGAGATCCTGCCTTGACTGAGCCAATCACCGAGAAGGCCCGTGCGTCGCGTCCGGCCAAGAACAACACAAGCAGCTGATCTTTCTGGGTCAGCGGTCGACGGCCAGCCGCGCGATGGCGGCTTCGAGGTCGTCGGCGGGCAGGGTATGGAGATCCAGGTGGAGTCCGTGAGGCGTGCCCGAGCAGCTGGGGCGGCGGTGCCGGTATGGATGAGGTCGGTGGCGGACGTGGCGTGGCACGTGGGGCCGGGCGACGTCGGCCAGGCCAGCCGCGACGGCGAGGTGGGCGGGTCGGGCGTCTTTTACGCGCGTGTTCGTCTCGCTACGGTGTGGCGCGTCCGTAGGCGGGTTGAGCCGGGAGGCGCGTGCGGTGACGTCGGTCGAGCGGACCGCCTATCGGGTGTTCCCGCGGTTGATGATGACGCGCGAGCTGTACCTCTTCTACTCCCCCTCGCAGGAGGAGATGGCGTGGGCGCGGGAGAAGACCGACACCGATGAGCACTTGCTGGCGTTGACGCTCGCGCTGAAGTGTTTTCAGCGGCTGGGCCGTTTCGCCAGGGCCCGTGAGGTGCCGCCCGTGGTGGTGGAGCACGTACGGCGGTGCCTGGAGCTGGGCGAGGGCGTCGCGCCGGTGTATGCGTCGCCGCGTACGGCGGAGTCGCATCGGGTGCTGGTGCGGCGCCGGGAGGGGGTGGCCTACGCGCCGGGCAAGGCTCGCAAGATCGCGGCCAAGGCGATGACCCGGGCGGCGTGGGTGAAGAACCATCCGCCGGATCTGATCAACGTGGCGTTGGAGCGGCTGGCTCAGGCCCGGCTGGAGTTGCCGGCGTTCTCGACGCTGGACAGCATGGAGTCGACGATCCGCGGTCAGGTCAACGGGCAGATCTTCGAGACGATCTGGCGGCGGCTGAGCACCGGCGATCGTGCCCGGATCGAGGCGTTGCTGGTGGTCGGGCCGGGCGGTAAGAGTGATCTGGATCGGTTGAAGAAGCCGGCGCGGCGGGCGAGCTGGTCGAAGTTCAGGGAGCAGGCCGCCCACCTGGCGTGGGTGGAGGGATTGTGCGACACCGAGGCGGTGCTGGAGGGCATCGCAGCCTCGAAGATCGCCGATTTCGCGGGGGAGGCCGACGCGGCCGATGCCGACGTACTGGCCCGCACCTACAGTGGGCAGACCAAGCGGGCTTGAGCGGCTCGGTGACGTGGCCCGAGTGCCGCCACGGCGGACATCGGCGCTGCACCTTCGGCACCGACCGGCCTGCCTCGGATGCATGAGAACGGCCACGCTCTGCCCGGCCATGTGACGGCCGGGCAAGGTCGCCATCGGGTCAGCCGTCCAGTGAGGTCCAGAAAGCGTAACGGTGGTCACGGACGAAGTCGGCGGGCTTGATGCCGCCGTCGCCCGGGGCCAGGGACTGGACGAAGGTGCGTGCGGCGGTGAAGGGGTGCCAGGCGGGTGCGCCCGGGCCGTTGGGGTCGCCGGTACGGGCGAAGCGGGTCCAGTAGCCGATCATGTGGTCGGCCAGGCGGCGCTGCTGGTCGGTGAGGTCCTCGTTGTAGCCGACGTCGAACAGGTAGGGGAGCTCGGAGGCGTGGTAGGCGCCCATGTCATACGGCTTGGGGAAGGCGGCGAACCACGGCGCTGCGGGGTCGGCGAACTCGAAGGCGTACGCACGGGTGTGCCGTGACAGCGCCTTGCCGGTGTCGAGGGCTGGGCGGGCGTACTCGGCGTCGGTCAGCGCGGTGGCGAGCGCTTGGCTGGGCGAGGCGTAGGCGGACAGAGGGTAGCGGGCCAGGATCTTGCCCGCGTTGGCGCCGAAGGCGGCGCGGGCCTCTTCGTCGTAGCGGTCGGCCGGGATCGGGCCGCGGTACTTGGTCATCTCCAGGCCCCACACGTGCATGCGCTGCTCGTGACGGTTGATGCCGTACAGCACCGGCACCCGGGCGAAGTCGCCAGACGTGACCGCCCGTGCCGGGTCCAGCGGGAGAAGCGCGCCGCCGACGACCGGGCCGAAGCCGGGCTGGGCCGGATCGGCGGCCGCCTGCAGCAGCTTCTCGGCCGGGACCGCACGCAGTTGCCGGGCAGTTGCCGACTCGCCCAGGCCCAGCCGCTTGGACAACGCCCGGCCGTCGCGTTCGGCCTGGACGCGGGGGCGAGGGTTGTTGGCCATGGCCAGTGACGGCGCCCAGGTGGCGGTGCATGGGGCGCTTTGCAGGATCGCGCGGTGGAACAGGCTGGTCGATCCGGGTGCGGCCAGGTGGGCGCACACGGCGATGGCCCCAGAAGACTCGCCGAACAGCGTGACGTTGCCCGAGTCGCCGCCGAAGGCCGCCGCGTTGCGCCGGACCCAGCGCAGGGCGGCCTGCTGGTCGGCCAGCCCGTAGTTGCCCACCGGTCCGTCGGAGTCGTGCAGGGCGGGATGGGACAGGAAGCCGAAGGCGCCGAGCCGGTAGTTGACGGTCACCACGATCACGTTGCCCTGGACGGCGAGGCGGCGGGCGTCGTAGAGGTGGCCGGCGCCGTCTTTGAAGCTGCCGCCGTGGATCCACACCATCACCGGCAGCTTCCGGCCCTGCTGGTGGCGAGGGGTGGTGACGTTCAGGTACAGGCAGTCCTCGCTGGTGCTGCGGCCGCCCAGGTGGTCGCCGGTCTGGGCGCACATCGAGCCCGGCACGCCGGCCGGGCGCGGCTTGCTCCAGGCCGCCACCGGCTGCGGGGCCCGCCAGCGCAGCTCGCCCACCGGCGCGGCCGCGTACGGGATGCCCAGGAACGAACGGTGGTCGGCGGCGACAATGCCGCGCACCGGCCCCCGGTCGGTACGCACCAGCGCCTCATCGGCACCGGCGACCGCCACCGACGGGCTCATCATGGCACCCGCCATTCCCAAGGCGGACAGCCCCGCCCCGATCTTGCGTGTGCCGCTCATCTGCTCACGCTCCCCGCCTTGGCGATCTCATCGCCGCAACGACGCGTGGTGCCAGTGAGCGTCAGGCAGGCCGACGCCCTCGTGCATATATTCATGATCATTTCCTTAGACCATCGGTCGCCGCCCCCGCCGTACAGAGCCGGCAGCACTCGGGGAGCACCGGCGAACCTCACATAAACCCCATGGGGTGCTCTCGAACACTCCTAAGCCTCCGCCAGCGGCGATGCCGCGATCAACGTAGACTTCGTGCACCGATTGATAACCGTGGAGTTATCGGGAGAGGTCGTGGAGCTGCGGGACATCGAGATCTTCCTGGCACTGGCCGAAGAACTGCACTTCGGCCGCACCGCCGAGCGCCTGCACATCTCTCAGGCGCGGGTCAGCCAGGCCATCAAGAAGCACGAGCGCCGCCTGGGGGTCGCCCTGTTCGACCGCACCACCCGCGCTGTGACGCTCACCCCGGTCGGGCGGCGTCTGCGGGATGACCTCCGGCAGGCCTACGACCTGATTCAGAGCGGTCTCGCCCGGGCGAGCGCCGCCGGGCAGGGGTTGCGCGGCACCCTGCGACTGGGGGTTATGGGCGTCTTGGGCAACGAACTGCGGCCGATGATCGAGAAGTTCCTTGTCGATCATCCCGACTGCGACGTCGAGATCGTGGAGTTCCACTTCAGCGACCCCTTCGCGCTGCTGCGGGCGGGCAGAGCCGATCTGCAGCTGATGTGGTTGCCGGTACGCGAGTCGGACATCACCGTAGGCCCCGTCGCGCTCACCGAGGAGCGCGTGCTGGCCGTCCCGTCACACTGCGACCTGGCCGCCCGGGAGTCGGTGTCACTGGAGGACCTGGCCGGACGCACCACGCCCGACGCCGGTCCCGACGCCCCCGCATATTGGATCACCGCCATGCTGCCCGAGCACACGCCCGGCGGACGCCACATTTCGCGCGGACCGGCGGCACGGACCTTCCACGAAATCCTGGCTCTCGTCGCCGCCGGCGCCGCCGTCTGCCCGCTCAACGCACACGTCACCCGGTACTACACCCACTCCGACATCACCTACGTGCCGATCGGCGACGCCCCGCCCACCGAGTGGGCGCTGGTCTGGCACACCACCCGCGACAACCCCTCCCTGCGCGCCTTCGTCGAGACCGCCCGCGCCCTCGGGTCCCGGCCGATGGTCCGCGCCACCCCCACCGGCTGACCGACGCAGGCCCCGGCCTGTGCTTCGGCACCGTGCCCCAGGTGGCGTCCGCGCACGGTGCCTCCCCCGGCGTCGCCGACGACCGGATCTACCTCGACAAGGGCCTGACCGGAACCAACCGCAGCCGCCCCGGCCTTGACCAGGCCCTGGCAGCCGTACGCGCCGGCGACACCTTGGTCGTCCCCAAACTCGACCGCCTCGCCCGCTCGGTCCCCGACGCCCGCGACATCGGCGACACCCTCTTCGCCCGCGGCATCCGCCTCTCACTCGGCGGCAACATCTACGACCCCGCCGACCCCATGTCGAAGATGTTCTTCAACATGCTGGCGGTCTTCGCCGAGTTTGAGGCCGATCTGCTGAAGATGCGCACTCGTGAGGGCATGGCGATCGCCCGCTCCAAGGGCAAGCAGCCCAAACTGTCGGCCCGCCAGCAGGCCGAGCTCGTGCGCATGCACTCCTCCGGCGAGTACAGCATCGCGGACCTGATGGAGGTCTTCACCGTCGGACGCGCCACCGTCTACCGGGTCCTGGACCGGGCCAAAGCCCAGCAGAGCGCATGAGCCAGCCGACCTCGGAGCAGTGGGAGGCGGGCCCTGAGAGTGTCAGCGAGTTCTGCCATCGAGCGTCACTCGGGCACGAACGAGGGCCTGGCCGCCGCGAAGGCCCGCGGGCAGCGTCTCGGACGGCCGCCAGCCACGCCTGAGCAGGTCGGGCACGCCCGCGCCATGCTCACTCAGCCCGACGCGACGGTCTCCTCGATCGCTCGGCTACTTCGCGTCAGCCGCTCCACGATCTACAAGTATCTGCCCGAGCTCAAGCCCGACGGTCCTGCGGCCATCGAGATCCCGCTTGCACGGGCCGAGATGGAAACCCCTGGTGGGTGATGATTGAGCGGTACCGCCCTGGCCGCCCGTGAGGTCATGGTCGCCTTGGGCACCCCGACATCGGCAAGGTCCACGAGGTCGGCCGGCGCCAGGTGCGGTGTGTCGGCGATCAGTCGGTTGTCTCGGCCGATTTGGGGTCGTTGGTCGGAGCGTGCTTGTCGATGGCGTCGTGGGTTGCGGCCCAGCTGGCCAGGAGATTCAGGGCGTCCTGGGTGGGTGAGGCGGGTTCGGCGGTGTAGGTGAGGAGGAACTGGCTGGGGTCGGCGCCCAGAGGGAAGGTCTCGAACGGCAGGTCGAGGTCGCCGACGACCGGGTGGTGGAGGAGCTTCACGCCGGTGGTGTGGATTCGGACGTTGTGGGCTGCCCAGCGGCGACGGAACTCTTCGCTGCGGGTGGACAGCTCGCCGATCAGGTCTGTGAGTCGCCTGTCGTACAGGTCGCGGCCAGCTTCGGCGCGGAGCATGGCGACGGTGTCGTTGGCGACCTTGTCCCAGTCGCGGAAGAACTCAGTCGCCTGCGGGTCGAGGAAGACGAACCGGGCGTTGTTGGGCGGCCGTACCGGGTCGGCGTAGACCAGGGAGAACAGGGCGCGCCCGAGAGGGTTAGTGGCCAGGATGTCCCCGCGTCCGTTGAGGATGAACGCGGGTGTGCCGGTCATGGAGTCCAGGACGCGCTGCACCGGGGGGCGGACGCGTTGCTGGACCGGGCGGCGCCGTGGTGGGCGGGTTGTGCCGGCACCGCGCAGAAGGTCGAGCAGGTGGATTCGTTCGGCCTCGTCGAGCTGGAGCGCTTGCGCGATGCCCTCGATGATGCTCTCGGAGACACCGGTGGCGTCGCCGCGTTCCAGCCGGGTGTAGTACTCGCTGGAGATGCCCGCGAGCAGGGCCACCTCCTCGCGGCGCAGCCCGGTGACCCGCCGGCGCTCTCCGCCGTACACGGGCAGTCCGGCCTGCTCGGGGGTGACCTTGGCCCGTCGCGTACCCAGGAATTCCCGAATCTCCGCCCGGAAATCACCGCGAAAGTCGCGATTAGTGCCATAAGGGTCGTTTCGGCTCGCCATGTGCTCCACCCTACGAGCGCTTCCTTCTGCCTGGGGGTCCCTCTCAGTGACCCCCTCATCAGTGACTCCCACACTCCCGTGACAACGGGTTTTGTTGGTAGCGCACCGCCCCACGGTGGTGTGAATGGGCCGGATACGGCGCTTGTACCACCGGTTTCCAGCCCTCTGCGGCGCCGTCGGCGCCACGATCCTCGGAAGGACGAATCATGCGTCGATATACCAAGCCGGCTGTCGTCGTCACGGCGCTGGGTGCGCTCAGCCTCGCGGTCTTCGGATCGGGTGCCGCGTACGCGGCCAGCACGGTCGGCGGCAACACCGGCACCGGGCCGTCGCCTCGCATCGAGGCGGAATCCGCCTCGTGGCACCACGGGATCTCCCAGGTGAACAAGCGCATCATGCAGCGCTACACCAGTGAGTTCCTGCCCGGTCGCGATCCCGCTCTGGCGAGAAAGTTCGTCAGCCCGGACATCGTCGTGCACTTCGGCGGCCAGACGTGGCAGGGCCGGGACACCTATCTCAGCATCGTCGCCGCGAACCTGAAGGCCTTCCCCGACCTCAAATGGACAGTGGAGGACATGCGGGCCGAGGGTGACACCGTGGCCATCCGCTACAGCATGACCGGCACCCACAAGGGACCCTTCGCCGGGGTCGAGGCGACCGGCAAGGCCATCCGCTCGGAGAGCATGACGTTCTACCGCTTGTCCCACGGTAAGATCGTCGAGGAGAGAGCCCAGCTCGACATGCTCGGCATCCTCCGGCAGATGGGCGCCATACCCGCCGCATAACAGCGGAGCCCTGCACTTCGCCTCCTGCGACGCGTCCGTCCCTGCTCCCGAGGCCGCCAACCTGCTCGCAGGATGGCCCGCCGGCGGAGAGTTCATCGAGGGTGAAGGGCGACGACTCTGGAAGTTTTGTTGGTAGTGCGCCGCCCCTGCGGCGATGGGAATGGGCCGAATACGGCGCTTGTGCCGCTGGTTTCCAGGCCCTCTGCGGCGCCGTCGGCCGCTGTGATCATCGAAATCACCCAGGTGCCCGATCAGGGCACCTGAAAGGAAATCTCATGAGCAAGGTCATTTTTGTCACGGGAGCCGGACGCGGTCTCGGCACGGACATCGCCCGCGAGGCCCTCGCCACCGGCCACCAGGTCGTCGCCACCGGCCGCCGCCCCGAAGAGGTCGAGAAGACCCTCGGCGGACCCCAGGACAACCTGCTGGCCACCAAGCTCGACATCACCAGCCCCGAGGACGCCCAGGCCGCCGCGCAGGCCGCAGTCGACCGCTTCGGCCGCATCGACGTCCTCATCAACAACGCCGGGAACCTCTTCACCGGCTACTTCGAGGAGATCTCGCCCGCGCAGATGCGCCAGCAGTTCGAGACCAACCTCTTCGGCCCGATGAACGTCACCCGCGCCATCCTGCCGCTCATGCGCCGGCAGCGCGCCGGCCACATCATCACCATCACCTCGACCGTCGGACTGGTCGGCATGGAATTCACCTCCGCCTACGCCGTCTCCAAGTTCGCAGAAGAGGGCTGGATGGAGTCCCTGCACTACGACGTCGAGCCGTACAACATCCACACCACGGTCGTGGAACCCGGCTACTTCCGTACTGAACTCCTCGTGGACGGCTCCACCACCTGGCCCGAGCTGTCCATCGACGACTACGCCCCGCGGACCGCCCTGAGGATCGAGGGCATGAAGAGCATGAACGGCCGGCAGCCCGGCGATCCCGCCAAGCTCGCCCGCGCCCTGCTCACCATCGCCGACCAGGACAAGCCACTGCAGCGCTTCGTCGCCGGCGCGGACGCCATCGAGGCCGCCCAGACCAAGGCGAAGGAACTCCTCGCCCAGGCCGAGGCCTCCCGCGAGCTGGGCGGCAGCCTGGCCTACAACGACACCCAGGCCTGAGCAACACGCCCAGCACCCCGGCCGAGGCGGAAGCCAGGTGCATCTTCGACAGCATGGAGGCAGGCAACATGCCACTCAAAGGCGAGTACGAGCCGAGCACGGCGCAGTTTGTACGTGACCAGGTGGAGCTGTACGAAGCTCCGGTGGTACGCAAGGAACGACGCTGAGCATCCTGGTTGCACGTGAAGAAGACGAGAAGCTACGGGACCTGCCCGTCGTCATCCTGACCACCCTGGGCACCAAAAGCGGCAAGATCCGCAAGACTCCCGTCATGCGGGTGGAGCACGACGGCTCCTACGCCGTGGTCGCCTCCATGGGAGGAGCCCCCACACACCCGGTCTGGTGCCACAACGTGGTGGCCGACCCCCGGGTGGAGCTCCAGGACGGCCCGGTGCGACAGGACATGCTGGCACGCGAGGTGACCGGGGACGAGAAGGCCGTGTGGTGGGCTCGAGCCGTCGAGGCGTTCCCGGACTATGCCGAATACCAGAAGAACACCGACCGCCAGATCCCGGTCTTCGTTCTGGAGCCGGCGGCCGAGGAGCACTGACCCCAGCTGACAGCGGCCAGTTCGAAATCCCCCACGGACGGCCAGTACACGCCCGGCTACCTGAACGAAGCCATGCGCATCACCAACGGCTAAGGCGTCGATGTCGTCGGCAGCCTGGTCTACGACGACGCCACGCCTGAGCAACACGCCCCGCACCCCGGCCGAGGCCGAGGCCGCCGCCGGGTACGCCTACAGCAGCTGACCCGCTATCTGGGGAACGGCACCGGCGCCGGCAGCGTGGGCCACCGAAGCATGGCCCTTTAGCTGGTGGGCACCGCACTGGTCATGGACCTCACAGGCCATGACCACAGGCCATGACCACCGACCGGGCCTGACGCCACGAAGGAGTACCTGATGAAGCACGTATCACTGGGTGGGCTTGATGTCTCCCGCATCGGCCTGGGAGCCATGACCATGGCCGGGACCTACACCACGGGCGGGGGGCTCGATGACGCCGAGTCGATCCGCACCATCCACCGGGCGCTGGACCTCGGGGTCACCCACATCGACACCGCCGAGATCTACGGCCCCTTCCACAGCGAGGAAATCGTCGGCAAAGCCATCAAGGGCCGACGCGACGACGTTGTCGTGGCGACGAAGTTCGGCCTGGTCTCCCACTCCGGCGGCGGCCCCGGCGTGATCGACAGCAGCGCCGACAACGTGAAGGCCGCGGTCGAAGGCTCGCTCAAGCGGCTCGGCACCGACCACATCGACCTCTGCTACCAGCATCGCGTCGACCCGAACACGCCCATTGAGGAGACCATCGGCGCGCTGGCCGAGCTGGTCGCCGAAGGCAAGGTGCGCCACATCGGACTCTCGGAGGCCGGCCCCGAGACGATCCGCCGGGCACACACCGCTCATCCGGTGGCCGCGCTCCAGACGGAATACTCTCTCTGGACCCGCGACGTCGAGGCCGAGATCCTCCCGCTGCTGCGCGAGCTCGGCATCGGGTTCGTGCCCTACTCCCCGCTCGGCCACGGCCTGCTGACCGGGCAGATCCGCACCGTCGAGGACTTCACCGATGACGACTGGCGCAAGACCAACCCGCGCTTCACCGGCGAGAACTTCCAGCGCAACCTGCGCATCGTCGACGAAGTGCAGGCCATCGGCGCCGAGATCGGAGCCACCCCGGCACAGACCGCGCTGGCGTGGACCTCCGTCGGCACCTGCTGTCCGTGCCGTCTGGACCAGGTCTCGAGCTGTTCGGCGGTGCCCGGTGACAGGCGGGCGGCGCGCCGGTACAGCGTGTCGGGGTCGAGGCGGCCTTCGGCGTAGGCGCGGGCGAGCAGCCCGAGGGCGAACCGGCCGATGCGGCTGCCAGCACGCACAGTGTCTTCCGGCGGCGCGACGTAGCCGGGGACCGGTGTGCCGTAGGCGAGCCCGAACTCGGCTGGGTGGGCCACCGCCCAGGCCCGGTACGCGTGCCAGACCCCATGCAGCGCCTCCCCCACGTCATCATGCGCGCCGCCGGCTTCGACGGCGTCGGCGTGCTCGTCGAACGCAGCGACGATGAGGTCGGTCAGCAGCTCGTCGCGGCTCGGGAAGTAGCGGTAGAGGGCGGAAACGGCGATCCCGACGTCGCGGGCGACGGCGCGCAGGGACAGGCCGGCGGCGCCGGAGCGGCGCAATTCCTCGAGGGCAGCGGCGGCGGGGAACGCACCCTGCACGAGCGCCTCGCGAAGCGCCGCCGCGCCGTCCGCGGCGGGTAGAGTTACCGACGCGATCTCGCCGGCAAGTTCGACGTGCTCCACTCGATCAAGGCTGCCGACGGACGAATGGACTATGACCGTCTGCTACAAGGCAGCGCCGCGCGTTGCGCACGCGTCGTTCGGCGCGCTTGGCACCTACCAGTATGGAGCGGTCCGAATCGAGTCGGCGGCGGCCCGCAGAAGGCGACAACTCTCAGGATGACACTCCGTAGCGGGTGGCGATCGCGGCGGCGCGGTTGCGCAGGGAATTGCGCAACCACTGCGGGGCCAGGGCTTCCGCGTTCGTGCTGAGCTGCCACAGCGCCCATTCGGCGTGTCTCGGATCTTGGAAGGTCACCTCCAGTCGCAGCCAGCCGTCTGAGTCGGCTTCTTCGGCGCGGACGGCCAGCGCGGTGCCCACCAGGTCCTCCCGCCGCGCCGGGTCCATCCGTACCAGCACGGTGACTTGGTCGCCGCCGGTCCGAAACTGCGTGCTGCGTTCCTGCCAGGCCCGGTCCAGATCGACCCGGTCTGGTCGCTGTGCGGGTTCGGCGAGTTCCTTGGCGGCCAAGACCCGGGACAGCCGGTAGGTGCGGTCCGCGCCAGACCTCGTGGCCAGCAAGTAGCCCCGGTCGCGTATGGTGACCAGACCGATCGGGTCCACCGTGCGCCACTTCGGGGTCTGGTCCACAGCCGCGTAGTGGATCTGCAGCTTGTGTCCGGCGAACACCGCGCGCAGGACCTCGGCCGCTATGGCGTCAGGCACCTCCTCAGCGACCAGCCGACGCGAGAGGAGGTCGGTCTCCGGGTCGATGAGCAATCGCTCGGCCGCGCCGGCCGCGGTGTCCCGATAGCTTTCGGGTAGCGCGTCAACCACCTTCAGCATCGCCGAAGCGAGCGCCGAGCCGAGGCCGAATGCCTGCGCGCCGCGCCGCGATCCGGCGACCAGCAGGGCAAGGGCCTCGTCGGGGTTCAGTCCGGTGAGCTCGGTCCGGAAACCGGGCAACAACGCGAAACCTCCGTGCCGGCCGCGTTCGGCGTAGACCGGGACGCCGGCTGCGGACAGCGCCTCGATGTCGCGCAGCACGGTGCGGGTGGATACCTCCAGCTCGCGGGCCAGCGCGGTCGCGGACAGCCGACCGTGCTGCCGCAGCAGCAGCACCAGCGAGACCAACCGGTCGGCGCGCATACGAGAACTCTACTGAAATACACGACACAGGATGTCGTGATTTGTTGGGAGGCTCATCAACGCGACCAAGAAGATAGCGGCTACCGAGCCGATCGACGTACGTAATGTCGACGAATCGAATGGAGCTGATGTGGCAATGGAGCGAACGGCGGTCAACCCGTGGGCGTGGTCGGTGGAGATGGGGTACAACCAGGGTGAGATCGTCTCCGGGCACACCCGGACTCTGTACTGCGCCGGGCAGACCGCGATGAGCGGCGACGGCAAGCCCCAGCATACCGATGACATGGCGGCGCAGTTGGCGCTGAGCCTCGACAACCTGGAGGCCGTGCTCGGCGAGGCCGGCATGTCCCTCGCGAACCTCGTCCGGCTCAACGTCTACACCACCGACGTCGATCGGCTCTTCGAGCACTACGGCGTGCTGGCGTCGCGGTTGGGCGCCGCCGGGGTGGCACCGTCCACCACGATGCTCGGGGTGACACGGCTGGCGATCCCCGACCTGATGGTCGAGCTTGAGGGTACCGCCGTCGCGTGATGCGACCTCGCCGCCTCCGGCAGGACTGCCGGAGGCGGCACGAGTAGTAGGCAGGTGGGTGATTTCCGGTGCTCAGGGTAGTGACAATCGGCGTCTATGGCTTCGGCGGCGAGTCCTTCCTGCAACGACTGCGACACGCGGACGTTCGTCTGCTGCTCGACGTACGCCAGCGCCGCGGTGTCCGCGGACCCGAGTACGCCTGGGCGAACTCACGCCGGCTGCAGGCGGCCCTCGCCCATGCGCGGATCGCCTACGAGCACCACCCCGAGCTCGCCCCAACCACCGAGTTACGCCAGCTCCAGTACGCCGAGGATGACCGCCAAGGGGTTGGCAAGCGCTCGCGCCGCGAACTCGCTGCCGAGTACACCCGCCGCTACACCACCGAGATCCTCGACCTCGCCGACCTCACGCCGATCGTGTCGGACCTGCCGAGCAGTGGGACCGCAGCGCTGCTCTGTGTCGAGCGCGACCCCGAGGCCTGCCACCGCTCGTTGATCGCCCAGCGGCTGACCGAGCAGCACCACGTCACGATCGAGCACCTGCGCCCGTTGTGACGCGTGAATTCCTCAGACATGTCCGCTACGGAGCGTGGGCGATCTTCGCCCGGGATGTCGCGGGCATTGTGATCGAGGGGGATGAAGGGGTCGCGGCAGCGGTGATTGCCGCCGCTGCTCTGGCCAGCGTCCTGGATCACGCCCGCTAGAGGGATAGCCGAGCAGACGAGCCTGGCCTGCATCTGGGGACACGGGGTCGGCGAGCGACATGGCTAGCGGTGCTGGGGCGGAGGCGGGGGTCGATACTGCGGACAGCCGTTGGCGCGCGAAGGCCAGGAACACCAGCTCGCCGCACTCGGCCTGGTCGCCAACGCCGTCGCGCTGTGGAACATTTGCTACCTGTCGGCCGCCGTCGACCAACTACGCGCCCAGGGCGTCCCGGTCAAGGACGAGGACGTCGCCCGGCTCAGCCCCCTCGGCCACGCCCGAATCAACTTCCTGGGCCGCTATGCCATCACCGCCTCCGCACCCGCCCAAGGCCTTCGGCAGCTCGGCGAAGTCCCCGACCCGCCCGTTACCGCCAGTTGAGCCGAAGGTGCGTGGATCATCCTGGTTTATCTGTTGGGCATAGGGTAGGCGGCATGGCGCTGCGACTTGTTCAGGTGAATTTCAAAGCTCGGGATGACTCGGCGCTCGGCCGGTTTTGGGCGGAGGCGCTCGGTTGGGGTGTTTCCAGCGAGGGACCCGGCGTGACCAACCTCGAGCCCGAGGGCTTCGTCTGGCCGGACCCTGCCGGCTTCTACATCGATGTCGTCACCGTCCCGGACCCCGAAACGGTGAAGTACCGCGTGCACATCGATCTCGCCACCACCTCTGCGGCCCATCACGCGGAGTTGGTCGCGCGCCTGAAGGAGCTCGGTGCGACGCCCGCCGATGCGGGCCAGGGTGACGTGCCGTGGACGGTTCTGGCCGACCCGGAGGGCAACGTGTTCCGAGTGCTGGAGCCTCGGGAGATCTACCGGGATACCGGGCCGATCGCCGCGGTGGTGGTCGACTGCGCGGACCCGCGGGCCATGGCCCGGTTCTGGGGCGAGGCGGTGGACTGGACCCTGCATGAGGTGACCGACGATCATGCGATGCTGCGCTCCGCCAAGGGTGTCGGGCCGTACCTTGAGTTCCTCCGCACAACGCCCGACGTGCAGACCGTGTGGAACCGCGTCCATCTCGACCTGCTGCCGCACCCCGTTGACGATCAAGCGGCGGAGGTGGCCCGGCTGCAGGCCCTCGGCGCAACGCTCGCCGATGTGGGCCAGGGCGACGTCCCGTGGGCCGTCCTCGCCGACCCGGAGGGCAACGAGTTCTGCGTCCTCGGTCGGGCCTGACGCAGAGCCTCCCCCGCCTGCGTGCCGGACATCGGCAAGCCGCTGGACCTAGTACTTGATTTCCACACGCTGAGAGCGTGGCAGACCTCACCGCCGACCTCATCCGCGCATTCCTCGCCGACATCAGCGAACTGTCGGCCGCGACGCGCAAAGCCGGGAGAGGAATACGCGAATTGCGACTCGGCCATGGTGCCAGGCGAGATGTTCGACGGGGTTCAGCTGCGAAACGGCCGCTCCGTGGACGACATTCTGGCTGAGGCACGCAAGCGTAACTTGACCGCGGTGTTCAGCCTCATTCGGACGGATAAGAAGACGGGCGGTCTGTCCTTCGAGCCGCTACCTGCAGACCGGGTCGGTCCCGGCTGGATCGTCTGGAACGCGTGGCAGATGAAGGCCGGCGTGATCCGGCTGCTCGTCACGCCCGAGCGTCTGCCCGAGAACCCGTTCTACAACGGAAGCGCGCCACCGCCCGCATCCTGATCACGCTCACTGACGAGCTGACGATTCAGTTGCGAGACGGAGGCGTCGTCCTCAAGGCAGGGCAGATGGTCATAGTCCCGAACGGCGTGGAGCACTGCCCCATCGCAGATAGGGAAGTCCACGCGCTGCTCATCGAACCGGTGGGGCGTAGCCAACACCGGCGACGCGGGCGGGTCTCTCACTGCGACGTACAATGCCTCGCTGGCGTAGCCAATGCCGCATGACGATCGTCTGTGCGCTCGGCGTCGCGAAATGCGTACTCCCGACCTGGCATTCGAAGTTCGGACGAAGCGAGATCCTCGCTGGCCCGGCAGGTCGCGGAATGCGCCCGCAGGGTCCCCCGGGGCCCGGCCGCCGCTTCGCGCGCCGGTTCGGTTGGGATCCCGGCTACCCCAACTGGTCGCGGCGGCGCGACAGGTAGGCGGTCTCGGCGGTGTTGCCCGCCAGCTCGATGGCTTTGTCGTAGGCCGCGCGTGACTGCTGACTCTGGCCCAGCCGGCGCAGCAGGTCGGCGCGGGTGGCGTGGTAGGCGTGATAGCCGGCCAACGTCTCGGCGAGGCGGTCAACGATGGCCAGTGCCACCTCCGGGCCGTCGAGCTCGGCCACGGCGATGGCCCGGTTGAGGGCGATGATCGGCGAGGGGTCGAGGCGGACGAGTTGATCATAGAGGGCGAGGACCTGCGACCAGTCGGTGTCGCGGATGTCGCGGGCGGAGGTGTGCACCGCGTTGATCGCGGCGAGGATCTGGTAGCGACCCGGAGCCACCCCGGCAGCGGCAGCGGCCAGGCGCTCGCGCACCAGCCGATGACCCTCAGCGATCAGCCCCGCGTCCCACGCCCCACGGTCCTGCTCGTCGAGCGCGACCAGTTCGCCGTTCGCCGAGATCCGGGCGGTGCGGCGGGCCTCGGTGAGCAGCATCAGCGCCAGCAGCCCGGCCACTTCTCCGTCCTGCGGCAGGAGCGCGCGGATCAGGCGGGTGAGCCGGATCGCCTCGGTGGTCAGGTCGTGTCGTACGGGATCGGTGTCGGGGCCGCTGGCCAGGTAGCCCTCGTTGAAGACGAGGAACAGGACGGCCAGGACGCCGGAGACACGAGCCGGCAGATCGTCGGCGGACGGCATCCGATAGGGGATGCGAGCCGCCTTGATCTTGGCCTTCGCGCGGGTGATGCGCTGCTCCATGGTGGTCCCCTGCACCAGGAAGGCACGGGCGATCTCGGGCACGGTCAGACCGCCGACCATGCGCAGCGTCAGCGCCACGCGGGCTTCCATCGCCAGCGCCGGGTGACAGCAGGTGAAGATCAGCCGGAGCCGGTCGTCATCGATGGCGCCAACAGGCTCGGGCGGGTCGTCGTACGTCATCTGCGCCTCCCTGTGCTTGTCGTCGCGCTTGTTCTCACGCCGGATCCGGTCGATGGCCTTGCGGTTGGCGGTGATGGTCAGCCAGGCGCCGGGGTTGGGCGGCACGCCGTCGGCCGGCCACCGCTCCACGGCGGTCGCGAACGCCTCGGCCGCCGCCTCCTCGGCGATGTCGAGGTCACCGAAGCGCCTGGTCAGGGCGGCCACCACCCGCGCCCACTCTTCGTGGTGGACCCGAGTGACCGCCTCGCGGACGTCGACCCTGTTCACTGGAACGGCCGCACCTCGACCTTCCGATCGCAGACCTTCGACGCCTCGGCGGCGAGCTTGAGCGCCACATCCAGATCGGGGGCCTCCCACACCCAGACGCCGGCGAGGTACTCCTTCGACTCCACGAAAGGCCCGTCGCTGAACACCGCCTGCTCGCCCCGGTTGTCGATGACCGTGGCCGCGTCGGTGTCCGCGAGTCCGCCCGCGAAAACCCAGTAGCCCTCGGCGATGAGTCGTTCGTTGAACGCGCTGATGGCAGGCCGCCTGTCCGTGCTGCCGGGATTGCTCTTGTCATCGATCACGGAAACCAGGAACCGCATCTGAAGATCATCTCCTGTGGTGTCAAGACAGCGTGGTTCGGTGGAAGGGACTTCAGGCCGTTGCATACCGCGGGCGCCCGGCCGGCCGGTAGACCTGGATCGTCACACCCTTCGAGTCGACCCGCGACTCGACCAGGTCGAGCGCAAGATCCGGACCGGTCTCCGGGAACAGTCTCGCGCCCTGGCCGAGGATCACCGGGATCACGATCAGAATCATCTCGTCGACCAGGTCATTCTCCAGCAGCCACTGGGTCAGGATGCCACTGCCGTGCACCTGCAGCTCACCCCCGGGCTTGGCCTTCAGCTCACTGATGGCCGCCGCGAGGTCACCGCGGAGAACGGTCGTGTCCTCCCAACGCGGCGCGGTGAGCGTGGTCGAGGCAACGTACTTGGGGGCCTCGTTCAAGGCCACGCCGATGGGATGTGCGCGCATCTGGTCGATTGATCCCCAGGAGCCGGCGAACAGCTCGTAGGTGCGCCGGCCGAACAGGAACGCCTCTGCGCGCTGGTAGGTCTGCGTGATGTACGTCCTGGTCTCGTCGTCCCCCTTCCCCCGGGCCCATCCGCCGCGCTCGAATCCGTTCCTGCGGTCATCCGACGCGGCGCCGTTTCCCTGCATCACTCCATCGATGGTGACCTGAGTCATGGTCGTCAGCTTCATGATCACGGTTCCTCTACCTTGGCGCCGCCCCCTTGCGGGCGGCCTCACCCCTGCTACGAACACCACCGCCCCGATCCGACACCGCCACCCGGATTTCTTTGCAGAATTTTCCTGGACGCCGGTCGTCAGCGATCCGACAGCACAACAGTTGCGCGGCGACCGCGCTCCACTTCCTCAAGCGCGCCCAGTGCGGACAAGCTCGTGGACCAGATCGACCGCGCAGATCCTGACCAGTGGTGGCGGGCAGCGGGCCTGTGCGCTGGGCGGCGACCGCTACGGCGCTTGCGGCCCACCGCTCGGGTTGATGTCACCGGAGAAAAGTAACTCTCCGTAACCGTCTAGAGTGGTGGGTTCTGGCGGGTTCTGCCCGTAGAGATGTCACTGTCGGTGAGGATGCGGTAGACGCCTGCCACGGAGGGGTGGTGGCCTTTGTTCTTGCCGGTGGGGATGATCAGCTTGCGGGCGATGTCGGGAACGAGGGCGCGGTGCGGAACCGTTCAGCGTGTTCCCGCGCCCACTGGGCGAAGCTTCGCGCGGGCGTGCCGGTGACGTCCTCGACGGTGGGCAGGACCACACCGCTGACCTCGGGCGGGTTCGTGGCCAGTTGGATCCCGAACTCCACGTAGTCCTCGTCGTATCCGTAGCCGCGCAGCCGGGCGCGCTCCGCGTCCTCGCTCAGGTGCACGAAGGCGATGTCCTGCCCGGTGGCCTCGGCGATGATCCGGGTGCGTTCGGCCGGGGTAAGGGCTTCGGGCCCGGTGATCGGGTAGCTCCGACCCTCGTGGCCCCCGTGGGTGAGCGCGGTGGCGGCCACGGCGGCGATGTCGGCCTCATGCACCATCGCGCTGGGGAAGGTGGCGAGCATGGACACAGTGCCCTGGGAGCGGATCTCATCGGCCCATTCGAGGGCGTTGCACATGAACTCTGCCGGCTGCAGCAGGGTCCAGCGGATCGCACTGGACTCCAGGGCGCTTTCGATGCTGGTGGGCGACCAGCCGCTGAGGACCGTGGCCCGAGTGATGCCGTGGCGTGCGGCGAGGTCGATGATCTCGGGGCCGTTGGTCAGGTCGTCGTCGCCGCCGAAGGTGATCAGGTGGATCGCGTCGACCCCTTCGAAGGCTGCTCCGAGCGTGGCGGCATTGGTGAGGTCGCCCGCCACCACCTCGACACCGGTCGGGAGGTCGGCTTTGGCGGGGGTGCGGGAGAGTGCGCGGACGTGGTGTCCGGCTTCGTGGAGTTGCGTGACGAGGTGCCGCCCGACCTGGCCGGTCGCTCCGGTGACGAGGATGCGCATGTTCGTGGGTCCTTTCGTGCGGGTGTTGTCAGTCGGTGCTGGCGCGCAGGGTGCGAAGCCCGAGGACGAAGCCGAGGACGGCGGTCGTGCCGGCGGCGAGGAATCCGTAGCCGACGTCGGGGGTCGCGATCTGTCCGGCGAAGAGGTCGCGTTCGGCCTCGACGACGTGGGTGAGGGGGTTGAACTGCGCGAGGACGCGGATCCACTGCGGTCCCTCATCGAGAGGGAGCAGCATCCCGGAGAGGATCATCAGCGGGAAGAGGACCGTCTGGTGCACGGTCCAGAACATCCAGTCCTGCTCGCGCACGGCGATGGCCAGTGCGTAGCTGAGTGACCCGATCCCGACGCCGAGGACGCCCAGGAGCACCAGGCCCAGGACGCCGCCGCCGGCATCAGGGCGGAAACCGAACGGGACCATGACCAGGACGATCATGACGGCTTGGACGACGAGTGGCACGAATTCCTTGAGCGCGCGTCCGATGAACAGCGACGAGCGCGCCAACGGCGTGACCAGGAGGCGTTCATGTGAGCCGCCCTGGAGGTCGTACTGGAGGTTCGATCCGGTCCCCGCCGTTCCGAAGAGCGAGGTCATCACGAGGATCCCCGGGACGAACCGCGCCCACGGGGATTGGTGTGCGGTCCCGGTCGTCGTGTCGTGCACGACCAGGGGCCCGAAGAGGAGCAGGAAGAACAGCGGCTGGATCAGTCCGACGACCAGGGAGAACGGGTCACCGGCCACGGGGCGCAGCTCGCGGGTCATCAGGATGAGGATGTCGCCTGCGACGTTGCGTCTGCGGGGTGGGGTGATGGTGCTCATGCGGCCTTCTCCGGTGTCTGGTCGCTGTCCTCGGTGCCGGTGGCGGGTCGCCCGCCGGCGTCGCGCAGGCTCCGGCCGGTGAGTTCGAGGAACACGTCATCGAGCGTGGGGCGCCGGCTGTCGGCTGCGACCACGGTGATCCCCTGGTCCCGGGCGGCGGCGATCGCGCTCGGCAGTGCCGCGCGGCCGTCGGCGACCTGCCCGGTGACCGCACCACCCTGCCGGGTCACCGTCCCGACACCGTCCATCGCCGCAATGAGCCCACGCAGGCGCTCGGCGGAAGCGTGGTCGGTTGTTTCCAGGGTCAGCCGGTCCCCGACATGACGCTGTTTGAGCTGGGTCGGCGTGCCGTCGGCGATGATACGCCCGTGATCGATGATGACGATCCGATCCGCCTCCTGATCGGCCTCCTCCAGGTAGTGGGTGCTGAAGACGACGGTCATGTCGCTGCGGCGCCGCATCCCGATGATGTGGTCCCAGAGGTTGTTGCGGTTCTGCGGGTCGAGGCCCCTCGTCGGCTCGTCCAGGAACATCAACGCTGGCAGGTGCACCAGCCCGATCGCCAGGTCGAGGCGCCGTCGCTGGCCGCCCCTCATCGCCTGCGTCTTGCGGCGCGCCAACTGTTCCAGACCGAGCACCGAGAGCAGTTCGGCGGCTCGGGCGCGGGCCGCGGCCCGGTCGAGGCCGTAGATGCGGCCCTGGGTGACGACCTCGTCCAGGGCCCGTTGGGTGTGCCCGGCGCCGTTGCCCTGGCCGACGTAGCCGATGCGCTCGCGCACCAGCGGAGCCTGGGTCCGCACGTCGAAGCCGGCGACGCGCGCGGTGCCGCCCGTGGGTGGGAGCAGCGTCGAGAGCATCCGCATGAGCGTGCTCTTGCCCGCGCCGTTGGGGCCGAGAACGGCGACCGTTTCCCCGTGCGCCACGGAGAGGTCGATGCCCCGGACGGCGCGGACCTCATCGCCGTCGGGAGCCCGAAAACTCCGGGACAGATTGGCAGTGCTGATCATGTGTCGGCGTACGCTCCATTCCCGCTTCGGTGGCGGTTCCCATCATCACTGGGCTTGTGGCCGCTATATGTCCACAAGTGGACCTAGAGTGGGCTCATGTCGACCGGCATCCGCGTCCTCGAACTCCTCGGACTGCTGCAGAACCGACGCCATTGGCCCAGCCACGAGCTCGCGCGCCGCCTCGGCGTCAGCCAGCGCACGCTCCGCCGCGACATCGACAGCCTCCAGGAGCTCGGGTATCCGATCACCGCCACACGGGGCACCGGCGGCGGCTACCAACTCAGCCCCGGCGCCTCGCTCCCGCCCCTGGTACTCAGCGAGGACGAGGCCGCCGCCATCGTCATGGGGCTCCAAGAGATCACCTCCGGCCCCTACCCGACGTCAGCCGACGCCGCGCTGAGCGCCATGGCCAAGATCGTCCAGGTGCTTCCCGTGCGGATCCGACGCCGCATCGACAGCCTCCGCGCCGTCGCCGTCCCGGCGCGAAACCCCGAGGCACGCGTGGGCATCACCGATGTCGCCTCGTTGACGACCCTCGCCCTGGCCTGCCGCGACACCGAGACGGTGGAGTTCGCTTACCGCACCCGCACCGGTCAGACCGCGGCCAGGACAGTCCACCCGCACCACATCGTCCGCGTCGAGAACCGCCTGTACCTCATCGCCTGGGACCTCGAGCGGGCCGACTGGCGCACCTTCCGCGTCGACCGCATCGGTGATGCGAGCCGCACCGGCACGACGTTCGCCCCCCGCCCCCTCCCCGCCGACGATCCCGTCGAGTACGTGCGCGCCCGGATCAGGGCGATGCCCGCCAGGTATCCCGTCCGCGCCACGGTCGGGGCCCCCGCCGAACGGGTGCGGGAGGAGATCGCGCACTACGGGACGGTGGAACCCATCGACGACACCTCGTGCTGGGTGGAGATCGCCGCCGACTCCCTGGACTGGGCCACTTTCTGCATCGGAGCGCTCGACGCCCCCGTTGTGGTCCACGGCCCACCGGAAGCCATCGCCTACATGCGCGCCTGGGGACAACGCCTCACCGCCGGCACCCAAGAGCCCCCGTGACCCCCGCAACGGTCTTCAGGGGCGCAGAACCGGGCGGTGCCGACCCGGAGCAGCGGACACGGAGGAAACACGCACCGCCCCAGGCCCCCGGCCCACCCGCGACCCCTCTGCGTCAACGCCCGGCGCCGGGCTGCATGGCCGGTGAGGGATAGACGGTGAACACCCGCTGGCCGTCGAGCCACGCGCTGAGCCGCCGCGCTTCGGCCGCCAACGCCTCGCGGGCCTGCGGGGAGACATCGTCATCAAGCAGGCGCAGCTCGACCACACCGCCGGGATCCTGCACCCATGCACCGACGACGCGTCCGTCGACCCAGGCGGTGGTCCCGGCGTTGCCCGCACTGTCGAACAACTGGGGTGCGTGCGCACCGAGGTAGAAGGCGCGTGCCTTCCAGCCCATCACGGTCGGATCGAGCAACGGCAGGAGCGCGACCCACGGCTCGGCGGCGACGACCGGGGCGAGATCGTCCGCGCGCAGCCACCCGACCGAGCCGTCGTCCAGGGACACCCGCTGCGCGCCGATGTCGTCCAGCGCGGTGCGGACTGCGGACTTCGTGGCGCCGAGCCACCAAGCGAGGTCGTCGACGGTGCCGGGGCCGTAGGACCACAGCCACCGGGACACCAACTCGGCATAGCCCTGCCGCGCCGCAAGCGCCTCGGGCACCTCGTCCCCCCACCACGCCTGTGTCGTCGTCCATGTCGGGCGACTCGTGTGCCAGGCTCCAGCGTTGGCCGCGCGCGCCACCGCGCCGTCCAGGCTCAGCTGGGTGAGCACTCGCGGAGCGATCGCGATCCGTCCTCCCCAGGACTTGTCCGGAGCCTGCTCGATGAAACCGGCGGCCTCGGGCACTTCCTCGCGTACCCGCTTCGACGGCCGCGGCACGCCGTCGGCCAGGCGTGCCAGCACCGCCTCCTCCGCAGTCGCGAGCCATGCGGCTCCCTGCCCCTCAGCGGCCGGCCCCCAGCGTTGGAGGTCCCTGACCAGTCGTTTGCGATGGGCCGCGGCCACCCGGGCCGAGGCACTTCCCCACACCGCCGGCACAAGATCGCGGGGGAACACGAACAGGGTCTCGCGCATCGACTGCTGTCGAATGAGGGAGCGTGTGTCGTAGAGCGCCCGTTCGACGTCGTCGATGTCGAGCGCGTCGACCCGTGCCCAGCAGGACAGGTGGACGCTCGGCGGGTCGGTGGCGTGTAGACACACCACCGCACGGGCGGCCTCCTCGGGAGAGGCCGCTTTGGCCGTGGGTGCGAGAGCGTGCCGCACGCCCAACCGGGCGCGGCGCTCCTCATCGGTTACCAAGCGCATGGGGCCATCCTGGCGAGGAGGGCCGACAGATCGAGGCGCACGCGGCAACTCATCGAAGATCGGGCCTCATGTCATGGTGCCGCCGGCGAATGCGGTGCTCGCCCGCTTCCGTGGGATAGCACACCCATTCGGCCTCCACGGGCTGGCCCAGGTTGATGCGAGTGACGCCCCTGGCGATGAGCGCGTCCGTGGGAGCTGTACCTAGGTACCAATGCAAGCTCCCTTCGGCGTAGCGCCAAAATCCGATCCGATCCTCCCCGAGGGCCTACCGCAGCCTTCCACTGCGGGCCCTCTCACGGTAGGCGCGGTTGAAGGCGGCGTACGACAGGTCGGGTTCGGCCAGTCGGCGGCGCCGCTCGGCGCGCCGGTCACCGGTGACCGCGGCTTGGCCGACGTCGGCCACGGCCCGGGCGCGGGTGTCCCGTTTCATTTGACTTGGCGAGCGAGCGAGGCATTGACCTGTGGGACGCCGAGTTGATTGAGACGCCGAGCGGACGGCTGTCTCACGGATCATGGCGGGCTGAGCGGAACGTCTCAAACTACCTGGCGCACGATCATGGGATGCCGCGCGGTGAGCCGCGTGCCTTTCGTGGCGATGGCAAGGATCAAAACCTCGTGGTCGAGACCCAGTAGCGACGCTTTTGCTCGGTGATGTCGAGCAGCCGTCCGCCGTTGGCTTCGATGACCCGTTGCGAGGCGATATTGGTCTGGTCGCACATGACCAAAGCCTGAGAGATGCCCAGGGACCGGGCGATCGGCAGCGCCGCGGCGAGCATAGCCTTCGCGTGACCCTGGCGGCGTGCGCCAGGGCGGACGTCATAGCCGATGTGGCCGCCGAGCTTCTCCAGTGCCGGGGTAAGCCGGTGACGGATGGCCAATCTTCCCAGGAACTGCTCGCGGTCGATCCACCATAGGGTGGTCATGGGCACGAATCCGGGCCGTACGCCCGATGAGTCCCGCTCATCGACCACGCGCGCGGTGTACGCCTCGAAGGCCGCCGGGTCGACCAGAGCTTGCGGGTCGACATCGTGGACGAACCAGGGAACCGGGTAGTCAGGGTCGGCACGGAACTCGGCCACTGCGGCCAGAAACGACGTCCGCAACTTACCGGTCGGATCGATGAACCCTGGCATGGCGACCATGATGCCTGCGAGGGTAGGTGGTGCCAAGCCGTTATCGGTCTCAGCGACCCCACCACAGTGATGGCGCGAGGTTGTCCTTCTGGCTGGCTCAAGCCTCGCCCGAAGTCCACACTGAGTCGGGGCCACAGTTGATCAGCCCCCGTGCGCCTTCATTGTGCGAACCGGCCAACTGAAGCGATTGTCACTCCTTGCTGGGACAGGCAGACGCGCCAACCATTTGAGATGCATCAACGAAACACGCCAACACCGTGAAACACACGCCACGTCTCCTGAGACGGGACAGCAGGCCAACTCGTCGACGTCGTAGGCGATGCGGCGCAACACCGCGGCGATGCGGGCCAGGTCCACCCGCACGTGGTAGCGGTCGTCATCGTCGGCCGGGCGCAGGTTCACCACCGGGGGGAGGGCATCTTGGCCGGCGAGCTGGTCGACCTATCCCGCGCACTGCAGAATCCAGCCCACCTCATCGACCAGGCGCGCGGCGATGGCTTCGCGACCGTCCAGTTCGTCATCGTCGCTGCCGTCAGGGTCTTCGGGGGCCGGCCATCCGGCCAGGCGCAGTTCGGCCAGGACCTCCTCCAGTCCGGGCAGCGGCGGGGCGGCGGTGCCGATCTGCTGGATTCGCGAGGGCGATAGTCCGGCCTCGGCCGCGACCGCCCGCACCGGCAGGCCCGCGGCGCGGGCCGAAGCGATGGCCCACCGATGTTCGGCCTCAGCCGCCACGCCGCCCGCCGTACCCGGGTGTTGGGACTATCCGGCCGGAATTGAACGATAAGCCCTACGCCGCAGGTCAGGCCGGGTTGCGAAGGGCGTGGGTGGATGGGGGCGCCCACGATGCGACACCTCTGTCTAATCTGTAGGTCATCGGCTGGATACGACCGGTACGATCCGGAAAAGATCACGAGCTCGCGGGCCGCCATCAGCCTGGCCAACCTCCCGCGCTTGTTCGGCGTCTCCGGCGAGGCGGGTGCGGTCGCGCTTCTCCGGTCGCCGCTCGATCAGCGCGGCGAGATCGGCGGTGACCCACGGCCTGGCGGCCCTGCGCAACATCGTTCCCCAGCAACGCAAGGAATGAGCGCCGTCGACGTTGAGCGGGTCCCCGGGGTCGTTGATCGGACGGGGCATCTAACCTCGACGCAGCGATCGCGATTGCAGGCGGCGAACGCAGCTGATGGGATCTACCCATGCTGGATGCGTTGACGTTCCTGGACGCGCCACCAGAGGCGGTCGAGTCGTCCCCGGATCTGGTGGACGATGCGGTGGAGCTTGAATCGGTCGACGATACCGTGTACGGCGATGCACCCAAGTCTGGCCTGTCGTTCGTTGTCGGAGAGAACGGACGGATCGACGCCGTGCACCTGTATGCCGACGGGCACCAGGGCTATGACGGCTACGTGGGCGTGATCCCATCAGGCATCCGGTTCGACATGTCCCGGGCCCAGGTGCGAGCCATCCTCGGCTCACCGAGCGCTTCGCGTGAGCGGCGCCACATCGAGTACCAAGGGGAATGCCCGGCCTGGGATCGATTCGGCCTCGGGGGCGCGCACATGCATCTCGAGTACGTACAGGATCTGCGATCGATCCAGTTGATAACGCTGATGAAGCCGTCGGCGGTTCCTTGACCTGACGCCATGGCGTTCCCCAACGCCTCGTTGCCCTGTCCTCTGGTGTTAGGACCGCCTGGCATGTACGTGATAATGCCGTCAGCGATCACGGCCGAGTAGCGGATCCGTCCTCGGGACTGATGCGCGACTCGGGCGCGTTATCCGGTACATCACTCCCGCGACGGTGAGTCGATGACCACAGCCGCCGACCGGAAGGTCACTGCGCTGCGCAGCGGCGGCATCACCCTCGCCGACGCGGCCGATGAGTTCATCTCGACCCACCGGGTCGCCAACCCCAACACCCACCGCGCCTACGCCTCCGCCATCGACCGCACCATCGCCGCGGTCGGCGGCCGCGACCGCCTCCTGGCCGACGTCGCCGACACCGAGATCGGCGACGCCCTCGTCTCGCTGTGGGGCGGATGCGCGCCCGCGACCTGGAACCGCAACCGCGCCGCCGTCTCCTCCTGGCTCACCTGGTGCACCACGAAGAAGAAGTGGATCGCCCCGACCGTCCCGGCCGACGCCGAACGCCGCCGCGAGAACGTCGACCACACCAAGGCCGTCAGCAAGACCAGGCTGGAGCGGCTGCTGTCACGCCGAGACATTCCGCTGCGCGACAAGACCCTCTACCGGATGCTGTACGAGACCGCCGCCCGCGCCGCCGAGATCCTCTCCCTCGGCGTCGAAGACCTCGACCTGGAGAACCGGCGCGCCCCGCTGACCTCCAAGGGCGGCGACACCGAATGGGTCTACTGGGACGCCGGCACCGCTCGGCTCCTACCCCGCCTGCTCCGACTCCCCGACGGGCCGGTCCGCACCCGTGGCCCCCTCTTCCTCGCCGACCGCAAACCCGTCCCCGCACGCCGCCCCGGACCCGAGCACATCTGCCCGCACACCGGCCGACCCCGCCTCGGCTACGACCGAGTCCGCGTCCTCATGGAGAGACACCTCGGCCTCGATCCCCACCAGCTCCGCCATTCGGCCGCCACCCACCTCGGCGAGCAGAAGGTCCCGCTCGGACTCATCATGGCCAAGACCCGCCACAAGAACCCACGCACCGCCATGCGCTACACCCGCCCGGGCAGCGAGGCCGTCGCCGAGATCACCGGCATCCTCGCCCCGCCCCGCCGCACGCACTGACCTGCAGATTAGCCAGTGAAGACGTCTTCAGGCTGCATTTCCCACAGCGGCCGGCCGAACCAGTCCCGGATCAGCTTCAGATGATTGGCGTCGTTGCGGATGGTGCTGTCGGTCAGCCCGGCCGACGCGCGAGCCAGCACGAACCCTGCCAGGACGTCCGTTTCGAACGCAACAAGGTCTTCTTCGCTGCCCGGGGCTCGGTGATCGCGTAGATCTCGTACGACTCCCAGCGCCAACCCACACCTCCCGGCTTCATTAGCGCTGCCGTTCCATCAATCCCGTGACAGAAGCTTCACGGTGAGTGAAGGTACTTCGGTGGGTGGTGATCGATCCGGCAAACGGGAGAAGACGCAGTTCGCAGGCAGTGAGCGTGCAGAGTGAGGAGGATCCAAAGCCCTCAACTCGAGAACTGTTGCTTACCCGTCCTCGGCCCCCGGAAGGTCTACCTCTCTGCGAGGATACTCAGCGTCGTTCGTACGTCGTCCTCGTTGTTGAAGTAGTGGAAACCGAAACGCACGCGGTCGCCGAGCGCGGTCGCTCGCACGCCTTGTTCGCGCAGCCGCGCGGACAGGCGGTCAGCGTGGTCGGTGCGCAGCACGACGATCTGCGAGAGCGGGCCGCTCACCACGCGCCGGTAGCCGATGCCTGCCGCCTGCTCGGTGAGCTGCCCGGCGAGGTCGAGGCAGTGCCGCTCGACGCGGCCGGCGTCCAGCGAGCCGAGCAGGCGCAGCGCAGCGCAGGCGCCGAGCCAGGAGAACCAGGCGGGGGACGTGTTGCACCGGTCGGCGTCGTCGGCCAGCCGCATGGGCCCGCCGAAGTAGCCGTGCGGCGGGCTGGTGGACTTCCAGTTCGGCGCGAGCGCTGTCAGCTCGCCGAGCCGGTCCGGCCTGGTGACGAGCCAGGCCGCGCCACGCGGGCACAGCATCCACTTGTAGCCGTGCACGGCCAGGTAATCGGGACGCACGGCCGCCGGGTCGAAGCGCAGCGCGCCCAGCGACTGCGTCAGGTTGACGAACAGTCGCGCGCCCACCCGGTCGGTCGCCTCCCGCAGGGCGGCCAGGTCGAGCCGCTGCCCTTCCCTGCTGGTCACCTCGCTGACGGCGAGGAGCACGGTGTCGTGGTCCAGCGCGGCGATCAGGTCCTCCACCCGGGTCGCGCCGTCGCGGGCCGGGACGGCAACCGTGTCGTGCTGTGCCAGCCACGGGAACAGGTTGCTGCGGAACTCCTCGGCCGCCACTACGACTCGGCCGCGCGGCAGGGATCCGGCGACCGTGGCGGCGGCCTCGGCGAGTGAGCCGAGCGTCGAGATCGTGGCGGGGTCGGCTCCGACCAGCGGGGCGAACAGGGTGCGGGCCTCGTCCGCCGCCGCGTCCCATGCCAGCCAGTCGAGCTCGCCGCTGGACCACGCGGACACGGCCTCGTGCAGGGCATCGGTCACCGGTCGTGCGCCGGGCGGCACGCCCGGCGTGTCCAGCCAGACCGTTGACCGCAGTGCGGGGAAGAGTCCGCGGAAGTCCTCCGGGCTCATCGGCGCGGCAGGGCGGCCACGCCCTCGATCTCGACGGTCAGCTCCGGGGCGGCCAGGGCCGTGACCACGGCGAGCGAATGGGCGGGCCAGTCGCCGTCGGGGTACCACTTCGCGAACGTCTCCGCCCGCGCCGCGCGGCAGCCTTCGACGTGTTCGACGCCCGCGACCAGGGTGAACAGTTTCACCAAATGGTGTGGCCCCGCGCCGAGCGAGTCGAGCAGCCGCTCGATGTTGGCGAAGATCTGTCGCGTCTGCGTCTCGGCGTCGGGGCCCGCGAGCGTGCCGTCCGGCAGCGCGCCGACCTGGCCGGAGATCATCACCAGCTCGTGGCCGGCCGGCACGGAGGCGAGGTGGCTGTACTGGCCGATCGGCGGGGCCAGCCTGTCGGGATTCCAGCGGCGGATCATCGGTGAGTTCCTCCTCGGAGACCGGTTGAGGTCTGAGCACGCTAGGCAAGTGTGACCTGCCATTTCACGTGTCCGCATACTGAATTTCAGATAGTCGAAAAACGGGTTCATTCTGATGCGGTGCAGCGAGGCGACAGCGCACAGTAAACGGCCAAAGGGAGGTGACCGGATGCCGCCGCAACCGAGTGACGCCGAGGTGTTGGCCCAGGTGGAGGCGCTGGCCGAGGACATGCTGGAGCTGCTGTCCGCGAGCGTCCGCCAGGCCAGCGAGAGCGGCTGGGAGGACCGGGTGACCGGCCTGTACGCGGAGTGGTTCGCACGCCGGGGCTGGCCGGTTGTCCGGCAGCCGATCGCAGCGACCGGGCTGGCGGACGGCGAACCGCGGGCCGAGTGGAGGGAGAACCTCATCGCCTGGTTCCGCGGCCGCGGCGGGCGGCCCTGCATGGTGCTCAACGGCCACCTTGACGTCGTGCCCGCGGGCGATGAGCGGGCCTGGACGCATCCGCCGTACGCCGGGGTCCGTGCCGGCGGCCGGGTGTACGGACGGGGCTCGGTGGACATGAAGGGCGGCATCGCAGCCGGCCTGTACGCGCTGGCCGCGTTGGAGGACCTCGGCGTCGAGCCGGACATCGACGTGGCCGTCGAGCTTGTCGTCGCCGAGGAGACGACCGGCGTGGGCACCCGGGCGGCGGCCTTGGAGGTCCCGGATCCGGTCGCAGCCCTGATCCTGGAACCGACCGGCGGCGCGATCGTGCCGATCAGCACGAGCCTGCAGTTCTTCACCGTGGAGGTCACCGGGCGCTCCGCGCACACCTCGGCGCCGTGGCGCGGGGTGGACGCCTTCGAACGGCTGATCTGGGTGCGTGAGGCCCTGGTCGAGCTCGGCTGCAAGCGGGGTGAGGGCTACCGGCATCCGCTGTTCGCGGACGTGCCGACCGCGATCCCCTTCGCCATCGGCACCGCGAGCGCGGGGAACTGGCGGGCGGCGGTCCCCGACCATGCCACGATGTCCGGCCGGATCGGGGTCGCGCCGGGCGAGTCGGTGGAGGCGGTGCGCGGCGAGTTCCAGCGCGTCCTCGACCAGGTGGCCGCCACCGACGACTGGCTGCGCGCGCACCCGCCGACCGTGCGCTGGGACGGCGAGGCCAGGACCGGGTGGGAGACGCCCATCGAGCACGAGCTGATCGTCACGCTCCGCGAAGCGCAGCGCACGCGCATGGGCGCCGAGCGGCTGACCGGGTTCACCGCCGGCTCCGACGCCGCCTTCTTTGGCGCGGCCGGGGTGCCGACGGCCGTGTTCGGGCCCGGCGAGGTGGTCAGGGCGCACAGCCCGGACGAGTTCGTCGAGGAGGACGCGGTGGTGCAGGCCGCGGGAGTGCTCGCCCTCGCCCTGCGAGATCTGACAGGGCGAGATCTGACAGGGCGAGACCTGCCGGGGAGGCGGGCATGAGCGAGAAGACCGTGCTGCACACGCTGGAGCGCGGCCTGCAGGTCCTGGAGGCCGTGGCCGCCGCCGACGGCACTGCCACCGCGAAGGTGCTCAGCCGCCAGCTCGGCATCAAGCTCGGCACCTGCTACCACCTGCTGCGCACCCTGCTGGCCAGCGGTTACGTGGTGCGCCTGCCCGGCGGCCGGTACGACGTCGGCCACCGCGCGGCGTCGCTGAACAGGCACCTCCAGCGCAGGTCGGGCCCGTCACCGGAGCTCGCGGTGATCCTGACCCGGCTGCACAACAGGACGCACGAGACGTCCTACATCTCCGGCTGGTACCACGGGACGCTGACGCTGCAGCAGTACATCTCCGGGCTGCACGCGGTCAGCGTCGGCAATCTCGACGTGGGCTACACCGGCCACATGCACGCCCGCGCCTCCTGCAAGGCGGTGCTCGCCTTCCTACCCGAGGAGCAGGTGGCGGCGATGTTCAAGGGAGTGGAGCTCACGGCGGTCACCCCGCACACGATCGTCGACTACGACCACCTCACCGTCGAGCTGGCCCGGGTGCGCAGGAAGGGCTACGCGGTGGACCGCGAGGAGTTCAGCGAGGGCGTGTGCTGCGTGTCCGCGCCCTTCTTCGACGAGACGGGCTCGCCGACGGGCGCGTACACGGTGTCCGTCCCGACTGCCCGGTTCCACGAGCGGCAGGCCGCGCTGACCATGGCGGTCCGCGAGGCGGCCTCAATGGCGACCGGTTTCCTGCGCGCCGGGCACCTGGCAGTGCTTCCCGCCGAGCGGGGCAAATCGCCCGGCCACCGGGACGCGTCATGACGTCCCGATAGCAAGTCGGCGACCAGGGATTTCGTACCGAGAGAGAGGAGAGTGGGTACCCCCATGCCTGAAACAGTCATGCTGCTCGACCATCTGGAGTCGATGCGACGGATCAGGTTCTTCGAGGAAGAGGTCGCCCGCCTGCGGGCGCAGGGTGACGTCGTCGGATCCGTCCATCTGTGCAACGGGCAGGAGGCTATCTACACCGGCGCCTGCGCGGCGCTGGACCTGAGCCGCGATGCGGTCTTCCCCACCTATCGTGGGCACGGGTGGACGCTGGCCTGCGGCGTGCCGCCGTACCCGCTGTTCGCCGAGCTGCTCGGCCGCCAGAGCGGGATCAACGGCGGCCGGGGCGGGTCGGCGTACCTGACGGCGCCCGAGTACGGCATGTACGGCGAGAACTCCATCGTCGGCGCGGGCGCCCCAATCGCCGCCGGCGCGGCGCTGGCCGCCGCCTACGACGGGTCGGGCAGGGTCGCGCTCGCCGCGTTCGGTGACGGCGCGATGAACCAGGGCGCGGTGCACGAGGCGATGAACTTCGCCGCCGTACGCCGCCTGCCGGTGATCTTCCTGGTGGAGAACAACCACTACTCGGAGCTGACGCCGATCGCCGACATGGTGCGGGTGGACCGCCTGTTCAAGCGCGCGTCCGCGTACGGCATGCCGGGGGCGCGGATCGACGGCAACGACCCCGCGGCTGTCCGCGAGGCCGTCTCCGAGGCGGCCGGGCGGGCCCGTTCCGGCGAGGGACCCGTGCTGCTGGAGGCCATGACGCAGCGACTCGTCGGGCACTACATCGGCGACGTCCAGCACTACCGCCCCGCCGGGGAGATGGAGCGGGCGCTGGCCGACGAGCCGATCATCCGGCTCTTGGCCGTCCTGCGCGCCGCGGGCGTCGGCCAGGACGAACTGGACGCCGACGCGGACCGCGTGCACGCCGAGATTGCCGAGGCATCGAAGCGCGCGCTCGCCGACCCGCCGGCCGACCCGACCACCGTTCTGGAGCACCTGTATGCCTGAGCAGACCAAACGGCTCTCCTACGCCGAGGCCGTCAACGCCGCGCTCCGCCGCGCGCTGGAGGAACGGCCGGAGACCCTGCTGTTCGGCGAGGACGTGGCCGCACCCGGCGGCGTCTTCGGCGTGACCAAGGGGCTGCGCAAGCAGTTCGGCGACAGGGTGTTCGATACGCCGATCTCCGAGTCGGCCATTCTCGGTGGAGCCATCGGCGCCGCGATGTTCGGACGCCGGCCGATCGCCGAGATCATGTGGGCCGACTTCTCGCTGGTGGCCTTGGACCAGGTGGTCAACCAGGCGGCCAACGTCCGCTACGTCTCGCGCGGCCTGCTGGGCGCGCCGATCACCGTACGCACCCAGCAGGGCAGCGCCCCGGGCGCGTGCGCGCAGCACTCGCAGAGCCTGGAGGCCTTCTTCGCCCACGTCCCCGGACTGCGCGTGTGCATGCCCGCCACCCACCAGGACGCCTACGACCTCCTGCTGTCGGCGATCTGGAGCGACGACCCGGTGATCGTCATCGAGAACCGCACGCTCTACCACGCCGGCAAGCAGGACGTGCGGCTGGGCGGGGACGTGCCGCCCGTCGGAGGCGCCGCGGTGCGCCGGCCGGGCTCGGACGTCACCGTGCTGACGTGGGGAGCCGTCCAGCAGGAGGTGCTGGCCGCGGCGGAGCGCCTGTCGGTACAGGGGATCGAGACCGAGGTCCTCGACGCCCGATGGATCCGACCGCTCGACCTGGAGGCCGTGCTCGGCAGCCTCGCGCGTACCGGCCGGCTGGTCGTGGTGCACGAGGCGCACACCACGGGTGGGGTCGGCGGCGAGGTCGTCGCCGCGGTCGCCGAAGCAGGGGTGCCGTTGCGGTCCGCGCCGATCCGCGTGGGCGCGCCGCCGGTACGGATCCCGGCCGCGCCGTCGCTGGCGCAGGCCGTCATCCCGTCCGCCGACGTGATCGCCGACGCGCTGACCAGATCGGTGCACGGCACCGCCGTACCGGCAGGAAGGGAGTGAACGTGCTCGCCACGGACAGGACCGCGGTCTCCATGCCCGCGTTCGCGCCCCTCTACGGCCTCGGCAGCGAGACGGCGTCGCTGCGCTGGCTGACCGTCGAGTACCGGACCCGCCCGGACGTCCTCGCCCGAGTGCTGCCACCGCCGCTGTGCCCTACCGAGGAGCCGATCGCCGCCGTCTGGGTCGCCGAGTTCGTCAGCGCAAGCTTCCACCTGCCGGACGGCGGTGTGGAGCGGCGGCCATCGTACATGCAGGCTGGGGTGTGCGTGCGCTGCCGGCGCGAGGACGAGGAGGGGGCCTACCCGCTCACGTTCTTCATCGAGGGGCTCAACCACGGCGTGCTCGGCCGCGAGCTCGCCGGCCTGCCGAAGAAGCAGGCCAGGTCGGTGCGACTGGAGCAGGACGAGACCGGCGTCTCCGGGAGCGTCGTGACCGCCCAGGACATCGAAGTGGTCACCGTCCGCGCGCACGCCACCGAGACCCCGCCGCAGCCGGTCGACCCCATCCCCTGGTGGTTCGGCAACCACTTCACGCTGAAGCTGATCCCGAGCGCCGAAGGCCGCGGCTACGACGTCAACTCCATCGTCCGGGTGCCGTTTCGCACCTCGGGCGCGCGCGGCGGCTGGATCGGGCAGGGCGAGGTCACCCTGACACCTTCTACCGCCGACCCCCTGCACCTCGTCGCGTGCGAGGAGGTCATCGAGGCTCGTTTCGGCGAGCTCGACCTGGAGGTGGGCTTCGGGACCTACCTCGACCAGGTCGACGAGATTCCCACCTTCGGCATTCCCAGCTGGTAAGTCCTCAAGGAGGTTCGTCATGGACAAGGCCGCCGTCGATCGTGGCAAGAGCACGCGGGGGGCAGTGCTCGCAGCCGCGATCGGAAACTTCATCGAATGGTACGACTTCGTCCTTTACGGCTACTTCGCCACCATCATCGCCAAAATCTTCTTCCCGAACGAGGATCCAGCCGCCGCACTGCTGCTCACGTTCGCGCTGTTCGGCATCAGCTTCTTCGTCCGGCCGCTCGGCGGCGTCCTGTTCGGCCACCTCGGAGACCGGTTCGGCCGCCGGCTGACGCTGTACCTGATCATCATCATCATCTCCGCCGCCACTGCGCTCATCGCGCTCGTGCCGTCGTACGAGACGATCGGCGTCGCCGCCCCCTTGCTCGTGCTGCTGCTGCGTTGCGCCCAGGGCCTGTCCGCGGGAGGGGAATGGACAGGCTCGGCGGCGTACGTCGTCGAGCACGCACCCCCGGGCAAGCGGGCGTTCTACGGCAGCTGGCAGACCCTCACCATCGTGCTCGGCATGCTGGTCGCCGCGCTGTCGTCGCTCATCCTCGGCCTGCTGATGTCGGAAGCGGACCTGACCTCATGGGGATGGCGCGTGCCGTTCCTGGTGAGCATCCCGCTCGGCGTGGTCGGGCTGTTCCTGCGACTGCGTCTTGAGGAGTCGCCGGAGTTCACCGAAGCGGCCCGGGAGAAGCAGTCGCTGCGCGCCACCCTGCGCCACGACTACCGCTCCATCCTGCTATGCGCCGGGCAGGTGTGCTCGCCCACGATGTGCACGTACGTGCTGCTCGTCTACGGGCCCACGTTCCTGATCAAGGAGCTCGGCATCGAGCCCTTGCAGGCGCGCCTGGCCGGGTTCGTCGCGATGGCGGTGCTGGCCGCGCTCGTGGTGCCGCTGGCCCGGCTGAGCGACCGCGTCGGCCGCCGGCCGCTCCTGATCTCCGGCGCGGTGTGGGTGCTGGTGTCGGCGCCTATCGGCTTCCTGCTACTGCACCAGGGCAGCCTGGTGATGATCGTGATCGGGCTTGTCCTTGTGGTGATTGGTCAGGCACTGCAGCTCGCTCCCTCGCCCGCCGTGCTCTCCGAGCTGTTCCCGACCGCGCGCCGCTACAGCGGTCTCGCCCTCGGCTACAACCTCGGCGTCATGGTCTTCGGCGGGGCCGGCCCATTTGTCGCCTCCGCGCTGACCACGGCGACCCAGTCCAGCTATGCCCCTGCCATGTACCTGTGCGCGGGCGCGGTGATCAGCCTGGTGGCCGCGCTGTTCACCCCGGAGACACTGCGCCTGTCCCTGCGCAATGGCGTCGCCATGAGTCGGACGACGTCACCGAACGCCGATCCCGCCACCACCATCGGGTAGCCGCACCGAGATATCCCCCGGGCTGCCCGCCGCGCGTCTGCACGGCGGGCAGCCTTCAGCCATGGTGCTTCCTGGGGCGTTCCTGGCGGGTTTTGGCCAGGCAGGTCCCGCCGGGGCTGGTCGATGAGGTCCTGGAGACGACGGGCCGTGCTGAGCGGCGGTTCCGGGCGTTACCGTCCAGGGTGGTGTCTACTTCGTGCTGGCGCTGGCCTTGTTCAGCGAGCGGAGTTACGGCAGCGTGATGGCTACGGTCGTATCGGGTTGCCGGGAACGGCTCGCAGGACCTGAACCACCCGTGTCCTGCCGACCAGATCCTGCCCGCTGCGCTCGAACACCTCCGCCAACAGCGCACGGCGCGCCGCACGCGCCTGGGCCGCCTTAGCCAACGCCTTCGCACGCTGTTCCGCAGTCATCGCCGGCAGAGCCATCACGTCCCTCTCGCGTAGAGATATTGGCTGGTCAGTGACTCCTGTCAAAGATCACGATGGAGCCTCCGCCGATCATCATCCCGCACGGTGTCAACGAATGTGACACTAAACCTGGTTCACCGTTCCACTCCTACTGGCAGGCCTTAACGTGCCGCGCGCGTGCGTGTCCCGGGTCGAGCACGCTGCGTAGCAGCGTTCGAAGATCAGCCGTCGCTGCTCTGCGCAGACCTCAAGCGGGTTGCCGCAGACCTCGCAGGGCTTGTCGTCGCCGGTACCGGGCACTTCGGCCTCCTTCGTCTCGGGGCAACCGTGCGCGTCAGTGATCGTGAGCAGCGCCGGGTCCATCGTGTCCGCGCAGTTCGGCCGGGACGCCTTCGGTCCGTTGGAAGCACACTCCCAGCCCCGGCCGGGACTGCTACGCGGGGCGCGGCCGGCTGGTCGGCGGACTGGTGGCCGTGCAGACATCCTGAGCCGTGGAGCAAAGGGTGTCTCCGATCCCGAGATGTTGAAGCCACGAGTTGGCGGGCGACCTGGCCGAGAAGCGGGCCTCCCAGCACCAAGCTGCATAGTGGACCATGGACGCGCAATGCCGAAGAGCACCGGGCCAACCGGTAATTGTGCGCAGCTTATGCGAGGCGGCGGGGCGACTCTGCGAGGACAGGGAACCGTGCTCCCCGCAGATCGGGGAGGTCCCCACGCGCCCACTACTCAGAAAAGGGCAGCATGCAATCTCATAAGCTGATCGCCGGATTGGCCCTGGCCGTGGGCCTGGTAGCGCCGCTGGCTGTGACCGCGAGCCCGGCCGCCGCCATGGCCACGTCGTGCCGCGTGGAGCTTTTCGACATCGACTCGTTGAACGCCGCGGAACGGGACGGGCGGGATGAGCTCCGCTTCCTGGTCGGCGGGAACCTGTTCCCCAGGTTCAACGACAACTACTTCCCGATGGTGACCGGCGGCGACGGAGACCCCGCCGACTTCGAGTTCCCGACCACAATCGTCGGAACCGTCGGCAGCGTGGGCTTCGACCTGCGCGAGGTCACGCCCCCGGCGGCCAGCACGGGCGTCAGCCTGGGCGTGGCGATCGCGAACGGCCTCACGTGCTTTGGGCTGGCCAGGGGCGGGGTGGCCATCGAGGAGACTTTCATCGACGGGACCGATGAGACCTTCTACTCCTACCAGGTCAGGCTCAAGCTGACCGGGCTATAGGTCAATCCGATCGTGGACCCGTGGGCGCCCGGTCGCACGGGACTGGCAGGACCCCTACAACCCCGCCAACGGGCCCAGCTGGGAGCAATGACCCCGCCCTCGTGGGGCATGCCGCGCAGGGTGTCGGGAGAGGACGGTTAGTGTCCTCTCCCGATCACGTACCTGCCTGGTTACGCGGCGAAAGTGCCGAGCACCAGCGGCTCGGGCCTGTCCACCGCCAGGCCGCTCACTCAGTCGTTGCCTTGATCAGCCAGCACCGTGCTGCGGAAGCTCGCATACCGTTCCCGCTCGTCACCAGTGCCGTAGGTTGCCAGCATCTCCCGGCAGTACGTCACAATGTCCTCCACCCGATGCCCTCGCGGGTGGCGGCCTGACCAGAGTTCGAGGTTGCTCAGGTCATTGTTCGAGCGTCCAGGCTCGCACCGTTGCCGTCCGACTTCGATGTGCCCTGGGTCGGGGCACAGGACCAGTACCTCGCCAGCTATCACGGGTTCGGTCAACCGCGGGAGCGCCACGTGCTCCTGCTGCCTGGCCGGTGGTACGTGGACGTCCTCGACACCTGGGAGTGCACCTTTGACCGGCTGCCCACATCGCCAAGGCCCAGCTCCGCGCCCTCTACACCGAGATCCTCACCAAGCTGCCAGGGCTGGAGGTCACCGGGGAGCCGGAGTATCTGGCCAGGGCCGGATGCCCGCCGCGCGAATCGGCCAGGTGCCGGACATGCCGCGCAACCCCGCCCAGGAACATACCGCCGCTATACCGGCGCTCCCTATTCTGCCGGCTTATGAGATGGGTGAGATCCGGCATCTGTGCCGCCTTAATAGCGATGTCGACGGCCGTGGCCGTCTCGGAGCCCGTCGCGGCCCAGGCAAGCGGGCTGAGCCCGTACGACCAACTGGTCCTCTCGCACGAACCTGCGACCTACTGGCGGCTGTCCCACCCGTCGGCCGGCACGGAACTCGACCGGGCCGGCAACGGGTACAAGGGCACCTTCCGCAACGTCACGAGCTCCGTACAGCTGCCCAACAGGGACGGTGCCGCCGTCTTCAACGGCACGTCGGGCTACTTCGAGGTGCCCAACGCCAATGCCTTCCACATCTCCACCACTGGGAAGTTCACCGTGGAGGCGTGGATCAGGCCGCACACCCTGGACTTCCCCGATGTGGAACAGGACGGCTATGTCTACTTCATGGGGAAGGGGACGAAGTCCAACGCCGGCGGCGACCAGGAGTGGGCCGGCCGCATGTATAACAAGTCCCACCCGGACCGCCCCAACCGCATTTCCGGCTATGCCTGGAACCCCGAGGGCGGATTCGGAGCCGGCGCCGCCTTCCAGCACGCGCTGACCGTCAACCAGTGGATGCACGTCGCGATCACGTTCGACACCTCCGAGGGCACATACGGGAAGGTGCGCATCTACAAGAACGGCGTGCTTTCCGGCTCTGACAACCTGGTCTTTCACCTGGGCCAGGAGGACGAGGTCATCGTCAAGCCCCGGCCCGGCTCGGCTCCCGTCCGGGTGGGCACCCGCAACTTCAACTCCTATTTCAAGGGGGCGATCGGGAAGTTCGCGATGTACAACCGCGCGCTCACAGCGGCCGAGCTCCGCTCGCACTACGCGGTGATGACCGGCGCGAACCAGGATTTCAACCGTGACGGGGTCGGCGACCTCTTCTCGGCCGCCACCGGGACGCTGACCATCTGGAACGGCACGGGCGCCAACGGCTTCGCCGTCGCCACGCCTGTCGGGTCAGACTGGGACGCCTACAGTCGGCCGATCGCGGGCGACTTCAACCGCGACGGCCTCACCGATCTGGCCGCCTCGAAGAAGGACGACGACACCCTGCACATCTGGAACGGCAAGGGTGCCAACAACTTCACCTCCGCCCAGCAGCTCGGGGCTGGCTGGGCGCCGTACGAGGACACGTTGACCTCGCTCGGCGACATCAATCAGGACGGCAACGACGACATCGCGGCCACGTACAACGGCACGCTGTACGTCTGGAACGGCAAGGGCGGTAACGCCTTCGGCCCGAAGACCGCCATCGGCGCCAACTGGGGCGCCTACACCCGGCCGATCGGCGGCGATTTCAACGGCGATGGGATCGGTGACCTGGCGGCGGTAAGGAAGGCCGACCATACTCTCTTCATCTGGAACGGCAAGGGCGCCAACAACTTCACCGTCGGCCAGGAAATCGGACCGGGCTGGGAACAGTACGCGAGCACGTTGATGTCGCCCGGCGACATCAACCAGAACGGCATCAACGATCTCGCCGCCACCCACAACGGCACCCTGTACATCTGGAACGGCAAGGGCGCCAACAAGTTCGGGATCGCCCAGTCCCGCGGGTCGGGGTGGGCCGGGTATTTCTGAGACGTCGCGCCAGTTCCGGTTCGCTGCCGTCGGGCAAGAAAGCCGACCTCCGTCGGGATGAGCAACTCCGCCTCCTGCTCGCTGCCGGGCCAGCGTAACTCCAGGTCTTCCGCTGCAGGCGCCGGAATGTCGGCCAGGGACCAAGCTCCATTGCCATCTAGCAGGGGCGGAAGGTTACTTCTAACTCCCGCCCCTTCATGGACTAGGCAGCAAACGTGGGTCGAAAGGCGTGGGGTTGCAAGCTGCCGCAGTGTTCAGAGCAGGGCCCAAACCGCGCTAGTCGTCGGCGTAGGGCTTGAAGAGCACGTCGCGTTCCATCCATGACTCGTTGAGCAGCTCACTGTGCACCTCGCCCTGGACGATTCCCAGGAGAAGGTCGGTGGTGAGCAGGTCGTACCTCTCCCACACGTCGCCGTTCCGGTCCGAGACCCGGATCGGGTACGAATCGGCCGCCGCCTCGGGTGAGACCTGCCAATAGAGCGTGACCCCCGTGCCGGTCGAGGCCCAGGGCAGCAGCCTGGAATCAGGGTCGAGATCGTCGGGCGGTCCCACGACCTCGTCCTCGAACAGGTCCTGGAGCTGTTCGAACTCCAGCCCCGACCGCTCGAGATCGACGTCCTTGAGACCGGGGCCGGGCGCCGGAACGTAGAGCCTCAAGTAGTCCAGCCAGAGTCCGCCACCCCCTGCGTCGAGAAGCTTGCGGTAGTCCTGCGGCACGGGCGCCCCGAGCCGGTGCTCGACCTGTTCCCAGTCGAACGGGCCGGCCAGCGGTGCGAGACGTGCCGTTTCGATCAGCTGCTGAGCACTGGTTGTCATGCGGGTGCATTCCTCGGGGTTGCTGGTCCAGGTCCGATCTGTCCGAACCGGATCCCGCCCGCGCCCGGCCAGGAAGGGCGCCGCTGGTGCACCTGGCCGTCGACGCCCTCGCCGAGCCCTGACGCAGGCGCCGGGCGCCTCAGTGGTCCTTCTGGGCGAAGGAGTGTAGCCGTCGAACAGGGCGCGGTGGAACACGGCGCTGATCCGTCGCGCCGCAGACGTCGTGGGGCCGTTCGGGGCAGCCCGGTAGTTCGGCAGCGGCGTCCCGTAGATGAGGTGGAACAGCTGGATGTTCTCCAGTGCCCACCCGCGGTAGCCCTCGGCGGCGACGAGCATGGCGGTTGACCCCCGGCCGTGCCCGGCGCCGGCCGCGGCGAGCCCCTCGTACGCCTCCAAATCAGCGGCGTCAGCAGGTGGCCCTTGCTGGGGAAGTAGTGATACAGCGCCTGCACGGTCATGCCCAGCTCGCGGGCGACGGCACGCAGAGACAGGGCGGCGGCGCCCTGGGCGGCCACATGCCGCCGCGCCGTCGCCAGGATCTCGGCCATCGCCATGGCGCGGCGCCGCTCGCGCACCGATCGCTGGCTCGTCACGGCCCGCGCCTCCTCCTTGACGGTGTCAAAGCACTGCTACGGCCGGGGCGGTCGCTCTTAGCCTGGCGTCGCCATCACCGACCGATCATATCCGGGCGTTCTCCACCATGCCTCCTGACCGACGTCGTCGCCCTCCACCACAATGGGCTCGACCACGCCGTCCGCGACCAAAGCGCGCACCTGTCCGGAGGGCAGCGCCAGCGGCCACTCTGGCCGACGACGTCCGTGGGCGCGGTCACCGAGCAGCTCATCGCGCGCCACGTCGCGGAGCTGCGCCGGAACCGCACCACGATCGTGATCACCAGCAGTCCGGCCCTGCTGGACGCCGCCGACCGCGTCCTGACCCTGGACGGCGGCGTCATCACCGCGGAGGACACCCGTCGGAACCTGCTCACCACCGACGAGACCTATCGCCTGGCCGTGGCCAGGCGATCGCGGCCGTCAGCTGTAGAGGGGGTTCTTCGGGACCTGGTCGGGGGTGACGAGGAGGCGGACGTGGCCGGACTTTACCGGCTGGGCTTCCCAGACCCGCCAGTCCCGGCCGACCTCGTCCTCAGAGATCGGCTCCAGCGACAGGGACCTTCCTGTCGACTCCCCGCCGGAGGAGCCGCCGGCGGGGCCCGCACCTGTGCGGACGCGGCTGTAGGTGACGGTCAGCTTCCGCTCGCGGATCTCGGGCAGCAGTTGTGCCACCGTACGGCCCTCCCGTACGGGGACGCCTTCCAGTACCTCACCCGGGGAGGCGGCGGAGGCGCCGTTCTGGTAGGACTCGCCCGGTCTGGCCTCCCTGCCGATCTGAACTTCACCGCGACCGGCGAAGTCGGCGGGGACGCGCAGGCTCATCCAGCAGTCCGCACCGGTGCAGTCGTCGATCGCCATGTCCAAGCTGCCCCCGGCTCCGGGAGACCCTGGGGAGTAGGCGACTCCGAAGCCGACCAGCTTGCCGACGCCGCTGGGCGAGGAGGGCACCAGGCGAAGCTCCACGTCCAGGCCCACGGCGGCGAAGGCCTCGGTGTACCTGTGGTGGTCGGCGTAGGGGTCCTTGATCCTGGCCAGCCACTGGTCGCCGTCCCGCTGGAGTTCGATGGCGGAGTTGGCGTACACGGTGGCATCCGGACCGGCGAGCAGACCGGGGCCGAGCACCACGGCGGCCGCGGCGGCGCCGGTGACCAGTGCCGTGGCCACGACCAAGCGCGCCTTCCCGGCACGGGCGGGACGTGGCACGGCCGGTGTGACGTCGCCGGCGACGATCAAGGCGAACAGCTCCCGGGCGGCGCCGGTGTCCGCCTGACCCTTCAGGGCTCCGTCGTGAGCCTTGGCCAGTCGCTGCATGATGGGGCCGGTGTCGGTCATGGTGTCCTCTCTGCCTGCGCCGGGTCTGCCTGCGCGGGAGCCGGGCGTGCGGAGGCCGCCTGGGCCGGATCCGCCTGGACCGGGGCGGTGTGGTGGGCTGAGACTCCGGAGCGCCGGAGTGCTCGGGCCAGGCGCTTGCGGGCGCGGTGGAGCCTGATGCGCACGGCGTTGGATGAGCGGCCCAGGACGTTCGCGACCTGCGCGGTGTCCAGGCCCTCCCAGGCCAGCAGGGACAGCAGCTCGCGGTCCTCCTCCGGTAAGGAGCGGAAGACGCCGATGATGGCGAGCAAGCCGAGACTCTCCTCAGGACCGGGAAAGAACGGGGCGATGGTGCGGGCCAGCTCCTCCTGGTGATGCCGGCGGCGCCGCTCCCCTCTGCGGTGGTTGGCCAGGGCCTTGCGGGCCACGCCGTACAGCCACAGCGTGGCCTCCTCCCCCGCCGGCACGTCGTCGATACGGCGCCAGGCGATGGCGAAGGTCTCCGCCACCACGTCGGACGCGTCCTCGGGAAGTTCGCAACGCCGGATGGCGTAGCCGAGGATCGGCTCGTAGTTGCGCCGGTAGACCTCCTCGAAGCGTTTGACGCGATCATCGTCCACAGGCGGTTCTCATGGTCGGTCTCCTCGGGGCGGATGGGGTCTTCCCTTCACCCAGTCCATGTCCGGGGGCGCCGGGGCTATTTCAAATCCGCCGTCACCTCAGTCAAGACACAGTTTCCGAACGTGACACTTCGCCGCAGCGAACCGGCCGCACCACCTTCCCAAAAGGACGCCGGCCACCATCGATTCGCCCACCGATCAACTCCTCAACCCGTACATACGTGTACCAGGGGTCCCCGTAGCGAACGGCGGAAATCCAACGGATTCAGGTCTGACCTGCGGTTACTGGGGTCCCGATGGGACGGGGCGCTCCAGGAACCTCGCGGTTGCCGGAGTGGTTGTGACCTCGCCTGCCGGTGACTGTCGCCCAAGGGCGCGTGGAGACGAGGCGGGCGCGGGACCAGCTGTTGTCGCGACTATTCATTGAATGTATAGTCGCGATCATGTCAACCGGTCATGTGCTGCTCGGCTTCCTCGCCGAACGCCCGAAGCACGGCTACGAGCTTAAGAGGGAGCACGATCACCGTCTCGCCGGCGCCAAGCCGCTGGCGTACGGACAGGTCTATGCCACGCTGCAACGCCTGGAACGCGACGGCCTGGCAGAGGTCGCCGAGACGCAGCGGGAGGGCGGCCCCGAGCGCACCCTGTACGCGATCACCGACAACGGGCGGACGGAGTTGGAGCGGTGGCTGAACACCGTCGAGCCGTCGGCGCCGTATGTCGCCAGCCCTTTGTTCGCCCGCGTCGCCGTCGCGGGAAAGGCCGCCGACGGCTATCTCCTGCGGCAACGCGAGGCGCATCTGGCCCGCATGCGGGAGCTGATAGCCGAGAAGGCATCTGGCGCACCAGCCCAGGTGCTGGCGGCCGATTACGCGCTCCAGCACCTTGACGCCGACCTGCGCTGGATCGAGACCGCGCTCGCGCGGATGAAGGAGGAAAGCAATGCTTGAAGCCAGGGGCGTGGGCAAAGCGTTCGGCGAGACCAGGGCGTTGACCGGTGTCTCCCTGGAGATCGCGGAGGGCGAGATCGTCGCCATCACGGGGCCGAGTGGCGCGGGCAAGTCGACGCTGTTGCACTGCCTGGCCGGAATCGACCGGCCGCAGTCCGGCGAGGTCGTCTTTGACGGCAGGCGGATCGACACGCTGCCCGAGGCGGAACTAACCAAGTTGCGGCGCGAGAACTTCGGCGTCATCTTCCAGTTCGGTGAGCTGGTGCCCGAGCTGACCGCAGCCGAGAACGTCGCGTTACCTATGCTGTTCAACCGGCACGGCAGGCAGGAGGCGATGACCGCCGCGGCGCAGTGGCTGGCCCGGCTGGAGGTGTCCGATTGCGCCGGCCAGCGCACCGGTGAGCTGTCCGGGGGGCAGCGGCAGCGGGTGGCCGTAGCGCGGGCTCTGGTGACCGGTCCGCGCGTGGTTTTCGCCGACGAACCCACCGGAGCGCTGGACACGCTCGGCGGCGAGCAGGTGATGCGCGCGCTGCTCGGCGCGGCCCGCTCCAGTCGTATCATCGTCGTCCTGGTCACCCACGACAATCGGGTGGCCGCCTACGCCGACCGGGAGATCGCCCTGCGCGACGGAGCGGTGCTGGCAGGGGTGAACCAGTGATCGCCATACTGCGGATGCTGAACAGGGGACGTTCGCGGGCCGAGCGGGTACGCGCCCGGCTGGTCGTCGCGGGCGCAGCGGTGGCGACGTTCGTGGTCTGTACGGCTGTCAGCCTGGCGGACTACCGGGATGAGGGCGGCTCGCTGACAGGGCTCGGCCTGGCTCTGCTGGCCGTGCCGGTCGCCGGCCTCGTCCATCAGGCCAACCGGCTGGCCTCGGCCACCAGGGAGCGGCGGCTGGCTGCCCTGCGGCTGGCGGGGGCGACGCCAGCTGACGTGCGACTGCTGGGCGCCTTGGAAGGAGGCTTGCTGGCACTGGGCGGGTCTCTCGTCGGCAGTGCGCTCTACGTGCTCACCCATCTTGCTGGGCCGCTACCGCAGGTGCCGGTGGTGGTGGCTTTGGTGACGCTCGGCGGGGTCTTGTCGGGGGCGCGCGCCGGGCGGCACGTCGTCGCCTCACCGCTGGGAGTGGTCCGTCGGGCACGCGTGCGGGGGCCGCACGTGCGAGACCTGGTCCTCCTCGTGGCAGGGGTCGGCTTCTTCGTTCTCGGAGCCGTGGTGAAGGGCCGTTTCCCGCTCGTCGGCAAGTACGGCTCTGCGGTCGTCATGGCAACCGGGCTGGTGCTGCTGCTGTTCGGCGTGACCCTGGCCGCGACCTGGCTGATCAGGGCGTACGCCCGCCGCGCCGGTCGGCGGGCCCGGTCCCCGGAGACGTTGCTGGCGGCGCGGCTGGTCGAGGCCGATCCGCGGGCGTGGGCCAGGGCCCTGTCCGTGGTGAGCTTGACGGTGTTCTTCGGCGCCGGGGCCGGGGCCCAGCAGGCTGGCGTCGGCTACTCCCAAGCCCACGCGCTGGTCGACGTCGCGCTCTTGGTGGCCCTGGTGACCTCAGCGGTCGCTCTGGTGGTGCACCAGGCGGAGGAACTGATCGACCTTCGCCGCTCGTTCGCCGCGCTGGCCGCTTCCGGGGTGCCGGAGGGGGCGCTGGGCGGGGTGCTCGTGCGGCAGGCGGTCATTGCCGCGCTGCCGGTCTGCGTGGTGGCGGCCGTCTTGGGTGTCGCGGTGGTGGTCCTGCCCCTCATGGACATCTATCAGGTCCAGTGGCTCGGTTGGGCGGTTGCCAGGGCCGTGGCCATGGCAGGCGTCGGGGTGCTCACCGCACTGCTCGTCGCCCTGGCGGCCCGCTCTCTGCTGCGCGGCGCACTCCGTTTAGAGACGCGGACCTGACCACGATGCCGTCGTAGAAGACCGGGGAAAGCACGAGCCGTCCAGTCAGGAGACTGGGGAAACCGTGGGAACGTGAGGTGCTAGTCGAAGACGCGGTTGACGACGGCGGCTTGCTCGGTTGTGCCGGCGCGGAAATACCGAGCCGAGGTGTCGAGGGAGGCGTGGCCGAGGAGGGCTTGGACTTGGGCGACGTCGGCACCGCCTTCGCGCAGCCGGGTGGCGTAGGTATGGCGGAGCCGATGGGGGCGGAGGCCGGGAAGCTTGGCGTCGTCGCCGACGGCCAGCACAACCTGGACGATCCCGGAGATGGTCAGGGCTCCGCGCTGGCCGATCCACAGCGGGCCGGGTTGGCGGCCGCGGATGTCGAGCCAGGCGGAGATGCGGGCCCGGGCGGTCGGTGGGATCGGGACCGTGCGGACCTGGTCGCCCTTGCCGTGCAGGCGGACCGTGCCGGTGCGGGCGGTGATCGCGATGTCGTCGACCTCCAGCCGTACGCACTCCTCCTCGCGGGCTCCGGCATACAGCAGGACCGCGATGATCGCCGCGTCGCGGTCGCCGCTCTGGCCGTCGCCCATGCCCAGTGCCCGCTGCCCCCGCGCGCGGCTGCCCGACCTCGCCGCCACGGTCATCGACGTCGCCACCACCGCCGGCCGCACGCTCCACTCAAGCTGACCAAGACCACGGCGAGCTGTCCAAAGTAGAGGATGGGTCGCTACCGTTACGCCGGGCAGTTTCGGGGGCCGACGGTCTGCCCAGCACCGGTGACGGTGACCTGGGCAGGGCTTTCCGGCGACGTGGCGGCGGCCGTGCACACGATCTGCTCGACGGCCAGTGTGGACAGTTCGTCGGCCGGAGTGGACAGGGTCACCACCAAGTGGCCGGCCGCCTTGGCGGTCACCGAGAACGGGCCGGCTTCGGGCGGGACGTCGGTGGTGAATCCGTGCGCCTGTTCCTCCGCGGTGGGTCCGGCTGCCAGCAGCGCGAGGGTGTCCGCTTTGAACAGTGGACGACCACCGGGCCCGGGCCGCGTTACCGCACTGAGTCGGCCGTTCTTCACCAGATAGAGGATGATCGTCGTGGTTGGTGCGACGCGTCCGCTCGGCGGGTCGCCGGCTTCGATGACGTCGCTGGGTCGCACGCCGCAGCCGGCCACAGCGACGAGCGATACGAGGCCCGCGGCGAGCATGCGGCGGGCCAGCCCGGTCCTCACTCGGGGCCTCCATCCGGATCGGGTGCCCGGCGTGGCAGGCGCAGCGTGAACATGGCGCCGCCGTCCGGGGCGTTGGTGACGGTGAGATCGCCTCGATGCAGGCGCGCGTTCTCCCTTGCGATGGCCAGGCCCAGGCCGCTGCCCTCGGACCTGGCCCTGGCCGCGCTGGCCTTGTAGAACCGGTCGAACACATGCGGGAGCGCCGCCTCGTCCAGCCCCGGTCCGTGGTCGCGGACCTCGAGAGCGATCCAGTGCGCGTCGGCGCTAAGCCGTACCGACACCGGTGGCTCGCCGTGCCGCAGGGCGTTGCCGACCAGGTTCGCGAGGATGACGTCCACTCGGCGCGGGTCCAGCCGTGCCGTCACCGCGGGTGGAAGCTCGGTGTCCACCGACTCCGACCAGCCCCGAACGCGCAAGGTCGCGCGCACCAGCTCGGCCACGTCTATCTCGTTAAGCGCGAGGGCCGCGACGCCGGAGTCGAACCTGCTGATCTCGATGAGGTCGTTCACCAGCCCGGTGAGGTTGAGCGTCTCCTGGCTGACCAGCCTGGCGGCCCTGCCGGCGGGCTCGGGCAGCCGGGCCGCCTCCTCATCGAGGACGTCGGCGACCGCGGCGAGCGCGGCAAGCGGGGTGCGCAGCTCGTGGGACACGTCGGCCACGAACCGGCGGGCGTCGGCCTCCATCTCGCGGAGCTGCTTGACGTGCCGTTCCAGCTCCGCGGCGGTGTTGTTGAACGTGCGTGCCACCTCGGCCAGCTCATCGGAGCCGCTGACCGCGATCCTGGTCCGCATCTCGCCCTCGCCCAGCAGGCGTGCCGCCCGACCGAGCTCGCGCACCGGGCGCAGCACTCCACGGGTGGCCAGCAACGCGAGGACGACCGCGAACGCCAGGGCCGCCCCGCCGGTGAGCCAGGCGGATGCGGCGAGCCCGTCGATGCTGCGCTGTTCGGGAATCAGGCTGCGCACGGTGTAGACCTCGATGCCGGACACCCGCGTCGTCCGATCCTGCTCGATGATCAACAACGGCGTGCCGATGAGCAGGAAGGGCTCGCCCTGCCACACCACGCGTTGCCACGCGATGTCGCCGTCGGCCACCGTCCGCCGCAACTCCGGTGGAATCACCCCGAGATCCACGATCGGCGCGTTCTCGCCCGGCCTCTCGCACCCCAGCCGGCCGGCCGGCGAGTGCACCTCGTGGTAGACGGCGACCGCGAAGCTGCACCGGTCGGTCACGGTGGCGGCGATCTCGGCGAGCTCGGCCGGGCCCGGCGCCGGATTCGGCAACGGAAAGAGCGTCTCCAGGCGGCTCTTCATCGCCTGCACCGCGGCATCCTGGGTCCGCTGCAGGATGTCGTTGCGGGCCTGGACGTAGATCCCGCCGGCCACCGCCGCCGCGGTGACCACACACAGCAGTGCGAACGCGAACAACAGCCGGGCGCGCAGCCCCAGGCTCGGCCGAGGTGTCACCGGCGGCTCACACCGGCCCGAACCGGTACCCGAACCCCCGCACCGTCTGCACGTAGACGGGCGCCGCCGAGTCGTCCTCGATCTTCGCGCGCAACCGCTGCACGCACGCGTCCACGAGACGCGAGTCGCCGAAATACCCGTGCTCCCACACCGACTCCAGCAACTGCTGGCGGCTGTGCACCCGGCCCGGCGTGCCGGAGAGCTCGAGCAGCAGGCGCAGCTCGGTCGGGGCGAGGCTGACCGGCACGCCGCGGTTGGCGACCACCAGCCCGGCCCGATCGATGGTGAGGTCCCCGTGCCGCTCCAGCTCCGCCTGGTCCCGGCCGATCCGCCGGAGAATCGCGCGAATGCGTGCCTCGAGCACCCTGGGCTGCACCGGCTTGACCACGTAGTCGTCGGCGCCCGCCTCCAACCCGGCCACCACGTCCATGTCGTCGCCGCGCGCGGTCAGCATGATGATCGGTACCTCCCTGGCGGCCCGGATGCGGCGGCAGACCTCGAACCCGTCCATGCCAGGCAACATCAGATCGAGCACGACGACGTCGGGAAGGTCCATACGCAGCCGGTCCAGCCCCTGCTCGCCGGACTCCACCGCGCGCACCCGGTGCCCATGCCGGGTCAGGGCCAGCTCAAGGCCCTCCCGCACGGCCGGGTCATCCTCGATCAACAACACTCGCGACACGCCGCCGAGTATCACAACACGCTCCGTAACTCGCCCCCCCGGTTAACCCCATCCACTGTGGGCCGGCCGTGTCCCTGCCTCGTCCGCGCCGTGTCATGGTTGTGTCACCGTCGCGCCGACGGGGGCCGCCGTCGATAAACGGTGACATGCGGCGGACAACGCACGCATATTCGGCACCAATCGTAGTTCGTCATGAACGAACCACGTACCATCCCACCTCGGCCCCGTGACCGGTTGTACGCCGCGGTCACGCTGGTGCTCGCCGTGCTCCTGCTGCCCGCGGCGTTCGTTCGCCATCCCGGCCGCGCCCGCGAACTGGCCTGCCGCTGGGCGTTGGGGATGCGATTCCCCGCCGAGGACCTCACTGGGCTCACCGACGGCGCCATGGCGGCGTTCACCGCAGCGCGCACCGAGGCGCTCTGGCGTCACGGCCAGCTCATCGGCCTCACCTCGGGATACCGCGATCCCCTTGTCCAACAACGGATGTTCGACGAGGAGGTGCGCCGTTCCGGCTCCCCTGCCTCGGCACGAATGCTCGTGCTACCACCGGCGGAATCCAGCCACGTCAAGGGCATCGCGCTGGACGTGCGCCCCCACGAAGGCGCGCGCTGGCTCGAGGAACACGGCGCCCGCTACGACCTCTACCGCATCTACGACAACGAGTGGTGGCACTTCGAGTACCGCCCAGACAGCGGCGGCACGCCACCACGACGACGACCCCACCCCGGCGTGGGCTACGTGCTCGAGAACGGGGACCAGATGTAGCCCAGGTCCGGGTCCACGGGCCTGTCCAGAAAACGGTGTAACTCGATCTTGAATTAGTTCTATCGAGTGGTCGGGGTCAGACGGCCTTCGAAGGTGATGGCGAAGGCGTTCAGAGCGGCTTTCCAGCGGGTGATCCAGCGTTT
>NZ_JBQQBR010000024.1:0-190093 GCF_052245935.1 Nonomuraea sp. 3N208 | reverse complement strand
CAAGCGCTCGGCTTCACCGTCACCCTGACCCAGGCTGCCTGACACCGTCCCCGGGCCAACCCCACCGGCGATCACCAGCCGGGGTTCGCTGCCGCCTGCCCGGCTGAGGTCCTTATTTTCCGGTCAGGAGTGCTAACAACGGCTCCGGACAATCATGGACGGCCGTGGAACGGCTGCCTCTCTTCGCAACGCCAGAGCAGGCGTCCTGGACCCGGGGTCGATGTCCGTGCACGGTCGTATTTTCACTCGTAATGAAGTGGCCTGTGCTCGACTAGGTGGGCCGCGGTTCCATGCTTTACTCCGCGCGTACGGTCACCTCTGCTCGCGATGCGTGGAAGGTTAGGTACAACGTGAAGGTGTACAGGCTGAACAGGTCGGCGCCGTCCCAGTCAAAGAGCTCGACCTGCCCAGGCGGAGCATCGGGGTCAGCGGTCACGCAGCCATGGCCTTCCTGATCCTCGTGCCACTCGACGATGCGGACATTCTCGAACCGGAAGACCACAACAGGCGTCTTTGACAGTTCGGGTGGAGCCCATTGCAGCTCGTAGACGAACTGCAACTCCAGCACTGGCGGCCTGCCGGGCTGGTAGGTCAAGCGTCTGAAGTCGGTGTCGTGCAGATAGATGTGCGCGAAGTCCTCGGTCCAGAACTCATAGAGTCCTCCCTTCGAGGTGACGCCACGATCCTTGTCCTGGGTCACGCCGGCGAACTCAGTCACTGACATGAGGACATAGTCCCGCACACCTGAGTGATCTTGGAAGCTCTCTATTGGGTGGTGACAGCAGTGCTGACAGCAACATCCCCGCACGCGGACTCACCGTGGCTACCATCCACACATTCCTGACCACGGTCTTGATCAGTCGAGCAGGGTGATTGCTCCGCCTGGCTCGAAAATCGGTGAGTTTGCCGGGCTTATCCTTCCACTCGCCGAATGAAGAGCAGCCCAGCCGGCGCGAGCTGCGCGGAGATCTCGACCAGTGCAGAACCTTGGAAAGACAGTCGACCTTGCACCATAATCAACCCCATGCCAAAACTGCCTGGCTTGGCGAAGCTAACAGTTCTAATAACTCTCCTGCCCTTGATCCCTAGGGTCCTCAAAATCACGCTTGGAGAGCCATATAACGTCCGTGATCCGTTTGACTGGGCATTCATGATCAGCGCAGGGTTCGCCGGAGTCTCTATCGTGAGCGTGGCAGCCTGGTTCACCCTGAAGTCGCACCAGCCTTCAGAGGTCGCCCCTCCAGCGCCCACCAAGCCATTCAACCAACGCGCATTCGGGATGATGATCTTACCTGTCGCATTGATCGAATTTTCCGTGATCACAGGTACCCTGAGCGCTACCGACGGCAACGACCCATTCGTGATCAGCCCTCTGAGTTGGATTTCATATGCCCTCTGGGGCGTTGCGCTCGTCGCCCTCGCAGGGATCGGGATCTGGAGCGCCTTTATCGAGCGTAGGGGTCGGGATTTCCTGACATAGACAGCGGCAAAGTGCCGCAACCCCAATCGACGAGCAATTGTCAATACCTGTGGATCGGCGGTGAGCGTTATTACGCCTCGAGGTCTTGGTGGCCCTTTTGGGTGAGTACCTGACGGAGTCGTTTGATTTCGGCGATCAGTCGCGGGATATCTTGGCGGGCGTTCGCGATGAAATGAGCGTTCTCATCCCAGCGTTCGTCGGCGACGTCGACGTAGCGAGGATCGGTGATGCGCACTGTGCTGAACGGCGGGACGTTCAGCAACCCTGGCCCTGGTGGATCAGGACGGACGCAAGGTCGCCAAGCTACGCATCGACAACACGGCAACAGGGTTCGCCGACCTGATGACTCTGTTTGCCCAGCACGATCTCCGGTCTGGGTCGCTCAAGATCGCGATCGAGACGGAACATGGTCTGCTGGTCTCCGCGCTGCTGGCCGCGGGGTATGCGATCTACCCGATCAACCCCAAGTCGGTCGACCGGTACCGGGATCGGCACCATCGCGCCCATGGCAAATCCGATGTCGCCGACGCGCTGGTCTCAGCCCATCTGCTGCGCACCGATGCGCACCTGCATCGACAACTGGCCGCCGATACGACGGTTGAAAGAAGAGTTCAATCTCGAGCCCGAGCGAATTACTTTCGGGGAGTGGAGCGCCGGCGGAGCCAGCCGGCCGCGCGATGAGCGACGGGGCCGAGCAGGCTGACCTCCCTGGTGGCCTTCTTCAGCGCCTGGACGGCGTTCTGCGACTCCGCCGTGACCTTTTTCAGCTCCGCCGTCGTGCGCCGCAGCTCGGCGGTGAGCTGGTCCAGGCCGTTCTCCGGCGACGCAGACTTCGGCTTCTTGCGCTGGTTGACGCGTACGAGCTCCCGATCCCCGAGTACATCCGTGGTGTGCCACAGGCCAGAACGGGACTCGAGCCATTCGAGCAGGCGTCGCTGAACAGGCGCGGGATCACCCCACGTCGCGTACAGCTTCTGCGAACTGATGCAGATCGGCGCCAGCCCGAGACCGGCGACCGCCTCCCAGACCGCGAGCGCGACGCCGGGCGTGTGCTCGCTGCGGTAGTCGTCGAAGACGACGATCCCGCCATCCTTGAGCACGGTCCGCGCCGCCAGAACGTCCCCTTTGACGTGCGTGTAGAGGTGCGACGCGTCGACATGGACGAACCTGCAGGTGTCCGCCTTCACGTGATCGAGAATGATCGACGTCGGCCCGTGCACGATCTCGGGCAGGGCGTCGTGGATGCTCAGATAGTTCTGCTCAAACTGGCGGCGAGTGAGCGTGGAGTACGACCTAGTGGTCTCGGCGTTGTTGTCCGCCTCCGGCGCGTCGGATTCGAACAGGTCGCAGACGGTGAAGGTCTCCCCCTCCCGCACATGCGCGCCGATCAGTACGGCGCTCTTACCGAGGTACGTCCCGAGTTCGAGGACGTCGCCCGGAACAGTGCCCGATAGGAACCACTCGAACAGGCGCTGGTCGGCTGGCCAAAACCAACCGGGAATACGCTCCAGCGCGGCGGTGAGACTCGGTTCGGACATGCCCGGACGCTAGCAGCCATAGTTTCCTTATGTCGAGCAATGTTCAGCTAACGCCGGATTCCGTGCCAAGTCTCTGAACTCCAGCCGGGAAGGCAGGCACGCGCCTTAGACACTTAAATGTCAGTCACTGTTCACATCATGTCTAACCATTCGGTGAACGCACAACGTCTGTCGCCTTCCGGACGTCGACGAACTTTACTCCCCGCGTGCCCCTGCTGTCGCTTGCCAACTTGGTGGGATCACGCTTGCTCTCGTTCCCCTGTGAGCGATCCCCCAATGTCCCCCAATAACGAATTGCACTGACTATCCGACTCGCATTTAGCCTGATCAAAGCCATGAAACTACTGCGCTGAGTCTTCCCTACGGATCTCAGAAGGTTAGGGGTTCGAGTCCTCTCGGCCGCGCACATGCGAAAGGCCCGTCACCAGTGGGAACCCTGGGGCGCGCCTTCGGCGTTCTGGAGATCGTGCGGTTTCTTCGGCCTCTTTGGGAGCCACCTTGGGAGCACCGGACGGAGTTCCCCAGGAGAGCGCCGGAAATGACTCGCCCCTCGCTGAGATCTAGGCACGAGCGCCGGTGTACAAGACAACGAACAGCCCCCGCGCGCGGGTGCCATCCGGCAGTTGCCAGGAGCCGGCAACGTGGCCAATCATTTCCGGTGGAAGGAGAGACGCATTGTTCGGGGCGGGACGCAGGACCCGGTGCAAGCGAAGGCCCGTACCATGCGGTGCAGGCAGCTTAGTGCCCTCTTGGTCGTCGATGGCAGTGGCGGTGAAGTCCGTGAGGTCGAGGCCGTCACCGATGTAGGAGCGGGTGACCTCCCGGTCGGGAGTGTCGCTGATGTTTTGGTCCTGGGCCTGGACCCGGCCCTCGATCAGGGCCAGCAACTGGGCGACCAGCACCGGGTCGTGGCACCCGTCGTAGGCCCAGCGCCGCCCCAGCACCCCGTGCTCCATGGTGCCGACGAGGGCGTGCTCCGCCCCGTCGAGCGGGGCACCGCGGTAAGTGAGCGGCACCAGGTAGCTGGTCGGGTGAGTGCCGGAGGTGTCGGTGACCACCATGAACTCGATCCCGACCTCACCCTGGGGGTCGTCCAGCCGGAAGCCGCCGGCCTTGGCCAATTCCGGTTCGCCTGCGCCGCCGAAGTACCACGGCCGGGAGGGTAGCCAGGAGGTGAGCAGTTCCAGCTTGGTCGGTTTGAGGGCGGTGTTGTGGATGACGGCCATGCCGAGGATTCTCTTCCGTTGAGCGGGGACGACCTTCACATCTTCACATCTGCGTGGCGCTGGGAGAGCGGTCCTTCAGCCGACAAGATCCACGAGCATCTTGGGCTTGATCTCGACCGCGTCAGGGTCGATCCGTTCGTCGAGGTACTCGCGGTCACGCTCCTCATTTGTGACTCATCCGTAAGCTGGGGGCGTGTCCCCCACACTGGTCCTACTCGACGGCGTCCGCTGGCGGGGTGTGCGCGTGGTCGGCGATCGCGCGCAGACCCTGCTGGCCGTGCTCGCCATGCACGGGCGTGCAGGGGTCAGTGACGAGCGCCTGGTCGAGGAGTTGTGGCCCGACGAGGCGCCGGCCAACCCGACGAAGGCGCTGCAGGTGGTCGTCTCTAGGACCAGGGCGGCGACCTGCGCCGAAGTCGTGGTGCGGATCCCGCGCGGTTACCGGCTCGGGCTGCCCGCTGATCAGGTGGACGCGCTGCTGCTCGGCACGCTGGTGGAGCAGGCACGGGCCGCACTGGGCGAGGACGATACGACGCTCGCGCGTCGCCGCGCCGAAGAGGCCATGGATCTCATGACGGGCGGCTTGGACGGCGCCACGGGCGCGCTCGCTGAGCTGAGGGGCGTCGTAGCAGGGTGGGTGGCCGAGGCGCGACGGGTGGCGGCGATCGCGCGGGGCCGGAGCGGCGCTCACGAGGGCGCGCTGCCGCTGCTGGAGGAGGCCGCGGCCGATCGGCCGTACGACGAGGAGCTGCTCGCCTGCCTGCTGCGCAGCGAGGCCGCCGTACGAGGTGCCGCGGCCGCTCTGGAGCGCTACGAGCGGTATCGCGCGGGCCTGGTCGCGCGGCTCGGCACCGAACCAGGGCCTGAGCTCGCCCGCGTGTACGCCGAACTCCTCGTCGCGGATCGGCCGGTGCGTGAGGGAATCCTGTTCGACGGTTCCTCGCTGCTCGGCCGCGACGGCGACATCCGTGCGGTGCACGCCCTGTTGCAGACCAACCGGGTGGTCTCCATCGTCGGCCCTGGTGGGCTGGGCAAGACGCGGTTGGCTCATGTCGTCGGCAGGAATGCCACGCAGCCCGTCGCTCACTTCGTCGAGCTCGTCGGCGTCTCCTCGCCGGAGGGTGTTGTGGGCGAAGTGGGCTCGGCGCTCGGGGTTCGGGACTCGGTCAGCGGGCGTCGTGCCCTGACCGCCGAGCAGCGCTCCGACGTTCGCGCCCGGATCGCCCAGCATCTCGACCAGGCTCCGGCGCTGCTGATCCTGGACAACTGCGAGCACGTGATCGAGGCCGTCGCCGACCTGGTGGCGTTCCTGACCGTGACGACCCGCGACCTGCGGGTGCTCATCACCTCGCGCGCCCCCTTGTCGATCCCCGCCGAACGCGTCTACCTGCTCGGCGAGCTGCCCGCGGGCGACGCAGTGGAGTTGTTCCGCCAGCGCGCCACGGCCGCTCGCCCTGGTGTGCGGATCGACGAGGGAGTGGTCGAGGAGGTCGTCGCCCGCCTCGACGGGCTGCCGCTCGCGATCGAGCTGGCCGCGGCCAAGGTGCGGGTGATGTCGGTGGAGGAGATCGCGCGGCGCCTGGCGGACCGGTTCGCCCTGCTGCGCGGCGGGAACCGTACGGCCCCCGACCGGCACCAGACGCTGCTCGCGGTCATCGACTGGTCGTGGAATCTGCTGGACGAGCCAGAACGGCAGGCGTTGCGGTGGTTGTCGCTGTTCGGTGACGGTTTCACGCTGGCCGCGGCCGAACACGTACTCGGCCCGGACGCCCTGCACGTCGTGGACGCGCTGACCGAGCAGTCGATGCTGAGCGTCCGCGAGACGACGTACGGCCTCCGCTACCGGATGCTGGAGACCGTCAGGGAGTTCGGGCGGATGCGGCTGAAGGAGGCCGGCGAGGAGGCGCCCGCTCGGGCGGCGCAGCGGGCCTGGGCGACGGCGTACGCCCTCGAACACGCCTCCGAGCTGCTCAGCCCGGCGCAGTTCGCGGCGGCCGACGCGTTGCGCGCCGAGGAGAGCAATCTCGCCGATCTGCTCCGGCAGGCTCTCGGCGAGCCCGATCCCGTCACGACGGTCCAGTTGCTGGCCGGCGTCGGCGCACTGTGGACGATCCGTGGCGACCACTCCCGGATCCTCGTTCACCGGGACGCGATCACCCAGGTGATCAACGGCTGGGTGCCGCCGCCGCACCTCGTCGAGGTGACCAAGGCCGCCATGCTGATCACGCTCATGAACACCATGGTCATCAGCGAGCGCCGCCGCGATCCGCTGCGCGACCTCCTCCGTACCCTGCCTACCAGTGACGCGACGGATCCCCGCGTGGCGGCGATGGCCACGGTGGTGCTCGCGTGCGACGCGGTCGACGGCGCCGACGTGCTGCGCCGACTGGCGGAGTTGTGCCGGAGCGCCGACCGTGACGTGGCCTTTGCGGCGACGCAGACGAGCGTCCACGTCTTGGAGAACGCGGGAGACGCGATCGGGGCGATCGAGGCCGCCGAGCGGACCCTGACGATGCTCCGCGAGGACATGGACGTGGGGCCGTGGCTCCCCGCGATCATGCACGCCATGCTGGCCCACCTTGTCATGCAGCTCGGCGACCGTCGGCGGGCGCTCGGACACGCGCGGACCGCCATCCCGGTGCTGAGCCGGCTCGGCGCCACCGACGACGAGACCCAGCTCCGCGCAGTGCTGCTGGTCTCCGCGCTCGCCGACGGCGACCTCGACACCGCGGAGGCCGAGCTCGCCGAGATCATCCGGATCAACGACAACGGGGTGGTGCTCGGCGGGGTGGCGATCGTCTCATTGTGCACGGCCGAGCTCGCCCTCGCCCGCGGCGAGACGGCCGCCGCGCTCGCGGAATACCGGCTGGCCGTCCAGCGGGCGCGCGACCTGCGCCTGCCCGGGTTGCCGCGCACGGAGGCCATGCCGTGGACGGTCACCGCGGAGTCGGTCGCCCTGACGGCGTACGCGTACCACGCCCCGCCGGAAGACGTCCGGTACGGCGAGGAGCTGTTCTCCACCGTCCGGGGCTACGACCTGCTGGCCGTGGGATACCCTCTCCTCGACTACCCGGTGTGCGGCTCGATGCTCTTCGCGCTCGGCGCCTGGGGGCTGCTGCGGGGAGCCATGGCCCCGCGCGACGCGATCGGGTTGCTGGTGCTGGCCGAGCGGTTCGCGTACAACAGCAGTATGCCCAGCATGACCTTCGAGCGGATCGAACCGTACGCGGAGCGGGCCGCGACCGGCATGATCGCCGCCGTGCGGGCCGAGTACGGCGATCGACGCGGCTCCGACCTGCTCAACGAGGCGCGGAGTCTCATGGAGCAGGTCTCCGACCGTGACGAGCGGAGGTCACATGTGCCGCTTGTAGCTGCGTACCGACAGCGGCGCGAAGATCGCGATGACGATCAGGCACGCCAGGAGGGTCCAGGCCACCTCTCCGCTGATGAGGGCGCTGTTGGCGAGGTCGCGGGCGGCCGTGACCAGGTGTGAGACCGGGTTGATCCGTACGAAGGCGGCCAGCCAGCTGGGCAAGGTCTCGACGGGGACGAACGCGTTCGACAGGAACGTCAGTGGGAACAAGATCATCATGGAGATGCCCTGCACGGCCTGGGCGCTCCGGGCGATCGTGCCGACCCAGGTGAAGACCCACGCCAGCGACCAGCCCGTGAAGATCGCCAGCAGGATCGCGGCCAGCACGCCGCCCGCCCCGCCGCCCGGCCGGTAGCCCATCACCAGGCCCATGGCGAAGGTCAGAGTGGCCGCGATCGTGTAGCGCAGCAGGTCGGCCACCATCGGGCCGGCGAGCGGCGCGATCCGGGCGATCGGCAACGACTTGAACCGGTCGAAGACACCCTTCTCCATGTCCTCGCGGAGTTGCGTGCCCGTGGCCATGCACGTCGTCAGCACGGTCTGGGCGAGGATGCCGGGGATCATCAGGGGGAGGTAGCTCTCCACGTCGCCGGCGATGGCGCCGCCGAAAATGAAGGCGAACATCGCGGTGAACAGAATGGGCTGCAGCGCCACGTCGAAGAACTGCTCCGGGTTGCGGCGCATCTTCTTGAGCGCCCGCCACGCCATCGTCAGGGTCTGACCGAGCGTCTCCCCCATGGAGACGCGCCGCCGGGCGGCCGCCACGCGGTCGGCGGCCCGGACCGCCTCGCGGGCAGGTGCGATCATGGTGCTCATCGGTTCTCCTCCGTGCCGGTCTCGTTGTCCCGGTTCGTCTCGTGGCCGGTGAGGGCGAGGAACACCTCATCCAGGCTGGGCTTGGCCACGCTCACCGAGGAGATCGACACCCCGGCGGTGCGCAGCGCGATCAGTACGTCCGCAGCCAGGTCGGCCCGGTCGAGGGCGACGTTGAGGCGGCCCTGCTCCGGGATGGCGACCGGGTCGGAGCCGAGGACGCGCCGCACGACCTCCACGGCGGCGGGCACCTCGCCCCGGTCGGCGAGCAGCAATTGGAGGGCGGAGTTGCCGACCGCGGTCTTCAACTCGTCGGGGGTGCCCTCGGCGACTTTCCGGCCGTGGTCGATGACGGCGATCCGATCGGCGAGCTGGTCGGCCTCGTCCAGATATTGCGTGGTCAGCAGCACCGTGCAGCCGTCGGCGACCAGACCGCGGATGGTGTCCCACATCTCGCCGCGCGTGCGCGGATCGAGACCGGTGGTCGGCTCGTCGAGGAAGATCAGCGGTGGCCTGGTGATCAGGCTGGCCGCCAGGTCGAGGCGCCGGCGCATGCCGCCGGAGAACTGGGCGATCGGTTTGTCGGCGGCCTCCTCCAGGCCGAACTGGCCCAGCAACTCGGTGGCGATGCGCCGGGCGCGCGGCGCGGCGATGCCCTGCAGGCGGCTGAAGAGCCAGAGGTTCTCGCGGGCAGTCAGGTTCTCGTCGACCGACGCGTACTGTCCGGTGACGCCGACCAGCTGGCGGATCACGTGCGGGTTGCCGGCCACGTCGACCCCGAAGATCTCGGCACGGCCCACGTCGATCTTCAACAGGGTGGCCAGCATCCGTAGCGTGGTGGTCTTGCCGGCGCCGTTCGGGCCGAGGACGCCGAAGATCTCACCGGGGCGTATGTCCAGATCGATCCCGTCGACGGCACGGTGCTCGCCGAACGTCTTCACCAGCCCTTCCGCACGTACGGCCAGTTCGGCGCCCCCGTCGGGGGCTGGGCCGCGCCCGGTACGTCCGAGTTCTGTGATGCTCATGGCTTCACTCTCGGCGGAGCCGGTTTCACGGCACCCTCGACCAGGTTTCACCGGTTGCCGGGGGCTCCGCTGATTCGTTCCTCCGCCAGCCGGGCGAGCTTGCGAAGCAAGGTGTCTCAGGTGCGTGTCGATGAGCTGCTGGTTGGTGAGCCGGCCGAGCCCGGCCGACGAAGTCGCTGCGCAGGAAGGCCGGCAGCGGTCGAGGGCCTTGGTGCGGTCCGGGGTTGCGGGGTGCGGGCGCGCCGGCGGATGCGCGCAGCGGGTCGCCGGTCCAGGAGTGCGGTCGGGCGTTGGGCGCGTACGGTGGACATGCTTCATCACCTCAGGTCGTGGAGCCGGCTGGGGTGCTCGCTGGGCTGGGATCACGGGAGGCGTCGGGCGGGTTCGCCGGGGCGGGGGTGCTTCGCCGGGCGAGGTTGAGTGCGGCCAGGATGGTGATGAAGATCATGCCGTAGATCGTGGTCAGCACCGACGTTTCATAGATGTCGCCGGTACGCCACGTCTGTCCTAGAGCGTCGGTCACGGTGGTGCGCTCGCGGGTCAGGAAGGCGACGACGAAAGACCCGGCGGTCGCGGCGTACAGCACCAGGGGCTGCACGTGGGATGCTGTGCTCGGCTCGGGCGTCCTCTTCGGCTCTGGACCGTAGTAGCGCAGGTACAGTGCGAAGAGCTGCAGGAACAAGTAGGTCGTCAACGACCACCCGAGGAAGTTGACCAGGGGCACGCCGAAGAATCCGCCGCTGTTCTCCCAGATCCACAGCTTCAGGATGGTGGAAAGGGTGGGATCCATCGACAGATCCCAGGCAACCATGGCAAAGGACGCGATGATCGGTGTCCCGATGGTGGTCAGCCAGCCGGAAGCACGGCGGACCTCTCCGACCAGCAGTGTGGCGACCGTCCACGCCAGGTAGCCGGTGGCCACATAGGCGGGCCCGATCATCACCGGGACCAGGAAGAGCTGCGGACCCTGGGTGTAGTGGTAGTTCCCGAACGGGAAGCCGGTGAGGATGCTGAGGTTCTCCAGGATGTTGCTGACCAGCAGCGTGACCGCGTAATACACGAGAATCGCGCGCCAGCCATACCGGCGGGAGCCGTGCAGCAGCGTGAACACCGTTTGGGTGAGAAGGAGTACGGGGGTGCCGATGCCGGGACTGAGGTTTCTCGTCAGCAGGAGGATCAGCACGAGGCCGGTGATGATCCATAAGATGGTCGACGCTGATCGGCGGTGATTGGCGGCCATGATCGCCTCCGTATTTATGTTGACCTGGTAAGGGCGAGCGCAGGTCCTGAGTAGCCTGAACGACGATGCGAGCGGCGATCAGGAACGTGAGCCCGGTGAGCCGCCCGGGAACGCGGCGATCGCGGCGATCGCGGCGCTCACTGCGAGGGCCGGCCCGAGCATGACGACGTAGATCTTGCGCATTGTCTGCTCCCAGGATCGACATCAGTGTCATCGACGATGCTCGCCCGGGAAGCCGGGAACGTCGTCGCACAGTCGGGGAAGTCTCGGCTACCGCGCTCGGCGCAGAAATGCCGGGACCTACTCTGCACGGAGTACGCCTGGATCAGTGAGCTGTGCGCCGGCTGCTCGTGCCCCCTCCCCGTGCTGTTCGCCTTCGCCCTGGTGGGTGCGCTCTCCACTGGGCAGATGTCACCAGCCAGCCAGAAGGTCGGCTTGTCCTCATCAGCGACCGTCGGCTCGCGTGAGCAGGAGCGCGAACCCGAGCCGGGTGGCGCCGCTCTTGCCGGCCAGCAACTCGTTCTCTTCGCCGCCGGTGAAAATCGGGTGACATTTCGCATCGCTTGCCGGAATGTTGGGCGCGGTCGATGAGTTTTGTCGGTGGCACAGGTCAGTCTGTGCATGACCACGACTTCTTATGAGACCCAAGGCTGCGACGCCAGCCATGACCACGTCATGTCCGACAACCCCGATAGAGGTGCCGTGTCCAGCCCAAAGCTCGACTCACCTGCCAAATCCGCGACCGCCGTTCCAGGTCGCACCCCGGCCGTGATCCGGCTGCTGGTGCTCGCCACGTTCGTGGTCATCCTCAACGAGACGATCATGATCAATGCGATCCCGCGGCTGATGGGCGCGCTGAACATCACCGAACAGACCGCGCAGTGGCTCTCGACCGCATTCATGCTGACTATGGCGGCTGTCATCCCGATCACCGGGTGGTTCCTGCAGCGGGTGTCCACCCGTAGCGCGTACACCACCGCGATGGGTTTGTTCCTGCTCGGCACGGCGTTGGCCGCCGTCGCGCCGACGTTCGAGTTGCTGCTGGGCGCCCGCATCATCCAGGCGTCCGGGACGGCCGTGATGATGCCGCTGCTGATGACCACGCTGATGCAGGTCGTGCCCGAGGAAGACCGGGGCCGGGTGATGGGCAACGTCACCCTGGCCATCTCTGTCGCGCCCGCAATGGGCCCGGCGGTCTCGGGCGTGATCCTCCAATTCGGATCTTGGCGGCTGCTGTTCGCCGTGGTGTTCCCCATCGCCGCCGTGATCACATGGCGCGGTCTGAAGCAGCTCAAGAACGTCGGAGAGCCCCAGTTCAGCACCATCGACTGGTTGAGCGTGATGACCGCCGCCGCCGGTTTCGGCGGCCTGGTCTACGGGCTCAGCCGGTTCGAGGGCGGTGACGTCGGCGTTGCCGCCACAATCGTGGCGGCCGGCCTGGTCGCCATCGCCGTCTTCGTCGTCCGCCAGATGTCGTTGCAGAAGCGCGGCGTGCCGCTGATGGACCTGCGTACCCTGCGCAACCGCACCTACACGGTCGCGCTGATCTTGATGTCGGTTGCCTTCATGTCGATGCTCGGCTCGATGATCTTGCTGCCGCTGTATCTGCAGAACGTCCGCGGGCTCAGCGCCCTGGAGACCGGACTCCTCGTGATGCCGGGCGGCCTCGCGATGGGACTGCTGGGTCCGACCGTCGGCCGACTGTTCGACAAGTTCGGCGGCCGGGTTCTGGTCATCCCCGGCGCGATCGGGATCATGCTCGCGCTCACCGGCTTCACCCAGGTCACGATGACCATGCCGTACTGGCAGCTTCTCGGCCTGCACGCGCTAATGATGGTGAGTCTGGCCGCGACCTTCACCCCGGTGTTCACTCTCGGGCTCGGAGCGGTTCCCCGGCATCTCTACTCCCACGGCAGCTCGATCCTGAGCACGCTGCAGCAGGTCTCCGCGGCCTTCGGCACCGCGCTCGTGATCACCGTGATGAGCGCGCGAGCCGATGCCCTGACAGCCGCTGGAGTCACCGGGGCAGTCGCCAACCTCGACGGCATGCGGCTGGCCTTCATCATCGGCGCGGTGCTGTCCGTGGCTGTGGTCATCACCGCCCTGCTCCTACCGGCCCGGGCGGACAACGCCGGCGAGCACGCCGGCGAGCTCGAGGAAGCACCGGCGTGACGGCGGGGAGTGGGACGCTCTGATCTGTCGTGCCGGGCGGGCTGTGCCTGCCCGGCAACCGGCAGATCAGGTCCGCCGCCACAGATGCCGGGCGCACCGTCTGGGCCGAGCGCCCACTCCACGGCCCGGACGGCGGCCAGGACGCATAGCGTTGACAGATGAGCGAGCCTGTCAGTGATAAGGAGTTGCGGGAGATCGAGAGTCGTGCTCAAGCCGCAACTCCAGGACCGTGGTACGTGCGGTTCCTTGACGATGATGCCGCCGCCAACTTGGTCGGCGTCAGCACCGTACCCGACACTGGGCGCGGTGAGCGTTGGCCGGCGTGGAATGGCAGTGAGATGGGGGCGGCCACTTTGGTGCAGTTTCCGAAGCCCTACGTTGCAGGTCCGGATGATCGGTGGGATGAGAACGCGGCGTTCATTGCGCACGCACGGTCCGACGTCCCTCGTTTGCTGGCCGAGATCCGTCCGAACTGGCAGCAGAGGCCCGCTTCCTGGTCCTTCCGAGGACTGGGAATCGGAGGACTTCTTTCATCTCATCTACCTTCGGTCGCGAATTACGCGCCGCATCCACACGATGAGAAGCACCACACCGCCAACGACCCCGACGAAGATAAGCAGCAGCACTAGCAGGATGAGGATTTCCGGCAGGCCGAGGTTCATGAATCTCCTTGCAGAGTGGTGGCATGAATGAAACGTGCAAGGGTCAAGTGAGGTTCCCAGGGGCTCGCTGCACGTTGTACAGCTGGCACATATCGCCAGAGGCACGCTGCCCCCGCTGAGTACTGTAGCCCGGAAACCGGGAAGCCAATCTTTGTCCTCGGACCGGGCGGGGCTTCTTCGCGCGTCCGACTATCGGCAACGTTCAGGACAACCACACGTCATGGCCGGTTGCGTCCACGGAAGTGGTGGACGAGTTTGACCTGGTCCAGGGCGTGGCAGATCGAGACCGGCGATCCGGATCTGTTGCGATCCATGGTGAAGATCATGGCCGAGGCCGACACCCTGTGCGGGGCCGGCTACGGCGAACGCAGCGACGAGCGGACCAACCGGCGCAACGGCTACCGCACCCGCGCATTAGGGCACCCGCGCTCAGGGAGTCGGTACCGCTCCTCGAGCGCGGCGTGCTCGTCGAGGCCGATCAGTCGGTTGAACGCGTCGAAAGTGATCATGTTGTCGACGGCCGGGCCCGTTTCGCCACAGGTGGCGAGCGTCTTCAGGTAGTCCCGCATACCCTGGGCGGCCGCGAACGCCGCGCCGACCGAGAAGATCACGAGCGCATAGCCCATCTCCTGGAGCCCACGCACGCTCACCAGCGGGGTTCTGCCGCCCTCGATCTGGTTACTGAGCACGGGGACGACGCCGCGGAAGGTGTCGCAGATGCGCCGCATCTCGACCTCGCTCTCGGGGGACTCGATGAACAGCAGGTCGGCGCCCGGCGACCCCTTCCAGTCACCCGACATGAGCGTCGATGAGAGCCTGGCCCGGCTGATCGCAAGCGACACACCGACTCAGAGCCCACTCCCGCAGACACTTACCGCTTAACCTGCAGAAACAGGATCACGCGAAGATCGATTCATACACCACCTCGTCACTACGGTGAGGCGCATCGCGGTCGCGGACCACGTGGGCGTCACAGGGCGTGGTCGTCGTTGGGGGCGTGGCGGCTCCAGGGGGTGTCCTGCGCTTCGATGTCACGGGCCTTCAGGAGAGCCGGGAGCGGAGAGTATCCCGGGGAAAGGGCGCTGGACGCCGTCGTCTCCACCAGAAGGTTCGCGTCGTCACCCACGCGACTGTGCCACCCACCGCCCGCAGCGCCGAGGCGCGGCGCGGCGAGGCGCGGCGAGGCGCGCGATATTGGGCACGATGCCGCGGGGTCTCGATCCGCCATGCATGCGTCCTGCGCTCCATGCCGCGAACCTATCGGCCGGGCAGTGCAAGCTCGGCCTGCCGCGGTGGTTGACGCAACGCTGCTCAGATGAGGCGTACTTGGTCTGTGCCGTTCAAGAGATTTCTCGGGGCCGTGTCGATTTCGGCAGCGCGCGATCGACGCGTTGGTGAAGGGACAAGCGAGCGGCCCGGCCCACATCCCGGAACGGGCTCACAACAACAAACGATCACGACACACTCGGGAGATGTGATGAGCAAAGTGGTGATGCACAACGTCGTGTCGGTGGACGGCTTCATCGCCGATGCGAAGGATCAGGTCGGCCCGCTGTTCGACTGGTACTCCAACGGCGACACCGCGCTCGACGAAGGCGGCATGATGAAGGCCTCGCGAGTCTCGGCCGAGTACGTCAAGCCGATCTGGGCGAGCATCGGGTCTCTGGTGATCGGGCGTCACCTGTTCGACATGACCAACGGCTGGGAGGGTTTGCCGCCGACGGGTGAGCACGTGGTCGTGGTATCGCACCGGCCCAAGCCCGACGGGTGGCACCCGGAGGCGTCGTACCACTTCGTCGACGATGTGGCACAGGCGATCGCGAAGGCCAAGGAGCTCGCGGGCGACCGTAACGTTGCCGTGGCGGCGGGCGACGTCGGCGGTCAGGCGTTCGCCCTTGGCCTGGTGGACGAGGTGGCGATGGACGTCGTGCCGGTGGTCTTCGGCTCAGGCAAGCGGTACTTCGGGTCGGTCGATGCCCAGCATCTGCTCGAGGACCCGCACGTGGTGATCCAGGGCGACCGGGTGCTGCACCTGCTCTATCGAGTCCGCCGCTAGGCAAGCTCAAGCCGGGCGATCGGCTCTCGCCCGAGTCTCCTTCGTCGAGTCCTGCCGCCGAGCATCCAGCTGGCGGGCGAGGTAGATACCGGCCCGCGCGGCTCCGAATCACCGCGGCGGATCAGGTGGACGAGGGCGAACGGTGCCGGATCAGGATTGTTCGTGATTCGGTCATGTCCGGGACGGCGTAGCCGGGTCCTTCAACCCCCTGGCCGCTGTCTTTGACCCCGCCGTACGGCATCGGATCGGGGTGACAGCTGGACGTGTCGTTGATGATGACGCCGCCCATCTCCAGTCGGCGGGCGAAGGCGAAGGCGACGTCGAGGTCTTGACAGAACACCCCGGCCTGCAGGCCGTATCTGCTGGCGTTGGCCATGCGCACCGCCTCGTCGAGGGAACCGATCGGGGCGATGGCGACCACCGGAGCGAACGCCTCTTCGGCGGCGAGCCGGGCAGTCTCCGGCAGCCCGGCCAGGAGCGCCGGAGCGATCATCGCGCCCGCCCGGTCTCCTCCCGTCAGCAGGACTGCCCCGTGGTCGACGGCGTCCTTGACCAGGGTCTCCGCGCGTTGTGCCGCCGCGGTGCTGATCAACGGGCCGACCTGGGTTCCGGGCGCCCGCGGATCGCCGTACGGAATGGCGCGGACGGCGCTACGCCGAGATGCTCCGCCCTCTCGGCGGGAAGGTGGACGTGCTCGACGGGCCGGCGGGTCTGGCTGCCGAACGCAAGCTGCTGCGCAGCGTGTTCTACAAGGGCTTGGCCGCGGCCGCCGTCGAGGCTCTTGCCGCGGCCCGTGCCGCGGGCTGCGAAGACTGGCTGCGGGAGAACATCGTCGATGAGCTGACTCGCGCGGACGCCGCGACCCTGGACCGGCTGGTCGAAGGCAGTCGCCGGCACGCAGTGCGCCGGACCGTCGAAATGCAGGCCGCCACCGAAATGCTCACCGACTTGGACGTGCCCCCGCTGATCGCCAGCGCCAGCAGGGATCTGTTGCATCGGCTGTCCCCGCCGGGAGGAGCATCCTCCACGTTCCCTCAGAACTTAGCCGAGTGAGAGCACCGCAACGACGATCAGCATCAGCAGGAGCACCAGTCCGCCCGGGATCGCCAGGAGAGCGATGATGAAGCCCTTCCCGTTCCATGGCTGGGGGGCGGGGCCGAGGGCGCCTCGGGAGTAGGCCCACATGGGGGCGCGATATTCCACCTCGAGCGCCATCCCGGGCTGGAGCCAGACCGTCAGGTCCGCAGGACCGATCTGTGCGGGCAGGAAATAGGGCAAGTGGACGTGAACGTGATACTGACCGGGAGGAAGCGGGATCGTGTTAAGGCCCCATCGGCCCAGCATCTGATAGCCATTGAGAATGATCTTGGGCGTGATCATGGCCAGCATGAAGCCGAGCCAATGCCGCTTCACGTCAAGGACGAGATGCGCCTGCGCCCCGGCGGAAGAGGGGGGCGGCGGCTGCCGGCTCCACGGGGTGAGAGGGGAGGGCGGATGCACGGCCGTCATGCTACTGCCATTCCGATCTCCTGAAGATTCGCATGGATCTCATGGTCGTCAGCGGCTCGGGGACCGAGCGGCAGCCGGAAGCCGCGATCACCCGCAGGAGCTCCGTACGGCGAGGCAGGGCCTCGGCGCCCGAGGGGCGTCGGCTGATCCGTATGGCGGCGATGCCGGGCAGGAGCACGTGCTCGGTCATGGAGATGTGGGCGCGATGCGAGAGTATGTGAGCTCGAAGTCGAGGTCCCAGGTGACGCCGTCCTTCGACTGCTCCCAGCGGGCCTCCACGGTGTCGCCATCCGGGCTCAGCGTGCCGATGAAGCGCTGGTTGAAGCCGGGGGCGTCGCGCCACATCTGCCACTCGCCATCGGCGAACGTCATCTGGTACACCCGGTGTACGCCGCGGGCGTCGGCGTACAACATCATGAACTGTTCGGTGGCGTCGTCCAGGCCGATCACGGCGGTGGTCGGGAATGGGGCGTTTTCGCGCCACGCCTGCGGGACTGTGTCCGGCATCTCGTCGATGTCGGACATCTGGTGCAGGTAGGCGCCCTCGTCCTGCCACGTGAACTCCGTCCACGCGCTGCCCATGCCGGGGACCCGGAGCTGCACGGTCCACCGGCCGACGAGCACATCGAGCCGGGAGAGTGCGGAGTGCCTGCCTGCCATGATCACGTCCCTTCTCGTTGACCGTTGATGTCGCCGTGAGTCCGTCATACAACGGCCAAGGCGACTTGTCCGGTGAGCGGGCCATGTCGCGTGACAGGCGGAGCGGTGCAGATTGCACCGGGGCTCCAGCCTCCTGCCTGGCTGTCCGATCATACGCGCGCGAAGGGCGCCGCTACGGTCACGAGGTGTGACAGATCCGTTACGGCATTCTGCGGTGGTCGGATGGCGACAGTGGCATACTCCCCCGCGTGCCATCCTGTGTCCCCCGTGAGGATGCCCGTTATTTCGGCGGTGCGCTACCGACGCTGGTTCTCTGTTCGGCCGAACCCATCGTGCAGCTTCCCAGGTTCCGGCTCGTTTCCGGCAGGCCGTCCACGTGTGCCGGGTGGGCGTTCATCCCCGGTGTGACCTTCTCGATGATCGAGGGGCCGGGGCGATTTCGGCTCATGGTGGAAGGGATCACTCATGGGGACGAGGCCGATGCGCGTTTCGCGTGGCTGGGCGCCGTGGATCGGGCCGGTGGGGCGGTGGTGGCGGTGGTCGACGCGCACAGCGAGACGTACAGCTGGGTGACTCTGGCCGATAGCGGGCGGGCGCGGGGTGGGTACGTGCCTGTCATCCGGCGTTCCTGCTGAGGCGAGCCCACGCGAACACGATCGTCGACGGCGGCATGAACATCAGTTGAGCACGGTCCAGGATTTACCGGCTTCAGGGCTAACTATATGCATTAATCTTGCCACTGTGAGTAACGAGGTCGTGGCACGGGTGATGCGCCGCATCGGACGACGCGGCGCGTCTCTCGCGTTCATCGGGCTGCTCAGCCTGGCCATCGCCGCCTCCCTGGCGTTCGCGCCGCCCGACCAGCGCGCCACCCCTGGCTACGCCATCCTGGCCTCCTTCGCCCCGCTGACCGTCTGGGCCGCGGCCTGGTGCGTCATCGGCGCCCTGTGCCTGGTGCAGACGTTCATGCGCTCCGACCGCGTCGCCTACGCCGCCGCCACTGCCCTGCTCGTGCTGTACGGCCTGGTCTACCTGGTCTCGACCTTCACCGGCGACAATCCGCGCGGCTGGGTCGGCGGGGCGGTCTGGCTGGCGTTCGGCGGCTGGATCGCGCTGATCGCCACCTGGCCGGAGGCCGTCAGCGTGGACCGGCTCCCGGGCACGGGGGCGACGGCCGTCGTCGTCGCCGACGCGTCCGGGATCATCCTGTCGTGGAACCCGCAGGCCGCGGCCTTGTTCGGCTGGAGCACGGACGAGGCCGTCGGGCGGCCGTTGACGGTGCTGATGCCGCCCCGCTTCCGCGACCAGCACGCGGCCGGGCTGGCCCGGGTACGCGCCACGAGCCAATCGGAACTGGCCGGCCGGATCATACCGCTGGTGGGCCTGCGTCGCGACGGCAGCGAGTTCCCCATCGCGCTGACCGTCAACGCCTGGCACAGCGACGACGGCATCACCTACACCGGCGTGATCCGGCCGATGGGAGGAGGCCGCGATGCCCGGGTTGAGTGACATCCTCATCCAGGTCGGCGTGGGCGTGGTCCCGCTCGGCGTGGCGTACCTCGCCTTCAGGTCGGCCACCGATGCCAACAAGAAGACCCAGCAGATCGCACTGGCGCAGGCCGAGCGGCAAGCCGAGATAGAACGTTCCAAAGTGGACGCCGAGGCGTTTCTCCGAGCGAAGACGATCTACGAAGACGCGCTGAGCCAGATGGAGCGGCAGATGAGCCGGGTGCAGAGCCAGGCCGGCCAGCTCAGCACCGACCTGATGGCCGAGCAGAGCACCTCGACCGCGATGCGCGACCAGATCCGGCGGCTCCAGGCGCAGATCAGGGCACTGGAGCGGACGGTAATGACGTTACGGACCCAACTGGTCGCGGCAGGGCTGTCGCCCGCGCCGGCCTCGGAGACCACCGGACCTTACGTGATCGGCCCGCAGAACGAATAGCCGCCTAGAGGCCATACGCCCGGGCCAGCAGCTCCGCCGAGCGCAGCCACGCTTTCCTGTCGGGCGCGGAGAACACGACGATGAGCTCATCGGCCTGGGCGTGCTCGGCGAACCGGTCCACGTAGTCCTTCACCTCGCCCGGATCCCCGACGGCCGAATACTTGGCCATCTGCAGGATCTGCTGCCCGGCCGGCGACTCGAGGATCAGGTCGGCCTCCTCCGGCGTGAACGTGCGCCCGCGCCCCAGGAACCTGCTGACCCTCAGCCGCTTGGCCGCCAGGAACTGCTCCTGCGCCTCCTCGGCCGTGTCCGCCGCGATCACGCTGAGCGCCGCCATCACGTACGGCTGCGCCAGCTGCGCGGACGGCTTGAACTCGCGCCTGTAGAGCGCCACCGCCTCTTCCAGCGCTGTCGGGGCGAAGTGCGAGGCGAACGCGTAAGGCAGCCCGAGCATGGCGGCCAGCTGGGCCCCGAACAGGGACGACCCGAGGATGCACAGCGGCACGTCGGTCCCCTTGCCGGGGGTCGCGTCGACGCCGGGGATCCGCGACCGGCCCGTCAGGTACCCCTGCAGCTCCAGTACGTCCTCCGGGAACGTGTCCGCGGCGGCCGGGGTGCGGCGCAGTGCCCGCATGGTCTGCTGGTCGCTGCCCGGCGCCCGGCCGAGGCCCAGGTCGATGCGCCCGGGATGCAGGGTTTCGAGCGTGCCGAACTGCTCGGCGATCGTCAGCGGGGAGTGGTTCGGGAGCATCACGCCACCCGCTCCGAGGCGGATCGTCCGGGTGTGCGCGGCCACATGAGCGATGAGCACGCTGGTCGCCGAGGACGCGATGCTGTCCATGTTGTGGTGCTCGGCGTACCAGATCCGCTGGTAGCCGAGCTCCTCCGCGCGCTGGGCCAGGACCACGCTGGCGGTGAAGCTGTCGCTCGCCGTCTCGCCCTCGCCTATGTGCGCCAGATCAAGGATGGACAGCGGCAGAGCCATGGGTACGCGCCTTTCGCAGAGCCGGCATTGGTGACCTGGCTGGTTGCAACAGCAATGAAGACGCGGTTATTTCGCCGGGCCCCCGGGGGGTCGGGGGCCCGGCGAATCTCTCAGGACGCGGTGCAGGTCACCGGGGACGGAGTGCCGTTCTGGCCGGTCCAGTTGCCGGTGAAGCCGAACGTGGCGGTCGCGCCCGCGGCCAGGGAGCCGTTCCAGTTCAGGTTCGTGACGGAGACCGTGCCGCTGCCGGAGAGGTTCCCGTTCCAGAGCTGGGTGATCGTCTGCCCGTTCTGGAAGGTCCAGCCGACCCTCCAGCCGGAGATGGCGGACGAGCCGGCCTTCACGGTGACCTCACCCTGGAAGCCGCCCTGCCACTGGCTCATCACCTTGTAGGTGGCGGTGCAGCCCCCGGGGCCAGTGGTCGGCGTCACGGTGGGCGTGACGGTCGGGGTGACCGTGGGCGTCACGGTCGGGGTGGCGGTGGGTGACGGGGCGGCGATGGCCAGGTCGTACGCGCGCTGCGGCACGAACTGCCCGGCCGCTGCGATACACCCGTCCGCCTCGCCCGGGGGCTTGACCCAGAGGTAGGCATCGATGGCCGCGTCGCCGGTGTTCGTGGTGCTCCAGGTGCCGGTCGCGCGGCCGGGCGGGTCGCACCACTCGCTGCCGGAGGGGCCGTTGCCGTTACGGCTGGTGTCGACGACGGCCTTCAGCCTGGACACGCCGGTCGCCGCGATCACGCTCTTCGCGTACGACACCAGCCCGGGCGTGGCCCGGTAGTTGGAGGTGTTGACCGCGATGCCGTCGGCGCTGTTGGCCACGTCCGCGCCGGTCAGCCGGGAGGCGGCCTCCGAGGCGCCCAGCCAGGCGTCGTGGCCGATGTCGAAGTACACCTTGGCCTGGCCTCTGAGCTTCTTGCCCGCGTACGCCATCGAGGCCTTGACCTCGGCCTGCTGGGAGGCGTTCATGCAGTTCGACATGATCGCCAGAGCATCCGGCTCCAGGACGATCGTCGCGGGGCGGCCGGCCAGCCCGGCCGCGATCTGGTCGATCCAGGCACGGTAGGACGCGTGGTCGGGTGCGCCTCCCGCGCTCGCGCCGCCGCAGTCGCGGTTCGGCATGGCGTACACGACCATGATCGGGACCTTGCCTGCCGCGGCGGCGGCGCCGGCATACGCGTCGACCTGGCCGCGCACGGTCGTGGGGTTGTAGGTGGCGAACCACCGGCCCTGCGGCACGGCGGCGATCCTGTCCCTGATCACGGGGGTACGGCTGTCGTTCGGGTTCGCGGCCACCCACTTGGCCGCGCCGGTCTGGGGATCCACGTAGAAAGCGGAGTCGGCAGCCTGGGCAGTGGACGAGGAGAACACGACCGCGCCCGCCGCGGCCGTGGCGGCCGCCGTCAGGAGCACCGCCAACATGGGCCTTCTGCGAGACATGAAATCACTCCGTTGGTCATGTGGGAGCGCTCCCACTAGCTCCCCGGATGGTAGGGAGGCGTTGCGAGCCGCTCAAAGACATCCGATGGCTCGCCATCGCATATCGCCTGGCCAGAGCCTCTTGAGGGGTGAAAGTTTCACTCGGCCAGGCATGCCTCGAAGACCGCGGTCAGCCGGTCCACGTCGGCCGGCGTCGGCGCCTCAGGGCCGACCCGGCGACGCAGGGCGCCGATGCCCAGGAAGACCGCCGCCACCATGCGGGCCCTGGCCAGGGCGTCCGGGCCGCCGCCGAGCTGGGCTTCCAACGGATTCAGCACGGCGGCGATCAGACGCTCGCGGGCCACCTCCTCGACCTCGGGGTGGCGGGCGGAGCGTTCGAGCGTGCGCAGGATCGGGCTGTCCGGCGGGTGCTGCATGCGCTCGGCGGCATACAGCGCCAGCCGCCTCGCGAGCCCCTCCTCAGGTCCCTCGAACAGCGCGCTGATGGTCGGCTCGCCCTCCAGCACCGCGCCGAACAGCCCGGCCTTCGAGCCGAAATAGCGGCCGACCAACGCGATGTTGGCATCCGCCGCGGCGGCGATCATGCGGATGGTCACCTGCTCGTAGCCGTGCTCGCCGAACAGCGTGCGGGCGGCCTGCAGGATCCGTTCACGGGTGGCCTCCCTGCCGCGGGGCCGGGTCACCTCGGCGTTCATGCTCCGAACTCTAGTCAACGACCCAGGGCTGCAGCCCTGGGTTTGCGTCTCGCGGTCCGGTCTGGTTGACCGGCTCGGGACGCACTGAGCCCGCTTGCCACGGGGGGCTCGTTGGGCATGTTGACGAATGCCCACACCGTGCTGGCCCGCCTTGCGACGTTGAGCGCGGCGATGTGGTCGGCCGGTCCAGCGAACCCGCACGACCCGCGACGAAAGCTGTCCCTGCTGGGACGGTTGCCTCGCCCGGTGTGCCCGCACCACCGGTTCGGGCACATCTGCGAGGTGTAGGCCGGATCCACCTGCACGAAGGCGACGCCGGCGCGGCGTGCCTTGTAGGCGAGGAACTCGCCGAGTTGGTGGAACGGCCAATTCGAGAGCGTGGCCCGCTGGGATGGCCAAAGCCGTACCCGGTCGCGGATCCCCGCCAGCTCCTCGACGGCGACGCCGCGTCCGGTGCGCTGCGCATCGGCCACGATCTCGTTGGAGATCACATGATTGGTCTGGGCGGCGAAGCGGCGCTCCCGCTTGGCACGCCGCTTCAACTTGCGGCGGGCCGACTTGGTGCCCTTGGCCTGCAATTCGGCCCGGACCCGGGCCATCTTGCGGCGGTAATGGGTGAGTTTCTGCCCGCTGTAGTTGGTTCCGTCGCTGGTGGTGGCCAGGTTGACGATCCCCCGGTCCACCCCGATCCACCCCTGCGGGTCGGGCTTCAGCGGAGCCTCGGGGATGTCGCAGGTGGCGATGAGGTACCACACCCCGTCGCGCAGCAGCAGGTCGGACTCGCCCTGCCGGTAGGCGGCGAGCGTCTTGAGCTGGCCGGGCGAGCCGGTGAAAGCGATGTTCTTGACCCGGCCACGCACGGTCCAGATCGACACCGTACGGGCGTCGTGCAGCCAGGACAGGCAGCGGTCATCGAACGGATGAGCCGCATCCGAACGGAAGGTGATCGGCTTGGACTCGGCCTTACGCCGCCGCCTGCCCGTTACCTGCCGTTGCGGATCAATCCGCGCAGGTTCGTGTAGGCGTCGGCCACCTTCTTGATCACATGCTGGGCCTGCTGCGCGCCGAGCCCGATAGCTTTCAGTTGGTCATAGAACTGGCGGCGTAGTCCGTACACGCCGAAGGTTTTGGTGTGGAAGCCGAGGCGAGAGACCTGATTGGCGGCCTGGTTGAGCTGGTGCAGGGTCGCCTCCATCGCCTCGGCCTGCTCGGCCGTCGGCAGGAGCTTCACCTGCACCACCAGTTTCATAGTCGAACATATTATCGCGTGACGCAGATCACTGCGAGCAGAACCTCGACGTCTCGACGAGTGCCGCAGCGTGGTCTACGGCCTCCATGCTCATTTGGTCTTCACACCGAGGTGCCGACGGGGCGTCTTCGCCGACGAACTGCTGCGCCGCTGCGAAGAGATCATGATTGAGGTGCACGACAGCCCGGACTGACGTCCGAGCGTTCCAAACCCGAGATCAGGAAGCGACCCCTCCCGGCGTAAGCGCCCGGGTTCCTCGCTAGATAGCGCTGGAGACACCCCCCACACTTGCCGCTCGGCTAGTAAACAGGCGTATACTAAGTTCGTATAAATCTGCACAAAGGGGATGTGGTGTCTTGGTAGCCCAGGAGGGGACCGCCTCCCCCACGACGCGGGCGTACACCCACCGCGAGATCCTCGAGGTCATGTCCGGGCTGATGCTCGCGATGCTCACATCGATGATCTCGACCTCGGTGGTGGGCACGGCTCTGCCGACGATCGTGGGGGAGCTCGGCGGTCAGGACCAGTACTCATGGGTCGCGTCCGCGACCATGCTGACGATGACGGTGTCCACGCCGTTGTGGGGCAAGCTGTCCGACCTCTTCGGGCGCAAGCTGCTCTTCCAGTCGGCGCTGGCGTTGTTCGTCGCGTCGTCGGTGGTGGCCGGCCTGTCGCAGAACATGGGGCAGTTGATTGCGGCGCGGGCCGTACAGGGCCTGGGTGTGGGCGGTTTGTCGGCGCTCTCCCAGGTAATCCTGGGTGACATCGTCTCGCCGCGGGAGCGGGGCCGCTACTCGGGCTACATGGGCGCGGTCTTCGGGATCTCCACGGTCGCGGGGCCGCTGCTCGGCGGGTTCATCGTGGACACCGACTGGCTCGGCTGGCGCTGGTGCTTCTACGTCGTGGTGCCGTTCGCTCTGGTGTCGTTCCTGGTGATCCAGAAGGTGCTGCGGCTGCCGAAGGTCAAGCGGAACACCTCGATCGACATCTGGGGCGCGACGACGATCACGGCCAGCGCGAGCGGGCTCATGCTGCTGCTGACACTCGGTGGCACGGAGTTCGAGTGGAACTCGGGCTGGACGTACTTCCTGGCCGCGACCACCCTGCTCATGCTGGCGCTCGCGGTGCTGGCCGAGCGGACGGCGGGCAACCCGATCCTGCCGCCGCGGCTGTTCCGCAACCGTACGTTCGTGCTCACCAGCCTGGCCTCGCTGTTCGTCGGCATGGCGATGTTCGGCGCGATGATCTACCTGCCGCAGTACCTGCAGATCGTCAAGGGCCTCAGCCCGACGAACTCGGGTCTGATGACGCTGCCCATGGTGATGGCGCTCTTCCTGTCCGGCGTGATCTCCGGCAAGATCGTCACCCAGACCGGCAGGTGGAAGATCTTCCCCGTCTTGGGCCTGCTCATCGTGGCCGTCGGGTTGTTCCTGCTCTCCCACCTGCACGTGGACTCCAGCGAGTGGCTCATCGGCTTCGACGTGGCCGTACTGGGCATCGGGCTGGGGCTGTCCATGCAGATACTCATCCTGGCCGCCCAGAACGGCGCCGAACTACGTGACATGGCCTCCACCACGTCGGGCGTGTCCTTCTTCCGCTCGCTGGGCGGCGCCGTCGGCGTGGCCGCGTTCGGCGCGATCCTGACGAACCGGCTCAAGGACGAGATGGCCGAGATGCTCAAGGCGGCGGGCATCTCGCTGCCCGGAGGCTCGGACGTCAAGCTCGGCAGCCCGAGCGCCATCCAGCAACTGCCCGCGCCGATCAAGAACATCGTGCTGGAGTCGTTCACCCGCGGCCTGGAAACCGTGTTCATGGTGGGTGTGCCCATCGCGCTGCTCGGCTTCGTGGCCACGATCTTCCTCAAGGAGCTCCCGCTGCGCGGCCCCGCGACGGCGCCCGCGGCGCCCACGCCGCTCAGCAAGGACGACCTGGTCCTGGCCGGACTTCTGCTGGAGCTCGTGGCCCAGCGCGTCGAGCGAGCACACGGCGAGCCGTCCGCGCTGCTCACCGCGGTCGCCAAGATGGCCCCACCGGACGACCGCTCCGAACCCGAGCGCGCCAGGGCGGTGGCGCGTACCGTGCTGCGGCCCACCTCGCGTGCCCTGATCGCGCAGGCCACGACCCCGCAGAAAGACCTCGTCTCTGGAGGAATCTCGCAATGATTCGCAAGTTCGTGGGCGCTGTCGCGGCGTCCCTGGCGGTGCTGGCCGGGCTGTGGTTGATGATCGCACCCTTCGCCCTCGGCACCCAGCCGGAGAACGCCGACTGGACCGACATCACGCTGTCGGAGTTCTTCACCGGCCTCGGCGTGGCGGTCGTGGGACTCGTGGGCGTGGTCAGCTTCGCCATGGCCCTGCATGAGGAGCTGGTGGCGCGCGGCCTGGTGGTCGTGCGCCCGCGGGTGACCGAATCTGAGCACGAGGCCGTGCCGAGCGGGCCTCAGGCGTCGTCGGCCGAGCTGGCCGCGTTGCTCGCCCCGCTCGTCGAGGCGCTGCGTGAGGACTTGAACACGGGTGAGCACCGCAGGAACGGCAAGGCTCCCCTGGTCGGAGTGGAGGAGAACCGATGAAGGCCAAGCTGGGCGTCTCCGCCCTGGTCCTGTTGTTCCTCGGCGGACTGTGGCTGGTCGCCGCCCCGTTCGCGGTCGGCTACCAGCCCAGGGGCGCCGCGTACGTCGACGCGACGGTCAACGACCTGTGGGTCGGCGGCTCGCTGGCCGCGCTCTCGTTCGTGTCCCTCGTGATCTACGCCGCCGACGCCCTGCGCGAGCTGGCCAAGCGCGGTAAGCACGCGGGCAACTGACCGCAGGAGCATGCCGTGTTCAGCGGTAGTACGGACCCGCGGTGGGAGCCGCTGGCAGGCAGGCTTCCCGCAGGGCGGTTCGAGATCGGCAAGGACGGTGCCGGCCTGCTCGTGGTGGGGTTCGACGGATCGGGTCCGAGCCGCAACGCGCTCGCGTACGCGGCCGGGCTCGCCCGCAGGGACGAGGCCGCGCTGCTCATCGCCTTCGTCGAGTCACTCAACACCGCCGCCTTGTGGTTCTTCGCCGGGTCGCCGATCATCCCGGACTCGGGAGCCGACCTCGCCGACGACCTCAGGGACGAGCTGAAGGGCGCGGGCGTCCCATGGCAGTTCGTCAGCGTACGGGGTGACGCGGCGCGGGAGCTGGAGACGCTCGCGAACGCGTACATGGCCGACGCCATCGTGGTGGGCCGCTCGCGTCACTCCTGGTGCGGCTCGGTGGCGGCGACGCTGGCGAAAAGGGCTCGCCGTACCGTGCTGATAGTGCCCTGACCTGGCGAGACGTCGCATATGGTGGGTAGATGAAACGTGCTGCAGCCATGGCGTTCGTGGCGCTCGCGTCCGTTTCTTGCGGCGCGACCGAGCCGATCGCGTCGGTCGCTCCCGAGCCCACGACGTCCACTCCCGCATACGAGACACCCGGCTCGCCGACGGCCACGCCCACCAAACCGGCCTCGCCGCCCGCGTTCAGCGCCAAGGTGTCGAACGTCGCCCGCGACCGCCTGCCGTACTCGTGGCGGCCCGGCTGCCCGGTCCACTACCGGGATCTGCGACTGGTCACGCTGTCCTACTGGGGGTTCGACAACAAGCCGCACACCGGCGAGCTGGTCGTGCGCAAGACGGTGACCGATGACATCGTGACGGTCTTCAAGAAGCTGTACGGGTGGCGCTGGCCGGTCTACCAGATGAAGCTGGTGGACGCGTACAAGGCTGACGACTTCGCCTCGATCGAGGCGAACAACACCTCTGCCTTCAACTGCCGCAAGGCGACCGGTTCCAGTAATTGGTCCAACCACGCCTACGGGGAAGCGATAGACATCAATCCCCAGCAGAACCCATATGTCACCGCAAGTGGCAGCACGGCACACGAAAATGCCGAGAAGTACACCGAGCGCCCAATGAAGGGCAAAGGTGTGATTAATCCTGGCGACAAGGTGGTGAAGGCCTTCGCTCAGGTCGGCTGGGAGTGGGGCGGCTACTGGTCCGGTGCGAAGGACTATCAGCATTTCTCCAAGGGCGGAGGCTGACACAATCGCACCATGGCGGCTAAGGACGGCGATGGGTGGACCGAGTGTTCCCAAGGCCACAGGCATTGGGGTGTGCACGGGGCTTCGGGGTTGCTGGTCGTGCACCATGACGGCATGGGCGTGCCGTACGTGCTCATGCAGAAACGGTCCTGGTGGAGCCACCACGGCGGCACGTGGGGGCTGCCCGGCGGGGCGCGGGACAGCCACGAGGACGCCGTCGCCAGCGCGTTGCGCGAGGCTCGCGAGGAGGCGGCCCTCGGCGGCGAAGGGCTGCGGGTGCAGGGCGTCTATCTCGACGATCACGGCGGGTGGGCGTTCGAGACGGTGATCGCGGAGTCGGCCGAGAGGCTGGCCGCGGCACCCGCCAACGGCGAGAGCACCGAGCTGCGCTGGCTGGCCCTGGACGAGATGGCCGGGCGGAAGCTGCATCCGGGGTTCGCAGCGACGTGGGGCGAGATTCAGGGAGCGCTCAGGCCGGAGACGATCGTGCTCGACGTGGCCAACATCGTGGGCGCGCGGGCCGAGCATGGCTGGTGGCGCGATCGCGCCGGGGCGGCGACGCGGCTGCTGGAGGACGTGGCAGGGCTCAGGCTGGACCATCCCGTGCTGGCGCAGTGGTTTCCCAGAGTGGTCGCGGTCGTCGAGGGGGCGGCCAAGAGCGTGCCGGCCGTTCCCGGAATCGAGGTGGTCGTGGCTCCAGGCAGTGGAGACGACACGATCGTGGAGGTGGTGCGGGAGAGACGGCCGTGGGAGCGGGTCGTCGTGGTCACCGCGGATCGAGGGCTGCGGGAGCGGGTCAGCGAGCTGGGTGCGGAGATCGTGGGGCCCAGGTGGTTGCTCTCCCGGCTGGGCGATCGGTGACCTTTACCGCTCGGCCAGGGCCACGCTGTCGAAGGCGGCCTTGAGGCCGGTCACCTCCAGGACGCGCTGAAGCACACCGTGCACACCGACCAGACGTAAGCAGCCGGCCTGCGCCGCCACCCTCCGCTGGTGCTCGACCAGCACCCACAGGCCGCTCGAGTCACAGAACTCGAGCCGCGACGCGTCGACGACGATCTCCACCCGGCCGTCGGCGAAGAGCTTCAGCAGGCGTTCCTTGAGCAGCGGCGCGGTGAGCTTGTCAAGATCGCCGACCAGGCGCACGAGCATGCCCGAGTCAGCACGCGCCACCTCGACGTTGAGATCCGCCACCTCCTGAACGTACACCCGTGTCACCGCAGCCGCTATCGTGGTTGGCGCACGGGAGGGTTCGCATAGTGGACGAGTGCAGCCGCCTTGAAAGCGGCCAGGTCAGCGATGGCCTCATGGGTTCGAATCCCATACCCTCCGCTTAATCACGGATCCCTGCGAATCCGTCGCCGACGCAGGCGGCGAGCTGGAGGTAGGCGTCCCTGGTGGACTCCTGCAGCCGGTCCAGGTCGATCTCCGCGCCCTCCTCCAGATGCGGGTCGTACGGGACCCGGATCACGGCGCGGCACCTGGCGGCGAAGTGGGCCTCCAGCTTCTTGATGTCGACCGCCGACTTCGACCGGGGCCGGACGCTGCACAACACCACGGTCGCGTTCTTCACCAGGTCGCCGTAGTGGTGGGCCTCCAGCCAGTCGAGCGTGGCCGAGGCCGCCCTGGCGCCGTCCACCGACGGGGAGCTGACCAGGACGATCTGGTCGGCCAGCCCGAGCACGCCGCCCATGGCGGAGTGGAGCAGCCCGGTGCCGCAGTCGGTGATGCAGATCGAGTAGAAGTTCTCCAGCACCTGGGACACGGCCTGGTAGTCGGAACCGCTGAACGCCTCGGAGACCGACGGGTCACGGTCGGAGGCCAGGATCTCGAGGCGCGAGGGCGCCTGCGAGGTGAACGCCCTGATGTCGACGTACCGCTTGACCTGGTCGCGCTCGTTGAGCAGATCGCGTACGGTGGCCGAGGTCTCCAGGACCAGCTTGTCGGAGAGCGTGCCGCGGTCGGGGTTGGCGTCCACGGCGATGACGCGGTCGCCGCGCATCTGGGCCAGGGTGGCGCCGAGGCCGACCGTGGTCGTGGTCTTGCCCACGCCGCCCTTCAGGCTCAGCACAGCCACGCGGTGATGCCCCGTCGTCACGGGGGTGCGGGCACGGGCGATGAGCTGGCGGCGGCGGCGGACCTCCGGTGGCTCGCCCGGCTTGATCCAGCCTCCGGAGGCCTTGTAGACCAGGCGGCGCCAACCCTTGGAGGGGGCATTACGCCGTCCGCGTAGCAGGGACTCCGGGTCGAGGCTCTCGGCGGTCGGCCGGCCGGTGACCGGCGGCCTGGGCGGGGCGGTGAACACGGGGACGGGCGCCGGACGGCGGCGCAGCCGCGGAGGCGGCGTGGGGATCTCGCGCTCCGCGGGCCGCCATTCGTGCTGCTCCGTCCACTGAGGATTCTCCTGCTTCTGGGACGGCGGCTCGGAACGCCGCTCGACCGGCTCAGCAGGCCGTTCCACCGGATCGGGACGTCGCTCCACCGGCTCGGGACGCTGCTGGACCGGCTCGGGACGCTGCTGGACCGGCTCGGGACGCTGCTGGACCGGCTCGGGACGCTGCTGGACCGGCTCGGGACGCTGCTGGACCGGCTCGGGACGCTGCTGGACCGGCTCGAGATGCTGCTGGACCGGCTCGGGACGCTGGGGAGGCTCGTCCGCGGGGAGCGGCTCCGTCCACTGCGGGCGCTCGTTCCTGGGGAGGGTCTCCTCCCAGGCCTCGTCGTTGTCATCCGCCTCAGTGGAGCCCGGCTGCTCGTCCTCCAGCTGCTTGGGCTGCTCGGCGGCCGGCAGCTCCTCGGCCGGCCGCGACCAGCCGGCCGGCGGCCACGAGGTGTCCTCGGGCTTCTCCGCCGGCTGCTCGGGCGTGCCGGTCTCCAGAGGCGGCGTGAACGACAACCTGAACGTGTCGGTGTCGTCGGGGCGCGGCAGCGGCTTCAGCGGGGCATGGAACGGGTCGTCCGCACTCGGGCCTGCCGGGCTCTTGGGCTCCTCCCTGGTGGTCGCCTTGCCGAGCCACTCCCCGGCCTCGCTCTCGGCCTCGGGCAGATCCTCGGCCGCGGCGTGGCCGTACACCGAGTCGACGGCGGCCCTGAACAGCGGCGGTGTCGGCGTCTCGTGCTGCGTCGGGACGAGCAGCCACGGGTCCGTGGGGTACGGCGAGGCGATGGGCTCGTCGGCAGAAGCAGTCGAGGCGCTGACCGCGACCGGAGCTTCTTCCGTCTCCTTGATCGCGTCCAGCCAGGCCAGCTGTTCCTCGAGTGATTCTTCTCGATCGTGTCTTGCCACCGTGTTCCCCCTCGGGTGGGTCTAAAGGGGCAGCAAATACCTTGCAGGGTAACGCCAGGGGTTGCCGTGCAGCCCGGCAACCCACAACTTCTTTGCCCGGCTACCGTGGTTCGCATGCGAGCCATTGAGATCACCGAGCCCGGCAGCCCAGAGGTGCTGGAGTGGCGCGAGGTGCCTGAGCCACCTGTCGAGCGCGGAGACGTGCTCATCGACGTGGCGGCCTCGGCGGTGAACCGCGCCGACGTCCTGCAACGCAAAGGATTCTATGACCCTCCGCCCGGCACGCCGCCTTATCCGGGGCTCGAGGTCTCCGGCGTGGTGGCCGAGGTGGGCGCGGACGTCGAGCAGTACAAGGTCGGGGACGAGGTGTGCGCGCTGCTCGGCGGCGGTGGTTACGCCGAGCGCGTAGCCGTGCCCTGGCAGCAGGTGATGCCGGTGCCGGACGGCGTGCCGCTGAAGGTCGCGGCGGGGCTGCCGGAGGCGGCCTGCACGGTCTGGTCAAACGTGTTCATGGTCGGGCGGCTGCGTCGTGGCGAGACACTGCTGGTGCACGGCGGTGCCAGCGGCGTGGGCACGTTCGCCGTCCAGCTGGCCAAGGCGCTCGGCTCGCACGTGGTCGCGACCGTCGGCACGGCGGACAAGGCCGAGCAGGTCCGGCGGCTGGGCGCCGACGAGGTCGTCAACTACCGCGAGGAGGACTTCGCCGACAAGATCAAGGCCGACGTGATCCTCGACATCATGGGCGCCAAATACCTCGCGGGCAACGTCCGGGCGCTGCGCACCGGCGGCCGGCTGGTGATCATCGGGATGCAGGGCGGCCGCAAGGCCGAGCTCGACATCGGCGCCCTGCTGGCCAAACGCGCCGCCGTGCACGGCACCACGCTGCGCTCGCGGCCGGTGGAGGAGAAGGGCGTCATCGTAAGGAGCGTCGTGGACAACGTCTGGCCGCTGGTCGCGGCCGGTGCGGTGCGTCCGGTGGTGTACGCCGAAGTTCCTATGTCCGAGGCGGCCGAAGCACACCGTATGTTGGATTCGGGACAGCACGTCGGCAAGATCCTCCTAGTACGGTGAGTCATATGAATGCTGAGGACAACAACACCCCCCACATCGTGGTGGTGGGCCCCGACTTCCAAGGTCAGGGCGATAGTGGCGAAGAGGACCGCTCGGTCACGCAGCTGGTCGAGCAGCCCGCCAAGGTGATGCGTATCGGCAGCATGATCAGGCAGCTTCTGGAGGAGGTCCGCGCGGCTCCCCTCGACGAGGCCAGCCGCAAGCGGTTGAAGGAGATCCACGCCTCCTCCATCAAGGAGCTCGAGGACGGTCTTGCGCCTGAGCTGGTCGACGAGCTGGAGCGGCTGTCGCTTCCGTTCACCGACGACAACGGCACGCCGCCGAGCGAGGCCGAGTTGCGCATCGCGCACGCCCAGCTGGTCGGCTGGCTCGAGGGGTTGTTCCACGGCATCCAGACCACGCTGTTCGCGCAGCAGATGGCGGCCCGCGCCCAGCTGGAGCAGATGCGCAGGGCGTTGCCCGGCGTGCCCCATGACGAGCAGGGGCATCGGCCTCCCGGTGGCTCGGGACCGTACCTCTAGAACAATTTCTCCAGGACCTGCGCGACCCCGTCGTCGTCGTTGGCAGCAGTCACGTGATCAACCGCCGCGATCACGTCGGGGTGCGCGTTCGCGACTGCGTACGACGTGCCTGCCCAGCTCAGCATGGGCAGGTCGTTCGGCATGTCACCGAACGCGACGGCCTGCGACGGCTTGATCTCGTGCTGTGCGGCGAGCGCCGCCAGGGCGGTCGCCTTCGTCACGCCCTGCGCGCTCATCTCGATCAGACCCCTGCCGCTGGAGTGGGTGGCGGTCACCAGGTGGCCGACCAGCTCGTGCACGAGGGCTTGCAGCTCGTCGGGGCCCATGTGCGGATGCAGGGCCAGCAGCTTGGCGCAGGGGCGCGATGTCACGGAATCGACACACATCGCCGCGGCGCCCGTGCGGTCCAGGCCGCCGAGCAGGAAATCGGACTCATGCGCAAAACCAACTTCATACTCGACCGAAAATACGAGATCGGACACGTTCGCTCTTAGCTGAGCGACGACTTCCTCGAGCACGTCGGCGGTGATGAGGTGAGATTCCACTATCCGTTCGGTATGGAGATCGTAGATCAGTGCTCCATTCGCACAGATCGCGAGCCCGCGGTGACGTACCGCATTCGCGACCTCGCGCATCCACCGCGGCGGCCGTCCGGTCACGAACACCAGCACAGCGCCCGATTCCTCGACCCGGCCGAAGGCCGCGACCGTACGTGGAGAGACTGTTCCGTCCGGACGCAACGCGGTGCCGTCGAGGTCAGTGGCCACCAGTCGGGGCGTGGGAAGGCTCTGCATAACAGGTTCCAGTTTGCCCGGTGATGCCGCCTGACAGAAATCTTCCATGGGAGTGGAACACCAACGCGCCAGAATGGTGTTAGATGTGATGGCGTTGTATTAGCTGATCCCGTAGTGAAAACCAGCATGACTTTGTCTGAGCCACCCCGGGTGCTTGCTGTACGACACACCGGGACCCACGAGGTGTGGGTCCCATAGATTCACATCCTGAGGGAGAGCTTTTATGGCTCAGGGAACCGTCAAGTGGTTCAACGCCGAGAAGGGCTTCGGCTTCATCGCCCCGGACGGCGGTGCGCCGGACGTGTTCGTTCACTTCTCCGAGATCGTCGGCAGTGGCTACCGCAGCCTTGAAGACGGGCAGCGGGTCGAGTTCGAGATCACGCAGGGCCAGAAGGGCCCGCAGGCCTCCCAGGTCCGCGCCGTCTGACCTGTAGTTGGCTAACAAGACCGGGGTTCGCTTCCAGCGGGCCTCGGTCTTTTGCTTGTGTCGGGTTGGTCACGGGTGGGCCCGCACCTCAACCAGCGGGCTGTCGCCACCGTCCACACCTATATGAGGTACGCGTGGTTATGTCATCCCGTGACCGTTGCCGGGGTGATCGTGCTCTTGGTCAACGACCACCTGCTCAAGCAGGCCTGGCCCGGGTTCGTGACGGGCAAGCTCAGCGACGTGGCCGGCCTCGTCGTGGCGCCCGCGCTGCTGGCCCTGGTCTTCTGGCGGCGGGCCGACCTGGCCGCCATCCTGCTGGTGGGAGTGCTGTTCACGCTCGTGAAAACGACGGAGACGGGCGCTGAGGCCGCCTCCCATGTTTGGACCCTCGTGGCCGGCCCATCGCGCGTCCTGGCCGATCCCACGGACCTACTCGCCCTGCCGGCGCTCGCGCTGGCCTGGTGGGTACGCCGGCGCAGTCTCACGGTGAGCTCCTCCCAGCGCTGGCGGATCATCCTGACGATGCCGCTGGCCGTGCTGGCGGTCGCCGCCACCTCCGCGGCCCCTCCACCGCCCTCGGCCGTCGCCGTCGAGGTGAAGGACGGCAGGATCACCGTCCACAACCGCCACGCAGACTCCACATGGGTCTCCGAGGACAGAGGCGCCACCTGGGCCGAGAGCACCGACCCCACCGCGCAGGACCGGAGCGGCGACGCCTTGTCAGAGCAGAGTCCGCCGGCGGACCTCGGTGAGGAGGACAGGCCCGGTCAGACCGACGCATGCGTGCCCTACCAGGGGACGCGCTGCTATCGGGTGGTGCCAGGCCGGATGGCGGTGGAGCAGTCCGACGACGGCGGCAAGACCTGGGGGCCGTCGTGGGAGCTGTCCGGGGACGACAGGGAGCGCCTCACGAGGCGGTACGACGACGCGTCCGGGCTGCGCTCGATGGCCCTGGCCGTGCAAGGCTGGCGCGGCGGGCACGTCGTGGTCGTCGCGAACGGGCTGGACGGCATCGTGATCCGCGACGAGGCGGGCACCTGGCGGCGGCTCGGCTGGCCTGGCCACGACGCGGCGAGCCCGACGGTGGACCTCTCTCCCGAGATCTACATGGCCGTCTTCCTGGCCGCGTGCTTCTTATTCGGCGCCGCCGGGGCCGGGCTGCGCCGGAATCACCGTCTCTACCTGGGTTTCGCAACGGCCGCCTGCCTGAGTTTCCTGGCCGTGGCGAACTCCGAGCACTTCGCCGATCCGGGCGGCGACCTCGCCATGATCGTGCGACTCCTCGGCGTGCTCACGATCCCGGTGGGCATCGTGGTGTGCATCGCACTGCTCGTCACGGGGCGGGCCCGGCCGGCGCCCGTGGCCGTCGCGGTGCTGGGCGCGCCGCTGGTCTACCTGGGCGTCTACACACCCTTCCACGGGTGGGCGGCGGGCACACCAGGGCCCTACTGGGTGGCGGTCGTGCTGGCCGTGCTGCTGACCGCGATGGTGCTGCTGGCCGCCCTCGCCCTCATCAGGAAGGACGCCCGCCAGGCGAGCTCGCCGGCGGACGATCCTCCTTGGGCTTCGTGAGCCCTACTCGGCCGAGCAGGGCTCACGTCGAGCCCTGCTCGGCCGGCGTCGGCTGCTCGGCCCGCGTGGGCTACTCGGCCGACGTGGGCTACTTGGCCGGCGTGAGCACGTCGAGGCCCACGTAAGGACGCAGCGCCTCGGGAACCACCACGGAGCCGTCGGCCTGCTGATGGTTCTCGAGGATCGCCACGATCCAGCGGGTCGTGGCGAGCGTGCCGTTGAGCGTGGCCAGATGGCGCGGCTTGCTGTCCTTGTCGCGGTAGCGAGCCCCGAGCCTGCGGGCCTGGAACTCGGTGCAGTTGGAGGTCGAGGTCAGCTCCCGGTAGCGGCCCTGGGTGGGAATCCAGGCCTCGCAGTCGAACTTGCGGGCAGCCGACATGCCGAGATCACCCGCCGCCGTGTCGATGATCCGGTAGGGAACCTCGATCTTGGCCAGCATCTCCTTCTCCCAGGCGAGCAGGCGCTGGTGCTCCTCGTGGGCGTCCTCAGGGCGCACGTACGAGAACATCTCGACCTTGTCGAACTGGTGGACCCGGATGATGCCCCTGGTGTCCTTGCCGTACGAGCCCGCCTCGCGGCGGAAGCACGACGACCAGCCCGCGTAACGCAACGGCAGCTCGCCGGCGTCGAGGATCTCCTGAGCGTGGTAGCCGGCCAGCGAGACCTCCGAGGTGCCGACCAGGTAGAGGTCGTCCTCGGGGAGCCGGTAGATCTCCTTGTCGTGGGCCACGTGGAATCCGGTGCCCTGCATGGTCTCCGGCTTGACGAGCACCGGCGTGATCATCGGCGTGAACCCGGCCTCGATCGCCTGCTGCATGGCCATGTTGAGCAGCCCTAGCTGCAGGCGCGCGCCGACCCCCTTGAGGAAGAAGAACCGCGAGCCGGACACCTTGGCGCCGCGCTCCATGTCGATGGCGCCGAGCGCCTCGCCGAGCTCCAGGTGGTCCTTGGGCTCGAAATCGAACGCCCTCGGCTCGCCGTATGTCTCCAGCACCACGTAGTCGTCCTCGCCGCCGGGCGGCGCGCCCTCCTCGACGATGTTGGGCACCGTCTGGAGGAGCTCGTCGAGCTCGGCCCCGAGCTTCTCCGCCTCCGCCTCGGCCGCCTTGACCTGGCTCGCGAGGTCCTTGGCGCGCTGAAGCAGCGCCGCCTTCTCCTCGCCCTGCGCCTTGGAGACCGACTTGCCCATGCTCTTCTGCTCGGCGCGCAGAGACTCGAACGAGGTCAGCGCGGATCGGCGGCGCTCGTCAAGGTCGAGCAGCGTGTCGACGACGGAGTCGTCCTCACCGCGGGCACGCTGCGACGCCCGTAGCCGGTCGGGATCCTCACGAAGGGTACGCAGGTCAATCACAAGGAAAGGCTACCGGCGCCCGGCAACCGCCCGCCCCCGTATTACCTCCGCCCGCCATGGCCACCCCACGATCTGCCACTCCTCTGCCCATGACCCGGCCGATCCCGTGCGGGAATCTGCCTGGGCCGCTCCCATCTCAGGCGGGCACGCACCTGCACGGGGGCCGGACGGGCGTGCCGCAGGGTGTCACGCAACACATATCGGAAGCGCACCTGCACCAGGGCCACATCTCACGCCGTCTCGATCTCCCCGATCTGCTCGCAGCGAAGCCGGAACAGACCTTGCCGGTAGCCGGACCCGCGCGGGCAGGGTCGCTTTGGACGCGGGGCCACTCGCCGGCGGGCAGGTGTAGCCCCGGGCGAAGGGCAACTCGCCGGCGGGCAGGTGTAGCCCCGGGTGAAGGGTCACTCCCAGGCGGGCAGTGTGGCCTCGGGCGTTGGGGCGGTCAGACGTGGCCGGCGCGGATGCGGGCGAGCCAATCGCCTGCCTCGGCGAACTCGGCGTCGGCCGTGCCCCGCTTGATCTGCGGCGCGATGCCGTCGGCCCGCGGGTAACTGCCCAGGAACCGCACCTCACCGCAGATACGGTGCAGCCCGGCGATGGCCTCGCCGACCCGGGCGTCGGCCACGTGTCCCTCGAAGTCGAAGTGGAAGAAGTAACGCCCGATGCCGTCACCGGTGGGCCGCGACTCAATGCGCGTCAGGTTGACCCCGCGCACGGAGAACTCGGTCAGCATCTCCAGCAGCGCGCCCGGGTGGTCGTCGGCCAGGAAAACGACGAGTGTGGTGCGGTCGGAGCCAGTCGGCTCGGGCAGCGGCCCCGGACGGCTCACCCTGACGAACCTGGTCACGGTGTCCGACCTGTCACCGATGTCGGTGGCCAGCTCCACCAGCCCATAGTGCTCACCGGCGATGCGGGCGGCGATGGCGGCGTCGTAGGGGGAGCCCGGCAGCGACACCTCCTGCGCCGCGGCCGCCGTCGAGGGCGCGGCGACCACGACCGCGTCAGGCAGCTCGCGGGCGATGAAGGCGCGGCACTGGGTGATGGCCGCCGGATGCGTGTAGACCCGCTTGATGTGCGGGATCTCGGTGTCGGGCCGGGCCAGCAGCGAGAACTGCACAGGCAACAGCAGCTCGGCCGTGATCAGCAACGGCTCGCCCCAGGCGAACTCGTCGAGCGTCGTGGTGATCGCGCCCTCGATCGAGTTTTCCAGCGGGACCACGGCCCCGTCGGCCTCGCCCGTGCGGGCGGCGTTGAGCGCGGCACTGACCGTGGCGCAGGGCAGCCGCTCGGCGGTGGGCTCGAGGAGCCGCAGGGCCTCTTCGGTGAAGGTGCCTTCCGGCCCGAGATAGGCGAGTCTGGGCATGCATCTAGAGTATCCGCAGGTCGACACGGCGCGCGCGCCCTTTCACCCGCGGCCGGCACCAACGCACGCCTTTACCCGGTGGCTGGCTGTCCGTCAGAGCGGGCCGGACGCGCGCGACGGGATCAACGGCCCGAGCCCCAGCCTGGCCGCACGCACCGCCTCTTCCTCCTCCGGCGACAGCGGCTGCTGCCCCTTCCCGCCCACCACCGGCCGTACGTATGTACGCGTCTCGCTCCGGCCGTTGATCGAGGTCAGGACGATGCCGTCACCCAGCCCGTTGATCATCGCGATCGAGAACGACAGCCGCCCCGTCATCTCGGAGAGCGCGTCGTAGCGGCAGACGGCCACATCCCTGATGGCCTTGAGATCACCTCTGCCCTCGCTGGTCTGTCTGGCCAGCATCCGCTGGCAGTCCTCCACGACGGCTCTGGCCTGCCGGAGCGCCAGGTAACCGATCATTACGCCACTGACCCCGGCGACGACGCCCACGATGATCCATGTGGTAACGAGCACGGCACAGAGGGTAATGGTTCAGTCAAGCGATCTCCGGCGTTTCGGCAACCAGGACACCAACATCCACACCAGAGCCAACGCCCCCAGGCCGAACCCGTTCTGGACGATCTTCCCCAGCACCAGGCTGACCCCCGGTATGTCCGCGGCCTTCAGCGAAACCCCCCACCACGGGATCGGCACCACGTAGTACAACCACACCCCCGCCGCCACCCGCAGCCTGACCGGATCCCGCCCGTCGCCGACGATCGCGCCGAGCACCACGACCACCCAGGCAAGGTGGTGGATCCAGGCCACGGGCGAGAGCAGCACGGCCATCAGCCCGACGAGCGCGACCGCGGTGAGCTGGTCGCCGGTCCGGTACGCGTCGCGGGCGCCGCGGAAGCCGTACCAGCCGACCGCCACCACGATCGCGAGCCAGAGCACGGACGTCAGCGCATCCGGCATGTAGAGGCGGATCAGCATGCCGCGGATCGACTGGTTGGTGGTGGCCGCGTTCGAGCCGAGGCGTTCGGGATCGAGCAGCGCTGAGAACCAGAAGTCGGCCGCGTCCTGCGGGATCACCGCGAACGGCAGCAACGTGAGCACAGCAGCCGCGAACGACGCCATGAAGAACGTGCGCCACTGCCTGGTGATCAACAGGTAGATCAGGAAGACGCCGGGCGTCAGCTTCACCGCCGTGGCCAGCCCGATCAGGAACCCCCGAGGCCACCACGGCCGCCTGGCCACGCAGTCGGCGAGGCACAGCGCGACGAGCATGATGTCCACCTGCCCGAACCGCACCTGGTCCCTGATCGGCATCAGGTACGTGCAAGCCACCATGAGCAGCGCGAACGCCCACGGCACGTACTTGCGCACCGCCGGCCCGCTCAGCGCCTCCCTGAACGAGAACCACACGGTCACGGCCAGCGCCACGAAGATCCCGGCCGTCCACGCCCATTGGGCCGTCTCCCAGGACATCTTCGCCAGCACCACGGCCAGCATCGCGGCGATGGGCGGGTACGTGAACGGCAGCAGCTGCGGCGCGGGCGTGAAGTAGTCGTAGACCCGTCGCCCCTCGAGCAGCATCTGCCCGCCGGTGCGGTAGACGTCCAGGTCGACCAGCCGTTGATCGTCCGGATTCGTGAGCCACGTGTGCACCAACGGCGCCACGGCCGCCGCGACGACGAGCGCCGCGACCACCCACGCCCACCACTGCCGCCGGATCACCCGCACCTCAGCACTTGTCATTCGACCTTCTCCGTGGATACACCGGCCATCAGGCCAGAGAGGAAACAGACTCCCGCGTAGCGGGACAGGGCAAGGCGGTTCGCCGCCAGGGGACCGGCGTCAGGGTACGCACGGGTGCTGTTCCTTGATGATCGTGTAGGCGTAGCCGTCCGCTCGCTGGAGCAGGCGGAGATGCTTGTGCGAGGTCGTGATGAGGCCGGTGCAGGCTTGCACGGTGTGACTGCCGCTGGTACGGACGGCGACCCGGCCCGTATGGGTTCCCGCATGCTTGCCCTTCGGCACGGTCGCGCGCACGAGATCCCCCGTCTGATAGCCGTGGATCTGCTTGGTGCGGGGCATGCGCAGCCGGGTGGAGTTCACCGAAGCGGCGTCCCGCAGCGGCGCCTTGACCTGGGCCAGCACCCGAGTCAGTACCGCCGGGCGGCCGGCCAGGAACTCGGTGACTGGCATGCTGTTCTTGGCCTGGTTGCACGGCACGCAGACCAGACACAGGTTGCTGATCCGGTCCGAGCCACCTCGGGAGCGGGGCTGGATGTGATCGATGGTCAACGGGGTGTCGCCCGCAGCGCAGTAGGTGCAGGTCCGCCCCCACTTCTCCAGCAGGTACTCGCGGGCCTCATAACCGTGCAGCGTACCGTGCTGGGACTCGGTGCCTGCCAGCGGCTTGCCCGCGGCCAGGGCGTGGGGGTCGAATCGCACGGTCTCCACCTGGATCGCCCGTACGGGGGCCAGGCGGCGCAGCCGCACCACCCAGGCCATCGTGGTGTCCACCCGGTGCCGCAGGCTCGGGGCGAGCCAGCCCTCCGGGCGGCGGCGGTTGGCGAACCGGGGAGCACGGTAACGCAGGTTGCGCGAGCGCCTGCCGCGCCGGTAGGCGGCCCGGGCCGCGAGCTTGTTGCGGATCTTGCAGCCGCGGTGGTCGAGCTGGATGGCGTACAGCCCGTAGCTGGTGCCGTCGTGGGCGCGGAACACGCTGATGCCGGTGTGCCTGCTACCCGGGTCGATGGAGACCTCCACGCCCTCCACCTCCGACTGCTCGGTGGTGCGGTCCTTCAGCCGGATGACGAACGGGGTGTGCCGGGCCACCACCGCCCGCCCCACCTTCAGGAGCTTGCGGGCGCGGGCGGGATGGCACGGGTCCAGCGGCGTTCCGTCCGATGCCAGGACGAACACGCGGGGTGCGGTCTCACGACCGGCTTCTCCGCTTGCGCGGGTGACGCTCTCGCCGCCAGGTGAGGCGGCGAGGGTCTCCCCTCGACCATGTTGGGCACTCCGCTGCCCGAAGGCGTCCACGCCCCGTTTCGTCCCTGCTCCAGGGTTGTCTGCAGGCGCGGATTCCAGGGTCCGCCGCTGAGGAAGCACGGCAGAGTGGATCTGCTGACGTGTGTCCAACGTAGCCACCAAGGTCACCTCCCTATCGATGGTGGCTGGGTCTGGTCACCCCGGCCCACCCCCGTACAGCAGGGCAAGCCCCGGCCTTCAGACCGGAGAGCGAGTGACGAAGTGGCACGTTACCGCGACTTCGCGGACAAATCTGCAAGGTCGGTTATCGCTCGCATGTTCGATCACGACTTTACGATATCGGCACGCAAAGTGACGCTGCAAGTGGTTTCCGTTACTGCACATTTAGGCATCACGGCGCCTTCTGGCGCCACGCTGACCGGACGGCCGAAGCCAGAGCGTCCGCGGCCGGCATCTACGATCGAGGGACAGACGCTGGAGGTTCCACACATGCCAAACGACGCCAGGCCGGGCCCCTGCAACGGCTGGTACGGAGCGCGTCGTGAACGGCCTGCGCGGTCGAGCCCTTCCCTCACCCTCATGGCTCGGCGGATCGTCGCCATGGCACTGCTGCTCGGCACCGCCATCGCTGCCTCCCTTATGCCCGCAGCGGCACACGCAGGGACGGCGGAAGAGCAGGCAACCCGGGGACGCGTGGCGCTTGTTGGCGTGCCTGGGCTCGAATGGGGCGATCTCGACCAAGCCCGAACGCCCAACCTGTGGCGTCTGGTGAGCCAGGGCGCCTCGGCCTCGCTTTCGACCCGAGCCGTGCCCCCGCCGGACCGCGGCATCACCTGCCCCATCGCCGGCTGGCTGACGGTTTCCGCGGGCCAGCGGGCCGGTACGGCGGGCAAGGGCTGCCCAGCCCCTGCCGCGCCCCAGCCGGCGGGCACGGGTGCGACCGTCCCCAACTGGTCGACGTTGACGGCGTATCAGTCGGAGACCGGTTTCAGCGCGCGGCTCGGGACCCTGGGGCAGTTGGTGACGGACGGGGGTGGCAAGGTCGCGGCCATCGGACCGGGTGCCGCGATTGCCGGGGCCGACAGGTCTGGAAATATCGCCAAATACGCTCCTACCCTCGACGCTCTGGGCGACCCTGCCCCGTACAACCTGATCGTGTTCGAGGCCGCCGACCTCGCGAACGCCTGGGCCGGCCGGCCCCTCGACGAGTACGGCGTCCCGGTCCCCCTGCCGGCCGCGGCGCGCCAGGCCGCCGTGGCCGGGGCGGACCAGCAAATCGCCGCCCTGGTGGGCAAGGTGCCGGCCGGCACGACGATCCTGGTGGCCGGAATCTCGGACGTGACCCCGAACGCGCACCTGCACGTGGCGATCGCCGCCGGCCCGTCCCCGAGCGGGGAACCGTACCCACACGGCCACCTCACCGCCACCTCCACCCGCCAGGACGCCCTGGTCACCATCACCGACCTCACCGCCACCACCATCCAGCTCCTGGGCCTGACCGCCCCGCGCGAGGTGGTGGGCCGCCCCTGGCAACCGGGCGGTCCCGTGCCCGCCACCCCGGCGGGCACGGTGGCGGAGCTGGCGGACGGGGATCTGGCCAGCCAGGTCCTGCGTGAGGTACGCGGCCCGTTCTTCACCGTCCTGGTGACGGTCCAGCTCCTCTTCTACGCCTGGGCCGCCCTCGCCCTACGCCGCCGCCGCTCCACGGACCACCCGCCGCCCCCCAGCCCCGCCACCGACCCGCTCGCGAGCACCTCCAAGCTCCTCCGTGCCGTCCAAGTCGTGGCGGTCGTCAGTGGGGCAATCGCCGTCTCCACGTTCCTGGCACAGTTGGTGCCCTGGTGGGCGCTGCCGATGCCGATGCTTTCCGTCATCGTGACGATCATGGCCATCGCCGGCCTGATCACCGCCGTCGCCTTCGCCGGCCCCTGGCGGGCGCACGTCATCGGCCCGCTCACGGCCGTTGCGGCGATCACGTCCCTTGCCCTCCTCATCGACGTCATGACGGGGTCCAAACTCCAGGTGAACGCCGTGACCGGCTACGAGCCCGTGACCGGAGGGCGGTTCTACGGCTTCAGCAACATCGCCTTCGCCGTCTACGCCACGGGAACCATCCTCGGGCTGGCCGGGGTGGCGCAATGGTTGCTGAGCAGGGGCGTGTCCAGGTTCGTGGTGGTGGGGGCGTGCTCGCTGTACGGGGGCTTCGCGGTGTTCGCGGATGGCTGGCCGTCGTGGGGTGCGGACTTCGGCGGGGTGCCGGCGTTCGTGGTCGGGCTGGCGGTCTTCCTCATCCTGCTCTCGGGTAGACGTGTGTCGGTGCTGCGCCTTCTGCTGGTCGGCCTGGCGGGGGCCGTGCTGGTCGGCGCCCTGTCCGTGGTCGACTGGCTGCGGCCGGAGACTCAGCGGACCCACCTGGGTACGTTCGTGCAGCAGGTCATCGACGGTCAGGCGTGGACCGTCGTCGGCCGTAAGTTCAGCGCCATGATCGGCGTAACGGTCGGCAACTGGTCCCTGACCCTCCTCTCGGTGGTGGCGCTGGCGTTCCTGTTCCTGGTCCTCGCCCGGCCCTCGCGTTGGGGCGCGCCGGCGCTCGGCCAGGCGTACGCACTGGCCCCCTCGTTCAGAGCAGGCCTGCTCGGCGCCTTGACGTGCGCCCTCGTCGGCTTCCTGATGAATGACTCGGGCATCGCCATCCCTGCTATGGCGCTAACGGTGGCGGTCCCGCTGACGCTGGCCGCCTGTGTCCGCGCCCTGCAGCTCGCCACGCCCACACCGCCAGCGCCACGGTCAGGGCGAGCAGCACCCACGCGATCTGAGGCCGGACCACCGTCCTGAGCCACTCGAGGTCGGCGGGCTGCTCCTCGACCCGGGCAGGCAAGTAGGCGAGGGACAGGACAAGCAGGTGAACGACTATGAACCCGTCCACCGCCGACGCCGCCACGAGCGCCAGCATCCCGAACGCCAGCCCGTCGTACCAAGGGAGGATGTACGGCGTGGCGAACAGATACGCCACCACCAGCCCCGCCGCCACGACGGGCGCCTCCAGCCCGCCGACCCCGGACGCGCCGGGCAGCCCGCTTGCCCCATCGGCGCCCGGCAGCCGTCCCGGCCTGTGGGTGCCGTGGAGCCGGCTGGTCCAGTGCGTACGGGAGGCCCAGCGGAGCAGGCACCAGGCGACGAGTGCCAGCACCAGCAGCGAGCCGACCTGAATCTCGCCCCGGTACGCGCTTCCGGTCCCCACGATCGACTGGAGCCAGCCCTGGACGAGCTTCCAGTACGAGGCATGTGAGATCGACTTGCTGGTGCGGGTCACCGGCGTGATCGCTTCCGCTCCGGCGATCGCATAGCCGGCGACGACCAGCGCCAGGGCGCAGGCCGCCATCAGGGCCAGCCGGGCGGGGCGCCGGCGCAGCTCCCAGGCCGGGCCGAGAGCCACGAGGCCGGCATTGATCTTGATGGCCACCCCTAGCCCGAGTAGGGCACCCGAGCCCATGGGGCGGCTCCTGGCCAGGAGCGCCGCGACCATGCAGGCGACAGCCAGGGTGTCCACGTGCATGCCCGCGACCAGGTGATAGAGCAGGAGCGGGTTGGCCGTCCACAGCAGGGCTGCCCGCAGCCGCCTATCCGGATCGTCCTTGGTGAAACGGTCGATGAGGAGGCCGGTGGCGATGAAGGCAGCGGCGTTGAACAGCGCCAGAACGAAGATCGTCAACCGGAGCGAGTCCCCGCCGACCCAGCTCGCGGCCGCCTGCAGAGCCGTCGCCACCGGGCCGTACACGCTGGGCTCCTCACGCCACGGCTCCTCGACCGCGTCGGCGACGAGGTCGCCGGGCAGGTCGGCGGCGCCATGGGTGTACGGGCTGAGGCCCAGCGTCACCATGCGGCCGTACGCGGCGTAGTTGAGGTGGTCGCCGGAACCCGAGGGAGGCAGGAACGCGAGGATCCCGGCGGCGAGGCAGCCCATGAGCACCAGCACGCGCGCGCTGGGCAGGCCCACGCGTCCCCCGGTCCCCCACGCCGTCGCCTGGGTTTCCCGGGCGGATGCGGCTTGCGTGCGACTCCCGGGGGAGCTGGATCCGACCGGGATCGGGGCCCTGGCGTCGGCCGTGGGCACGGTGCGGATGGCGAAAAGGGCGGCCAGGAGGCCGAGCCCACCGAGAATGAGCGCGACGGCGGCGAGGGCGACGATCAGGTGGGGGGCGGGGTGGACGTCGAGAGAATACGGCGGCTGCCAGGCGGGGCCGCTCAATGCGGGCACCATGGGGGACGGGCCGAGCAGGCCGATGATGATCGTCAGCAGGATCGAGACACCGATCGCCCCTGTGGCCGCCCTTGCCAGCCGGCCTCGTGCCTTGTCGTGCCGCGTCTCCGAAGTCACCCGCAAATTCCAGCACACCTGCCGACCGCCGTCGGCCGGATGCCGGACCCGACGCCAAGCCTCCAGCCCGGCGGGACGGTCCGATCTGGAGGGTCTGGCGTCGTGAGGCGGGGCAGAGGCGCGCTCGACTGTCTGCCGTTCGAGGTGGTCAGCGTTTGGGGTGAAGTTTGTGGAGGTTTTGGGTGACAAGCGGGTCTCGGACGGCCAGGGCGCGGGCCACGTCACGGAGTTGGATAGCGCGGTGGAGCTGCGCCCGCCAATCCGTCCCTGTGGCCCGATGTGCCATGTCCACCTCGACCTCCGTCACCCGAAGCCCCTTGCGCACCAGGTCGATCGTCAGCGCGGTCTCCACGCCGAACCCGTGCGCCAGCGGCCGGGCGGCCTCGAAGGCGACTCTGGTCAGGCAGCGCTGGCCGTTGAGCGGCTGGGCGAGCTCCAAGCCGGTGGCCCTGCGGATGCCTTCCCTGGACAGGCGTACGACTAAGCCGTGGCCGCCGAGCTTCACCCTGGTCGTGAACACGGCGATGGTCATGTCGGCCTGACCGGCGCGTACAGGCACGATGAGCGGCGCCGCGGCGGCGGCCGTCTCGCCTAGGTCAGCGTCCAGGAAGAGAAGGTGGCGGGGGGTGGCATCCTCATCCAGGAGACGTACGGCCTCCGCCCCTGTCTCCATCGCCGCGGCCTTGCCCCTGTTGCGGCTGTGCCGCACCACCCGGGCTCCCGCGGCGCGCGCCACCCTGCCGGTCTGGTCCCGCGAGCCGTCGTCCACGACCACGACGAGGTCCACACCCGGCAGGGCCGCGGCGGCCTTGACCGTGGCCGCGATGCGGTCGGCTTCGTTGGCGGCCGGGATGATGACCGCGGTGTCACCGTTCACTGACAGTCACCTTCCATCAACACGACACGTCCGTACCCGTCCCCGCGGCGAGGCAGCAGGCCGCGCCCGCGCGGCTCCACGCCCGCGCAGGGGGCCATGCGGCTCGCGTCACGATCCCTCGGCGATGAGGATCTCCTGTGGCACTTCGTCATGCACGGTGAACACCGAGTCAAGCCCGGTGACCTGCAGGATCTTGCGTACGGCGGGACGCGGCGCGGCCACCTCGAGTGTCCCGCCCTGTTCCTTCATCCGTTTGAGCGCCGAAAGCAGCACGTTCATCCCCGTGGAGTCGCAAAAATCCACGGCGGACATGTCGATGACCACCCGGCTGGGCCCCTCCTGCAGCAGCCGAGTGAATTCGGACTGCAGGTGAGGCGCCGTATAGAGGTCGATTTCCCCGGTGACCGCGACGACCGCGCACCCGGCATGTGATCGAGTCGAGACCTTGAGCTCCACATGGGCAGGCTAGCGGCGCGGAGCCTTCCGGTCACGTTGTCACGCCGAGAGGATGGCCACAGGTTTTTGTCCTCCGTTTGGGCTCCATGGAAACGGAGAGTACGCGAAACTTGACAGTGTGACACCGAATGAGCCCACGCCACGTCGAGGAGGAGGGGCGGATCCCGTATCGATGAAGGCCGACAATCCCGAAGATCTTCAGCGTCAGGGGCTCCGAGAACGCCTGGAGTCCATCCTCATCCGCACAGAGAAGGCCACTACATGGCATGACGAAGCAGGACGGCTCCGGGGCCTGGTCAACAACGAGGGCTACGTCCCCATCCGGACCCGGCTGGCGACCGAGGACCTGGAGTTCCTCGCCGGCGCTCGCAGTGAAATGCTCAGGTTCTCCGAACTAGGGCTGAGGCTGCTCGATCTGCACCAGCCGAGGGACGCGGGTGGCATCACCAGCGACGCCGCGCACCCCATCCTGCGGTGCCGGAGCTGCATGTGGCGCTGGCCATGCCCGACATTTCGGGCAATGTTGGAGTCGTTCGGCACCCAGTCGGACCCAGACGGCACAAGAGCCGACACAGCGGCCGCGAACGGCGCCGGGCCGCGGGAAACGATCAGCTGATCAGGGGAAGCCGGATCTCGAACCGGCACCCCGGCCCATCGTTGACCACCCCGATCATCCCGTCGTGCGCTTCCACGATGCCCTGTGCGATGGCCAGCCCGAGCCCCGCGCCGCCGTCCGCGGTGGGAGTCCGCGCCGCCTCCCCCCGGAAGGCCACCTCGAACACCCGAGGCAGATCGTCATCGGGAATCCCCCCGCAACAGTCCGTCACGGACAGGCACGCCATCCCCTCGTCCACTCCGGCCCGCAACACCACGGTCCGGTCCGACGGCGTGTGCCGGATGGCGTTGACCACTAGGTTGCCGAGGGCCCGGCCGAGCGCCCCGGCGTCGGCCTCCACCGGCACGGTCTCCGCCGCCTCGGCCGTGAGCACCACGCCCTTGGCCCTGGCGAGTGGCTCGGCGCCCGCCAGCGTGTCGGCGACGAGGTCGGCCAGCCCGATCCGGGCCCTGGACAGCCGCAGGGCCCCGGCGTGGATGCGCGACAGCTCGAACAGGTCGTTCACCATGGCGGACAGCCGCTCCACCTCCAGCTTGATCTGGCCGTGGTAACGCGCGACCGTCTCGGGGTCCGACACCACCCCGTCCTCCAGCGCCTCGGCCATGGCCCGCATGCCGGCCAGCGGCGTCCGCAGGTCGTGGCTCACCCAGGCGACGAGCTCGCGCCGCGCCCCTTCCAGGGCACGTTCCCGCGCGTACGCCTCCTCTAGAGTGTTCGCGATCGTCTGCAATTCGGCAGGCAACCCCTGCGGGGCCACGAACGGCATGTCCCGTACAGCGTCCACCAGCCGCCTGCTCTCTCGCACCACCCGCTTGGCCAGCACGAACGCCACCCCAAGCCCCACCAGCCCGCCGACGGCCACCACGCTCAGCACGAAGTCCTTTACCGCCCCCTCGATAATCATCTTCATGATGATCGCCACGACGCCGGCCAGGGTGGCCGCCACCGCGACCACCACGACCACGGCCAGCATCACGCCGATGGACCTGGTACGCAGCCACCACATGATCCAGATGCCGGCCAGCGCGATCAGCAGCCCGAGCCCGGCGGCCACGGCGACGACCATCCACAACTCCCCGCCCATCAGGTGCCGCCTTCCAAGGGCTCGTACCGGTATCCGACCCCCCACACCGTGACGATCCTCCGCGGCTCCGTCGGATCCGGCTCGATCTTCTCCCGCAGCCGCCGTACGTGCACGGTCACCGTGGACGAGTCGCCGAACGACCACCCCCATACCTGGTTCAGCAGCGCCGAGCGGCTGAAGGCCTGGCGCGGGTTGCGCATGAGGTACGCCAGGAGGTCGAACTCCCGGGCCGTCAGCATGACCTCGTCCCCGCGCAGCCGTACCTCATGGGCTCCCACGTCCACCACGAGGTCACCGTCACGCAGCACCCCGGTCCCGCCGGTCACGGAGGCGCCACGAGCCCGCCGGAGCACGGACTGCACGCGCAGGGCCAGCTCGCGCGGGCTGAACGGCTTGGTCACGTAGTCGTCGGCCCCAGTCTCCAGGCCGACCACGCGGTCGATCTCCTCGCCGAGCGCGGTCAGCATGATCACCGGGACCGGCCAGCGCTCCCTGAGCTTCCTGCAGACCTGCAGCCCGTCGATCTTGGGCAGCATGAGATCGAGCACCATGAGGTCCGGCGGGTGCGCCAGCGCCCTGCGCAGCGCCTCCGCGCCGTCGCCCACGCACTCGACCTCGTGCCCGTCGCGCTCCAGATATCGGGCGACGACCTCGGAGACGGTCGGATCGTCATCGACCACCAGGATGCGCGTGTTCACGTCTACACCGTACGGCCGAGCCCCGCGGAAGCGGCATGGACGTCATAGCTTCGTAAGCCTCGCGGATCATGCCCCGAGGACGTACGGTGGCTCCATGGGTAAAGTCGTGATGCTCGTCCTAGGGACCCTGCTAGGTCTCTTCGTGGTGTTCAACTTCCTGCTGCCCATGCTGGCAGTCCTGGTCAAGGTCGCGCTGATCATCGGTGTGGTCGCCCTGGTCGTCTTCATCGCGGTCACCGTCGTCGGCAAGTCCTCCCGGTCACATTGACGCTTTTCCTGCTTGATCCGTGGCTGGTCGGGATCACCATGATGGCGATCCTGCTGCTGGCCACGTGGGCGGCCATGTTGCTGCCCGTCCTCAGCGGGGAGCCGCCGAGCTTTCCGCTGAGTTACGCGCGCCGTACGGCGTTCCAGCGCCAGCGCGACCCCGACGCGGCCGGACGCCCGCGTCCACGAGCCCCCTAGGCATGCCCCGCTTCCACACGTAAGCGGGGCTCGCCGGCATGTGAGCCCTATCTCATCTCCCGTTGATCGAAGGGCTCATGATCGATTCTCTTGTCACGTTCATCATCGGCATGGCCGGGGGCAATGCCGCGCTCGCGATCGTGTTGTTCACGGTGACCGTGCGGCTCCTGCTGCTGCCGCTCAACGTCCGCCAGGCCCGTACGGTGAAGATCCGCGAACGACTCGCGCCCAAGCTTCGCGAACTGCAGAAACGCTACTCGCGCAAGCCCGAGCGGCTGGCCGAGGAGACGCGTGCGCTCTACGCCAAGGAAGGCAGCTCGCCATTCGCCGGGTTCTTGCCGATGCTGGTGCAGCTGCCGTTCATGTGGCTGATGTACCGGGTGGCCACGCATCCGACCGCGCTGGCCGGTCACGACCTGTTCGGGGCGCCGCTAGGGCAACAAGTTGCTGGACTGGTCGCCAATTACGGTCTGGTCAGTGCACCGGTTTTGGTCTTCGTTCTGGTCATTGCACTGGTCACAGCGGTGGCATGGCTGTCCGCAAGGCAGATCAAGGTTCCCGAGGAACAACCTGAGGTGATGCGGAGGATCATGCGGCTGCTGCCGTACGGCTCCGTGTTGGCCGCGCTCGTGCTCCCGCTGGCGGCCGGGCTCTACCTGCTGGTGTCCACGGCTTGGGCGACCGGAGAGCGGGCCGTACTGGCTAGCCGGCCTCTTTGAGTGCTGCTGCGACCTGCCCGTTCATCGATCCTTTGGGGGCGGGCAGGATGGCCCACACCGTCGTGGTGTCCCCGTCGTGACGTACCCCCCAGCTCTCCGCCACGTATTCCACGATGCCGAGCCCCCGGCCCCCCAGCGAGGACAGGGTCGGGCGGCCGGCCCGCGGCTCGGTCGCCGCGCCCCCGTCGCTGACCGCCACCTCTATGTGATCGTCGCTGCGCAGCCAGGCGACCCTCACCATCCCCGACGGCAGCGGATGCGCGTGCCGCAGCGCGTTGCTCAGCAATTCGCTCACCACGAGCACCGCATCGTCGATCGCCGCGGAAAAGACCCCACTTTCCTGCAGGTCAGTGCTCAGACGCTGGCGGGCGACGGCAACGCTGGACGGCGCGTACGGCAGCAGCACCACGCTTGACACACCCACCTCCCCGTTCCCTGTGCCCCCCGCGGGAACACTCCCCGGTACGACCGAAATGCCCCGTTACTCGATCCCAGAAACCGCATCTCGATCACAGCTTGTACACATTGGACGATAGGTCAGCTCAACCGTGACCACCTCGTTACCGCATCGGTGTGTCGGATCCGATAGTGGACGGGCACCGAAGGATGAGCCGCATTCTGGTGCCACCTTCAGGTCTCGGATGAGCGCTCACGTCGCCTCCCTGTGCTCTGGCGAGGCTGCGGACGATGTAGAGACCGAGCCCCACTCCACCAAACCTTCTCCGGTCGCCGCTGTCCACCTGGACGAACCTCTCGAAGATCCGCTCGCGGTCCGGCGGGGCGATGCCGACCCCTTCGTCGTCGACCACCACGACGACGTTGTCGTCCTCCGGCCAGGCCTCGACGCTGATCAGCCCGCCCTTCGGCGAATACTTGAACGCGTTCTCCAGCAGCTGCCCCAGGACGATGTCCGTGGCCAGCGCGTCGCCGAGCACGTTCGGCAGCTTGTCGGGGAGCACGACCTCCACCCGATGCTTGTCCGACAGAGCGGGCAGTCCCAGCGTGGCCGCGTGGATGCGCTCGGCCAGGTCAAAGGTCTCGATACGCACCTTGAGCTCGTCCGCGCCCGCTCTGGCGCCCAGCAGCAGGTGGTCCATGAGCTGCCCCAGCGACCTGGCCCGCTCGGCGATCGTGTGCACGGCCGAGCGTCGCTCAGGGTCGCTCAGCTTGTCCCAGCGGGAGTCCAGCGTGCTCGCGAACCCCCGCACGATCGTGATCGGCGTCCGCAGCTCGTGGCTGGTCGTGGCCAGGAACAGGTCCTTGGCCTCCTCGAGCTCCTTGGCCGTGGTCACGTCGCGGAAGTCCACGACGACCTCGCCGGTCTCCTCGACCCGCGCGCTCACCACGTCCAGCCACCGCCCGCTCTCCATCTGGAACGTGAGCTTCTCCCCCGCCTCTGGCAGCGGGAACGGCGGCGGCCCGCCGATGACGGCGTCGGCGGGGAACGCGGTGATCTCGGCGGCGGCGGGGTTCCACCGCACCACGCGCCCGGCCTGGTCCAGCACGGCGATTCCGTCGGCGCTGGCGTCGAACACGGCCTGCTCGTGCGCCCGCTGCCGTACTGCCTCCTGGTAGGCGACGGCGTTGCCGACGGCGATGCCCGCGTGGCCGGCCAGCAGCTCCAGCAGCTCCAGTTCGAGATGCCCCGGCGTGCGCCGGGCGAAGAGCGCGTAGAGCGCGCCGTACGGCCGCCCGCCGACGGCGGCGAGGCCCAGCGCGATCGTGTGCAGCCCGTTGAGCTTCGCCCACACCAGGTCGTCGAGCTCGCTCGACTGCAGTAGAACCGTCTTGCCGGTTCGTAAGAGCCGATCCACGAGGCTGGTCCGCAGGTCGGTGGTGGTCCCCCTGATCGACTCCGGCAGCTGGTACGTGCTGACCAGCCGCAACCGCTCCTCCTCGATCAACACGAACCCGCCCGCGTCCGCCCCGGTCAGCTCGGTGAGGCTGGCCGAGATCCGGTCCAGCACGGCCGACAGCTCCAGCTCGGAGTTGATGTCACCGACCACGTCCGTCAGCTTGCGCACGAGCCTGGCCCGGCGCGCCATACGGTTCTTGGCGACCTCGTCCGTCCTGGCCAGGTGGTGCACGCACACGTACCCGGCCACGGCGCTGCCCAGCCGCAACGCGCTGATGTCGACCCGCACGTCGAGCACGCTGCCGTCGCTGTGCAGGCGTTTGGTGCGCAACGACACCTGGCCCCCGGTACGCACGCGTTCGAGCACGGCGTTGAGCTCGGCGGTCAGCTCCGCAGGCACGATCGGGGCCCTGCGCCCGAGCATCTCCTCCGCCGTCCACCCGAAGAGCCGCTCGGCGGCCTCGTTCCAGACCAGCACGCTCTGGTCCCTGTCGAGCGCCACGACGGCGTTGGGTGAGCTGGCGAGCACCGCTCGGGCGATCTCATCGTCACTACCGGCCCATTGGTCCCCCACACCTCCATAGTGCCCGTGGCGAGGTAGGTACGTCGGGCGATCCGTCCGATACGCTGCGGTCACGGCGATTTCTCAGTCGCGGGGAAGGGGTGGAGGCATGACGAGCGGCGATCTGGATGCCCTGCTACGCGTGACCTCCACCACCTATCGGGGCCAGACGCCGCCGGACATCGCCTTCGGCACCTACGACGGCGCGCTGGGCCGGTTGGTGCTGGCGGTTACCGGCAAAGGCGTCGCCGCGTGCTCCTTCGAGCCGGAGAACGCCGTCTTCGAGCTGGTCACCAGGCATGTGGGCAGGTTCATCGGCCCGGACCCGCGCCGGCTCGACCCGGTGCGCAGGGAGCTGGACGCCTATTTCTCCGGCCGCCTGCGTGCGTTCGCCACGCCAGTGGACCTGACGCTGGCCACGTCCTTCGCCCGTACGGTGCTGCAGAAGACCATGGCGGTGCCGTACGGCACGACTACGACGCTGGAGGAGATCGGCGCGAGCATCGGCAGGCCGCGCGCGTTGCGGGCGATCGGCAACGCGCTGGCCTCCAACCCCGTCTGCGTGGTCGTGCCGTGCCACCGGGTGGTGCGCGAGGACGGCGGGATCGGCGACTACGCGGGCGGCCCGGCCGCCAAGCAGCACCTGCTCAACGTCGAGCAACGCGCGGCCGCAGCAGCAGACCGATGAGCAGCGTCACCAGCGCGGCCACCAAGGCCCCGCCGAGCGCGCCGTTCATCCAGGACTGCCGGGTGAAGCCGATCACCTCGCGAGTTCCCGTCCAGAAGTCGTCCCACGCCGGGACGGTAGGCGTCGAGGTGGTCAGCCAGTAGGCGACGAAGCCGAGCGCCCACGGCACCAGCATCGTCCAGCGCAAGGGGGCGTTCTCGGCGGTGTTCCACCGATCCGCGCGCCCCAGCACGAAGTAGTCGACGGCGAGCACCGCGAACATCGGCACGAACACCGCGCCGATCACGCCGAGGAAGGCGCCGTACGAGGTGACGTCCACGACCAGCGCGATCGCGACGGTGAGCACGCCGATGCCGGTGGAGAACACTCTCCGGTCCACGCGCGGCATCAGGTTCTGCAGCGACACGGTGGTCGAGTAGACATTGGCGAACGACTGGTCGGTCTCACGCAGCACCAGGATCGCGAAGAACAACGCGCCCACCGGCGCCGCCACGAACGGGCTGAACACCGCCGTGCCGTCGGCGAGCACCGCGTTCGCCCCGGCGATGGCGACCGCGTACACGCCCAGCCCCAGGCAGGCGACCTGGGCCAGCGTGTAGCCGCCCACCACGCCGGTGAACGCGGCCTTGCTGGACCTGGAGTGCCTGGCGAAGTCGGCGGCCATAGGCACCCACGACACCGACAGCGCGATCACGTAGTCCACGGCGGCGGGGAAGGCGGTCCAGTTCCCACCGGTGTGCGCGGGCGCCTCGGACACGAGGAACCAGGTGAACCAGATCATGGACACGATCACGCCGATGGTGACGTACCGCCGGATCAGGCGGACCGCCCCGAGCGGCCAGATCGTGAGCGCGGTGGTCAGCACCCCGGCCGCGATCACCCACACCTGGTACGGGATGCCGCCGAAGATCGCGGTGGCGGCCTTGGCGATCACCCAGAGCTCGAACGCGCCCCAGCCGAGCATCTGGACGATATTCAGCACCGTGGGAACGTAGGACGCCTTGGCACCGAACAGCCCCCGCAGCAGCACCATCGAGGGCTGCCCCGTCTGGGTGCCGGGGATGGCGGCAAGGCCCACCATGGACGTGCCGATCAGGCTGCCGACCACGGTGGCGGTGAGTGCGGCGATCAGGCTGAGCGGGGCGTTGCCGAGGGGGTTGAGCAGGTAGAGGGCGCCCGAGAAGCCCAGGAGACTGACTCCGAGGTTCGCCCAGAGCGCGCCCTGATCGAGCACGCCGAGCGTTTTCGGGGGCGTTCCCTCGAGGGTCAGCGGAACTTCGTCGGCGACATGTGTCATCGCGCACTCCCTACGCCGGCATTACCCGGACAGGTTCAGGCGGTCGGCAGCGGATGGATAGCTGCCCTCTCAGCCCGGCACCCCGAGCTCCCGCGACAATCTGAAGTTAGCGCCCTCATGATGCCATAAAGGGAGATTTCGCGTTAGGCCACGAAAGGTTGCTGTCCGGTCTCGCTGACCATCGGGCGGCGCGCGGCCTCCCACGACTGCATGCCGCCGCCGACGTTGACCGCCTCCCGCCCGAGCTGGTTGAGCCAGGCCGCCACCTGCAACGACCGCCCGCCCACCCGGCAGACGACGTAGACCGTGCGGTCACCGGGCACCTCGTCGACCCGCTGCTGGATCTGGGTCATGGGAATGTGCACGGCGTCAGGGGCGTGGCCGGCCACCCATTCGTCCTGCTCACGCACGTCGAGCAGGTAAGCGTCGCCAGGAAGGGCACTGGCCTCGATCTCAGGAACGGTCATGCCTCCATCATCTCTTGCCTTGCGTCATACTCGGCACGCGCCGTCGCGATCTCCACCTGGTGCTCCTCGGTCCAGGTGACCAGGGCCTTGATCGTCTGGTGCAAGGTACGGCCGAGCGGCGTCAACGCGTAGTCCACCCTGGGCGGCACCACGGGGTACACCGTACGGGACACCAGCCCGTCGCGTTCCAGGTGACGCAGGGTCACGCTGAGCATGCGCTGGCTGACGCCGTCGATCTCGCGGCGCAGCTGGGAGAAACGCAGGCTCTGGCAGTCGAGCAACGCGATGACCAGCAGCGACCACTTGTCCGCGATGCGGTCCAGTATCTGGCGGACCTCGCAGTCCTCCCGCGCGTCCCACTGCCGCACGTCATAGTCGTCGTCCACGGTGCTGTCGCAGTAACTGAGTGATCTGAAAGTGCCGTCTTCCATGACATTCCATGCTGGCCCAAGATGTGGACGGTTACAAGAGAGAACCGACTGCCTATACGTAACCGGGGGTTTGTCATGCCTGCCCGTTCCTGGGGCGTCCTCGCCGTCTTGTGCGGCGCCATCTTCCTCGAGGGCATCGACGTGGCCATGCTGAACGTCGCCCTCCCGTCCATCCGGGCCGACCTGGGGTTGTCCACGGGCATGCTGAGCGGGGTCGTGAGCGCGTACGTGCTCGGCTACGGCGGTTTCATGCTGCTGGGCGGCCGAGCGGCCGACCTGCTGGGCCGCCGCCGCATGTTCCTGCTCTGGCTCGGGGTGTTCTTGGCGTTCTCCGGCCTCGGCGGTTTCGCGGACGAGGGCTGGGTCCTGCTGATCGCCCGCTTCGTCACAGGCGTGGCCGCCGCATTCATGACCCCGGCGGGCCTCTCCTTGATCACCACGACGTTCCCCGAGGGCCGGCTACGCAACCGTGCCCTGCTCATCTACGCGGGAACGGCCGCAGGCGGCTTCGCGCTCGGCCTGGTGATCGGCGGCCTGCTCACAGCCTTCGGCTGGCGCTGGGTCTTCTTCGCGCCGGTGCTGATGTCGGCGGCGATCCTGGCCGTCGCCATCCCCCTGATCAAGGAGCCCGTCGCAGAACGGCCCCCGGCCACGGGGTTCGACCTGGCGGGCGCCGTCACCATCACGGGCGCGATGATGCTGCTGGTCTACGGCGTCGTACGCCTGGAGCACCCAGCCGAAGGGTGGCCGCTGACGGTCGCGGCCATCGCCGGCGGCCTGGCCCTGCTCGCGGCCTTCGCCACCGTCGAGCGCCGCTCCGCCAGCCCGCTGGTGCGACTCGGCATCCTCAGATCGGGCGCCCTGGTCCGAGCCAACCTGATGGCCGCCCTCTTGACCGCCTCGTTCTTCGGCTTCCAGTTCCTGATCACGCTCTACCTGCAGGAGTTGCGCGGCTGGTCCACCATCCAGACCGGCCTGGCCCTGCTGGCGGCCGCCGCCGACGTGGTGCTGGCCCCGACGCTCACCCCGTGGCTCGTCAACCGGTATGGCAACGCCAAGGTCGTGCTGGGCGGCCTGCTGTCGGGCCTGCTGGCGTACGCGCTGTTCCTGGGCGTCGGCCTGGACTGGACGTACGCGGCCATGTTGCCGTCGATGCTGCTCATCGGCCTGATGTTCGCCTTCGTGTACGGCCCGCTCACGATCGTGGCCACGGACGGCATCGCCGAGCACGAGCAGGGCCTGGCCGGCGGCCTCATCAACTCCTCGTTCCAGTTCGGCGCCGCCCTGGGCCTGTCGGCGGTAACAGCCATCAACGTAGCCGCCCTCACCCCCGAACCCACCCCCCAAGCAGCCCTGACCGCCCTACGCACGGCTCTGATCGCCCCTGTAGCCGCCACCCTCCTCGCCGCATGCATCGCCACCATCGCCCTCCACACCCACGCCCGCTCAAGAGACCGCATCCCGGTCAAGGCCTAACACCCCAACCCACACCCTCCCGCCTACGGGCCTCACCACGGTGAACACGACGCACCGACACAAGGCCCCCGCCGGCAACGGGACCACCCGGCCGAGCGGCGTGTCAGCGCCCCGCATATGCGCGGCCCCACCACCGGATGGCCCCGCCACCGACTGCCCCATCCGTCCGGACGGGCGGACCGTCCGGACGGGCAGGCCATCCGGGCGGGAGCACCGCATGGGCGCGCGGGCCCTCCAGGCGGGCGGAGGCCTGCATAGGCAGGAAAGGGGCCGCATCGGCAGGCGGGGGCCGCATGGGCGCCGCGTCGGCGGGACGGTGTGCGGCGGAACCGGCGCAATGAGCACGGCGCCCCGCCCCGAACCCCGGAACCCGGCCAAGCATGCGCTCCGTCACGGCGAGCAACCCGTGAGCCTTCACGACCGGCCATGACAGCCGGCAAGGGTCTACGGCGCGTGCGGTGACGCCGGGCGACCGTAAAGGATGATCGTCCTAATGGCGCGCGGTGACGCTGGGCGACCGTAAAGGAAAGGGAAGTAGTTACTTAAGGAGGCGGGAAAGACGCCGATCGGCGAGCGGCTTACCCCCCGTCTGGCAGGTGGGGCAGTACTGGAGCGCGGAGTCGGCGAACGACACCTCGCGGATCGTGTCACCGCAAACGTCACACGCCTGCCCCGCCCGGTTGTGCACCCGAAGCCCGGATTTCTTCTCCGCCTTAAGGTCCTTGGCCGCCAGCCCGTGCGCCCGCTCGACCGCCTCCCCAAGCGTGGTCACGATGGCCTCGTGCAGATCGGCGATCTGGGCGTCCGTCAAGGTCGCCGCGATCTTGAACGGGGACATCTTGGCCGCGTGCAGCACCTCGTCGGAGTAGGCGTTCCCGATGCCCGCGATGACCTTCTGGTCGCGCAGCAGCCCCTTGATCTGGGTACGGTTGCCGCCCACGATCCGCTTGAGCGCGTCCACGGTGAAGGACTCGGCGAGGGGGTCGGGGCCGAGCGCGGCGACGCCGGGGACATCGTCCGGATTTTTCGTGACATAAACGGCAAGGCGCTTCTGTGTCCCCGCCTCGGTGAGCTCGAACCCGGGCGCCAAGCCCTCGTCATCGGGCGCCAGCCGCACCCGCACCGCGAGTGGACCCTTCCCCGGACGGACCGGCTTCGCCCCGGACAGATCCTCGCGCCAGCGCAGCCACCCGGCACGGGCCAGGTGGATGACGAGGTGCAGCCCGTCGCAGTCCAGGTCGAGGAACTTGCCGTGCCTCGCCACGCTGGTCACGGTCAGTCCGCCGAGCGCGGTGACCGGCGGGTCGAACGTCTTGAGCGCTTGGATGGCGACCACGTCGACACCCAGGATGGTGCGGCCCACCGCGCGTTCGCGCAGGAAGTGGACCAGAGACTCCACTTCGGGAAGTTCCGGCATGCCACCAGGGTACGGTGCACGCCCTCGGTGCACACTCCACCGTCCACAGCCTGTGGAAACTAAGGAACGTCCCAGAAGGCGAGCTCGTGCGCCATCCCCTCCGTAAACAACGCCTCCGCCCGCACCGGATCCGGATCGGCCTCGTCGATCATCTGCGCGATCCGCACCGTCAGCGCCGCGAACCCCGGATCCGCGTACGTGTCCACCCACGCCCGGTACCGCGGCTCTGCAGGCGGATTCTCCGCCAGGATCCGCCCGAGGCTCGAATACCCCCACATGCACGGATAGAGCGCTGCCAGCCCCTCCCCATACGACGCCGCCGACTCGAGCAGGAACGCCGTGTACGCGGCACACGCCGGCCCTTTCACCGCCCCGTCCAGATCCGCCCCGAACTCCGCCGACAACGACCGATGCAAGCTCAACTCGTCGTGGTACGTCGTATGCGCCAGATCCACCAGGTCGCCCAGATGCGCGTCGGGCGCCTGCCAGGCCAGCCGGGAGAACACTCGCACGTAATCGAGCAGGAACAGGTAGTCCTGCTCCAGCCACGACCTGAACACCGGCTCCGCCAGGTCGCCCCGCGCGATCCCGGCCACGGTGGGATGCTCCAGCTGCGCCTGCAGCAGCGGACGGCCGATGGCATGCAACGTCTCCGACATAGTCATGGCCGGAAGATTAGTGCGGACCCCGACGCCGGCACGGCCGCGCTGATCGCGATCGCACGATGGCCCCCTCCCCGGACCGGGCGGGGGCCATCAGGCGAAGACTACGATCACCCCGCGTCGACGACGTTCTTCGGAACCGGCTTGTCGTTCTTCAGCGCGTCGAAGAGCGCCAGAGCCTTGGTCCGGTCCCACTTGACCGCCGTCCCGCCGTTCGGCACGGCCTCCTCCCCGCCGAACGGCACCACCGTCGTCACCGGGCTGTCACCCATGGCCAGCCCCAGCGAGAGCATGTCGAACGCCCCCGTGCTCGTGTCGACCTGGACCGCGTCCGTGGCGCTCACGGCCAGCGGGATCGAGGTGAACGGGTTGATGAGCACCCCAGGGCTGGCCGCCTTCTTCACGACCGCGCCGAGGAACTGCCGCTGCCGCTTGGTCCGCTCGAAGTCGGGCAGCGCGCCGCCCTGGCGGGTGCGTACGTACCCGAGGGCCTGTGCGCCGTTGAGCACCTGCGTGCCCTTCTTCAGCTTCAGCCCCGCCTTGGGGTCGTCCACGTCGGCGCGTACGTTGATCTCGACGCCGCCGATGGCGTCGACGATGTCCACGAAACCGGCGAACCCGATCTCCATATAGTGGTCGATGTGCACCCCGGTGACCGTCTCCACGGTGCGGGCCAGCAGCTTCGGCCCGCCGATCGAGTAGGCCGAGTTGAGCTTGTCGCGCCCCTTGCCCGGGATGGTGACCGCCGAGTCGCGGGGCAGGCTGACCAGCGTCGGCTTGTCGCTGCCCTCGGGGATGTGCAGCAACATCATCGAGTCCGTACGCTGCCCCACGGCACGCCCGGTGCGGAGCTTCTTACGCTCGGCCGCGGACAGGCCCTTGCGGCTGTCGGAGCCCACCAGCAGCCAGTTGGTGCCCGGAGTATCGGCCGGACGGCCCTCATAGTCGAACACCCCATCGATCCCGCCCAACCGGGAGTCGATCCAGAAGAACATGCCCACGGCCGCCACCAGCAGCACCACCAGCAGCCCGGCGACGATCTTCAGGATCGTCTTGCCCGACGGCCGCCTGCGCGGCCCTCTGGGCGCCCGCTCCGACGGCCGAGCTCCGTCGCGGTTGGACCGCAGCGGCTTGACCGGATTGCTGCCCGACCGCTCCCTCCCATACACCCGCGAGCCGGCCCTGGGCGGCTCGCCTCCAGAGCCCCCAGAGCCCCCCGCGACCGTGCGCGGAGCCGGCGCCTCAGGATTCTGGGAAACGACGGGAAGCTTGTGCGTGGGCGCTCCAGCCCCGCCGGACGGCACCTGGTAGGCGGGCGCACCGCCGGAACGCAGGCCATCAGCCGGCCTCGGAGGCAGTGGGCGGCCGTCGCCTGGCGAGCGCATGGCCCTCGTCCGGTCGTCCTCAGTCACTTCGCCTTCTTCCCTTCGCTTGCCATAGACGGTACGTCGAACCCCCGGCAAGTGCAGACCTCCGCCCAAGCTTTGTCTAGGGAAAACTACCGAGAACCAGCGGATCCGCCAGAAGCCGTCACACATAGTGACCGCGGAAACATAGTCGCCACCCGCGTCGTTACGTTAGGAACGACCTCTATCGAAGGGATGATCGTGTCCGCTCCGGACCCATGGAGTCTTCGCCCGTGCTGGGGCACGGGTTCTTCTGGGAGCTCACTGCGGTGAGCGCGTATTTCGGGCTGTTGGCCCTGTTCCTCCTGACCGCGGCAACGGGTTTCTTCGTCGCTCAGGAGTTCGCCTACGTCGCCGCGGATCGCGGCATACTCCGTGAGCAGGCCGCCGCCGGCGACAAGTCCGCCGAGAAGGCACTTCAGGTGACCTCGCGCCTGTCCTTCATGCTCTCTGGCGCCCAGCTGGGCATCACGGTAACGGCCCTGCTGGTCGGTTTCCTGGCCGAACCGGCGATCTCCGTGATCGTCCGCCCCTGGCTCGAGAACACCGGACTGCCCACCACCATGATCTCCGGTATCTCCGTGGCCGCCGGCGTGTTCGTGGCCACGGTGGTGCAAATGGTCCTGGGCGAGCTGGCCCCGAAAAACCTGGGCATCGCCCGCCCGGAGCCGGTGGCCAAGTCCCTGGCGAGCGCGACCCTGACCTACTTGGCCGTGGTCGGCCCCGTGGTGCGCCTGTTCGACTCGGCCGCCACGGGCCTGCTCAGGCGCGCCGGCATCGAGCCCGTGGAGGAGGTCGAGCACGGCGCGACCCCGGAGGAGCTGTCCCGCATCATCGAGGAGTCGACTCGAGCCGGCGAACTCCCCCCGAGACTGTCGGACCTCCTGGAACGGGCCTTGGAGTTCGGCGACCGCACAGCGGAGGAGATCATGGTCCCCCGCCCCCGAGTCGTCGTGCTCCGCGACACTCAGCCCATCTCAGACCTGCTCGAGGTCATGCGCCTGCGCGGCCACTCCCGCTACCCGGTGCTCGGCGCCGACGGCGACGTGCTGGGAGTAACCGGCGTCCGCGAACTCCTCGCCTCAGAACTGAACGAGGGCGCCGTCAGAACCATCACCCGCCCCGCTCTCCTGGTCCCCGACTCCCTCCCCCTGCCATCCGTACTGGACGAGATGCGCACGGCCCGGGAGGACATCGCCCTGGTCATGGACGAGTACGGCGGCCTGGCCGGCGTGATCACCATCGAGGACCTGGCGGAGGAGCTGGTCGGCGAGCTGCTGGACGAGAACGACCCCGAGCCGGTGGGCGCCGTGGAACGCGGGCCCGGCGTCTGGGAGGTGCCCGGCTGGCTGAGGCTGGACGAGGTAGAGCGCGCCACCGGCATCTCCCTCCCCGAGAGCGACGACTACGACACCCTCGCCGGCCTGGTCCTGGCCAAGCTGGGCCGCATGCCGGACCCGGGCGACGAGCTGACGGTCCCCATCGACGACCCCACCGACGACCCGTTCGCGGAGACCGATGACGACCACGTGGCGCGCTTGACGGTCATGTCCCTGAACCGCCGCGTGCCCGAATGGGTGCGCCTGGTTCCCGAACAGCGCACGGAGCCCGCGGAGGCGGCCCGATGACGATGCTTCTCATCAGCCTCGCCCTCCTGGCCTTCAACGCGCTGTTCGTGGCCGCGGAGTTCGCCTTCGTCTCGTCCAGACGCCACCGTCTGGAGGAGATGGCCACGGGCAGCAACCGCATGGTGAGGTTCGCCGCCAAATCCGCCGTAGCCGGCGGACGGCAACTCTCTCTCATGCTGGCCGGCGCCCAGCTGGGCATCACCCTGTGCACCCTGGGCCTGGGCCTGGTCTCGGAACCGGCACTGGAACACGCGCTGGAACCGGTCTTCGCCGCCGTGGGAATCCCGGAGTCCCTCCGCCTCCCCATCTCACTCACGATCGCCCTGGCGTTGGTGACCTTCCTCCACATGGTGATCGGCGAAATGGCCCCCAAGTCGTGGGCCCTGACCCACCCGGAACGGGCGGCCCTGCTCCTGACCGTGCCGTTCCGCGCCTTCACTCACGTGATGCGCCCCCTGCTCACGACCCTGAACGGCCTGACCAACGCCATCCTCCGCCTCTTCGGCGTACAACCAAAGGACGAACTGGCCACGACGCGCACACCCCGGCAACTGGCCATGCTCGTAGGCGAGTCAGGCCGCATGGGCCTCCTGGACAGAGAGGAACACGACCTCCTGACCAGAGCCCTCCGCCTCCAGGCAGAAGGCATAGAACGCCTCATGGTCCCGATAACCCAGGCAGTCATGGTCCTCCCCTCAGCACCGGCAACCCAGATCAGAACAACCGCAGCAGAAAGTGGCCACCTGAGACTCCTGGTAGGCACCCCAACCTCAGTAGAAGGCGCCCTACACGCACGGGACGCCCTCCTGAACCCGAAGAGCAAGGCAAGAGACCTGACGCACAGCCTCCCCCGGCTCCAGTGCGTCACCCAGGTCCCAGAAGCGGTGACGGCCCTCCAAGAGGCAAGATCCCATCTGGCCCTGGTAACGAACCAATCAGGATCGGTCATCGGAATGGTGAGCCTCACAGACCTGCTGGGAGAACTGCTAGACACCAGGTTGTGACGTAATCGACGTGCACCCGGTCGGGGGGCTGCGAATGCCGCGCGCCGGGCACGTCGACATCGCCCCGGTCTTCCGGCACGCCGACTCCCCGGACGAGGAGGCGGGGGTTCCGGCTGACCCACCTGCTGGACGACCCGCTCTACCTGATCAGCCAGGAGCCGGACCAGTGCCTGGAGGACCACCGCGACTCCGCCTAGGTCGGCGGGTGCGACCGCTGTCGCGCAGCGATGGTCACCGCCTGCGAGCGCGCCGGCCTCACCCCGCGGATCGCGTACGCCAGTGAACGACATGGTCGTGGTCCAGTCGCTCGTGGCGGCTGGCATGGGTGTAGCGCGGCGGCGTCACTGCCTGCTGTCCGGCCCCGGAAGAGCCGGCCGACCAGGGTCTGCCCGCCCTCACCGCAGAACCGGCACGGCTGCAGGTCCCGTGAGCGCCCCGAACGTCTCCGCTACGCGATGTTGCGTACCTCCCGGATACGGCTCTGGTGTGCGGAGCGGGCCGTGCGGTAACGCGCTGCTGACCACCAAGGAAGCCATGGCAGGCGGCCTTGGTACGACCGCGTTCCTCACCGCCGGCCTGGCCTTCCATGTGGTGCCGCTCATGCTCAGGGGTCAGAGTCCGGCGTAGGAGTGCAGGGAGTTCAGCAGCAGGTTCACCCCGATCAGGTTGAACAGCAGGCACGCGTAGGCGGTGACGGCGATGAGCGCGACGCGCCGCCGGCTCCAGCCACGGGTTGCACGGGCGTGCAGGTAGGCGGCGTAGACGACCCAGGTGATGAACGCCCACACCTCCTTGGGATCCCAGCCCCAGTAGCGGCCCCAGGCGCTGTCGGCCCAGATCGCGCCCGCGATGACGGCGAACGTCCAGACGGGGAAGGCGAACGTGTGCAGGCGCCGGGCCAGCGTGTCCAGCTGACCGGGACGCAGACCATGGGCCTCGCCGCGCCGCTCGGCGTACAGGAACAGCGCCGAGGCGATGGCGCCCAGGGTGAAGGCGCCACTGGCGGCCACTGCGGCCGTGACGTGAATGGCCAGCCAGCCGGACTTCAGGGCCGGGATGAGAGGACCTGCCTCGGTGTACAGCCCGGTGATGGCCGATCCCAGCACGACCGCCAGCCCACCGGCCACGTACAGGCCCAGCGGCCGGGCCTCGGGGCGCAGGCGGGCCAGGATCGCGTAAGAGAGGGAGACAGCGAGGGCGGTGGCGGTCACGAACTCGTACATATTGCCGAGGGGCACCGCCGCGGTCGCCACGCCGCGCAGCGCGACGGCGAGCGCATGCAGAAGCGTCGTGGCCAGCAGCCATCGCGGTGCGAACCGGGCGCGCTCCGGCTCCGGGACGTCGAAGGCCCGGATGGACACAGGCGGCTGCGGTTCTGCGCCACCACCGACCGTGACCAACTCCGGTTTCGGTACCGTGGCGCGCTGGCGGCGGATCGCCTGATCGGCGGCGAAGGCCAGTAACGCCACGACGTACCCAATCATCGCGACGAACATGGTGATGTCGCTCAACGAGGACATGAGCTCGCTCATCGGTGCTTGTCCTACCTTCCCGGAGAGGTCACCTACTACAGGTTGTAGCATTACACGCCGTAGTAGCGGTGGAGCACTCGGCCCACCGACGGGAAGGGGACGTGATGCGGCGCTCGGCGCAGCTGGTCATCTCGGCCACGGTCTTCGTGGACCTGCTCGGCTTCACGCTGATCCTGCCCGCCCTGCCGTTCTACGCCACCGAACTGGGCGCCACCGGGCTGTGGTTCGGAGCGCTGATGAGCGCGTACTCGGTGGCGCAACTCGTCGCCGCGCCGCTGCTGGGCAGGCTGTCCGACCGGTACGGCCGCCGGCCGCTGGTGCTGCTGGCCCTCGCCGGGTCTGCCGTGTCCATGGCGCTCACCGGTCTGGCCACCTCGCTGGCCGGGCTGCTGGTCTGCCGGATGCTGGCAGGGGCATGCGGCGGGAGCATCTCGGTAGCACAGGCATACCTGGCCGACGCCGTACCCGCCGAGCGGCGCACCGGAGCGATGGCGCAGATGGGAGCGGCCATCGGGATGGCGTTCGTGATCGGGCCTACGCTCGGCGGTGTGCTGGCACCGCTGGGGTTCGCGGCGTGCGCGTACGCGGCAGCGGGGCTGGCGGCGGTGAACCTCGTCGCCGCCCTGGCATGGCTTCCCGAGCCTCGCCGCCCCCTTGCGACCGAGCCAAGCGGTCCCCGAGAAGCACGCCAGGGCAGTGGCCGCCGCCCAGCACCAGAGCCGTCCAAGTTCCTGCGCAGTCCTGTGGCGCTGCTGGCCGGGAGCGGGTTTCTGGCGATGGCGGCGTTCGTGGGGATGGAGACCACACTCGCCTTCCTCGCCCGGGACCGGTACGGCTGGGACGCCACCGCGATCGGGCTGGCGCTGGCCGCGGCCGGACTTGCCATGGCCGCCGTCCAGGCCGGGCCGGTGGCCCTGCTGGCCCGGCGCTGGGGTGACGCCCGCGTCGCGGCGGCCGGCGCGTTGGCGATGGCAGGCTGTATGGCTGCGGTTGCGGTGTCGGTGACCTGGTGGCAGTGCCTGGCTGCCGTCTGCCTGCTCGCCGCCGGGCACGGCCTGCTCACCCCCACCGTGTCAAGCCTGCTGGCCGCCGCCGGGCCGCCGGAGCGGCGCGGGGCGCGGCTGGGGACAGGACAGTCGGCGGGCGCCGCCGCGCGGATCGTTGGCCCGGCCGCCGCTGGGCTACTGTTCGACGTCGGGGCGGCGTTACCGTACCTGGCCGGAGCGGCGTCGGCGGCGCTGGCGGCCGTGACCGTGCTGGCCGTACCCGCTTTGGAGCCCGCGGGACGTGAGGAGGGGGCGTGAACAGCCTCGGCGACCTGGAACGCTCGATCATGGAGGTGCTGTGGAGCACCGACGCCTGGCTGACCGTGCGTGAGGTCGTCAACCGGCTCAGCGATCGTCAGAACGCCTACACGACCGTGATGACCGTGATGAACCGGCTCGTCCGCAAGGGCTTCATCCAGCGCGAACGCGACGACGACGGCCGTACCTGGCGCTACCGGCCGGCGGCCGGGCGGGAAGCGTACGTCGCCGAGCTGATGCTCTCGGCGCTCAGCGAGACCGGCGACCGCCTCGCAGCCCTCGGCCATTTCGCCCGCTCGGTCACCCCCGAGGAAGCCGAGGCACTGCGTAAGGCGCTACCCCAGGAGCCGTTGTGACCTACGCCGCCCACCACGTCCTCACGCTGCTGGCGGCGTTGCTCGCCATGGCCGCCATGTCGCGCTCCCGGTTCACCTGGAGTGCACCGCGCACCTCACTGCTCATCTGGCAGGCCACCGGCCTGACGCTCGTCCTGTCCGTGATCGGCATCGCGCTCGCCATCGGCCTGGCCCCCTACCGGCTCGGCATCGTCCCCGCCCTCGTCGGCCTCGTGCGCGATCTCGCACGCGGCGAGCTCCCGACCGGGATCACCCCCTTCCATCTCCTGCTCACCACCTGCGGCATCGCCGTCGCCGCGTGGCTCGCCCTCGCCCTCGCCCGCAGCGCCGCCTCCGTGGCCGCCCTGCGACGCCGGCAGCGAACCCTGCTCGGACTGATCGCCCATCCGCACCCCGAGCTCGCGCAAGCCATGGTCGTGGAACATCCGGCCGTGGCCGCGTACTGTCTACCGGGGCGCAAGGCCGCGATCGTCATCAGCACCGGCAGCCTCGACCTCCTCACCGACCAGGAGCTTCAGGCGGTGCTGGCCCACGAACGCGCACACGTCCGCGAACGCCACGACCTGGTGCTCCTCCCCTTCGCCGCCCTGCACCGCGCCTTCCCCGCCAGCCGCCACATCAAAGCCATGCTGGAGGCGGTCGCCCTGCTGGTCGAGATGCGCGCCGACGACCGCGCCGCCCGCGACAACGACCACCTGACCCTGGCCGCCGCGCTGCGCCGCTTCCGCGCCTGCGACCGCCTCGCCACCCCACCCGGTGCCCTCGGCGGCGCCGGTCACGACCTCGACGCTCGAATCGGCCGACTTGCCACACAGCCGCGCGCCTCATGGCCGATGCGCGTGCTGCTCCTGGGCATCGCCCTGACGGTGGTGAGCACCCCGCTCAGCCTGTTCCTGCTCCCGCTGTAAACGTCATAGCAGCATGGTGGCCAGGCCGAGCAGGGCACAGACGCCGAGAATGCGGAGCATCGCCATTTCAGGACGAAGGTCATGACGAGCGCCCGCCACGATGATCACGAGAGCGTTGGGGTTGATACGCAGGCATCCGTAGATCCAGGTCTTTTCGGGGCTTCGCCGCACGGTTTCCCGAACTCGGCCGCGCCTGGTACGAGCGAGGGTTCGAACGAGTGCTCGGATGCCCGCGGGCCGCTCAACGGTCAACCGACCGGACTCGTCCGCCCCGGAACGGCAACCGCAGCACCTCGGCCACCGACTGCCCGCCGCGGCCGACCCGCCCGCGGTCGCCGGTGAGTCGGCTGTGGCCGACGGCCTCGCCCCGCAAGATCGCCCGCTGGCGCGACACGCTACCTACAGAAACCGGCCAACCCCGACGCCGGGCACGACAACGCCCCACCAAACCACTTGCCACCTGGACACCCTGACTCAGCAGCCGCACCAGCTCCAAAATGTGAGCTAAATCACGCAAGTCAGGCGAAAGCGATCTGCAAGCGGACGACTCTACCGTCTTCCCTGCGGAGAGCAACCGTACTGACAAGTCCGTGAGAAAGAAGTAGCCTCGACCCTTGCCATCCGCCCCCGACTTCGTCAGGGTGGGACCGGCGAGCAACCACAGCAGCTAAAGGGGGTCTGGGGGCAAAGCCCCCAGAAGACGCTGGGGGTCCGGGGGTCATCCCCCGGGAGAAACGACGAGGGGACCCGAGGGAGGAAGCGAATGCTTCCGACCAGAGGTCCCCAGTTCACCGAGTGGGCGAGGAGGGATTTGAACCCTCACGTCCTTTCGGACACACGGACCTGAACCGTGCGCGTCTGCCGTTCCGCCACCCGCCCATTTTTGGGTGCGGAGAAACAGTAGCACGGAACAGCCACTGGTACTGAACCCGGATACGATCGCATAAGACACGGGAGCGGAGGAGCTGGGCGCGACAGCCGACGGGCGCCGGGAAACGCCGCGACGTGGGACTAGCGGAAACCGGGCGCCGTACGCGTCTGGGGAACGCGATCATATGCACGGAGGAAGGGAGGTACCCGGTGGGAGTCCTTCAGCGCTTCGAGCGAAGGCTCGAAGGCTTGGTTGAGGGGGCCTTTGCGCGGGCGTTCAAATCTGACCTTCAGCCGGTCGAGGTCGCCAGCGCGGTTCAGCGGGAGATGGATGAGCGTGCGGCGATCGTCGCTCAGGGTCGCACGCTCGTGCCCAACGACTTCGTGGTTGAGCTGTCCACGACCGACAGCGAACGGCTTGAGGTCTACGCCGACAGCATCAGCCACGAGCTGGCCAACCTCGCCAGGGAGTACGCCAAGGAGCAGGGCTACTCTTTCGTGGGACCGGTCCGGGTTCGCTTCGAGACCGCCGGTGACCTGGCTGTGGGCTTGTTCCGCATCCGGTCCGGCGTCATTCGCGGCGCGACGGTCGAGCAGGACGAGATTCGCCAGCCGGCGAGCGACCTGCCTCCGTCCCGCCCGCACGCGTTCAATGGGCGGCCCAGGCTGCTCGTCTCCACTCAGGACGATCCGCAGGGGGACCGCTCTTACGAGCTCACCACTCCGGTGACCTTGCTCGGCAGGGGCACCGACTGCGATCTTCGACTAGTCGATCCCGGCGTTTCGCGGCACCACGCGGAGCTGCGCGTCGAGGGCCAGAATGTGGTTCTCGTCGACTTGGGATCGACGAACGGCACTTTCGTCAATGGCCAGCCGGTACGCAGGATCGAGCTCCAGAACGGCACGCGAGTGACCCTGGGGCGCACGACTCTGGTGTTCCGGCGCGATTAGGGGTAGACAAACGGTCCATGTCCGAGCTCACGCTGCTGCTGATCCGGCTCGCTTTCCTGGCGGTGCTGTGGTTCTTCGTCATTGCCGCAGTCGGCGTGATCCGGACTGACTTGTTCGGTTCACGCACGGCTCCCGCGGGTCCACGCAAGTCCGCCAAACCCGCCAAGGCCGTGGCCAAGCCCAAGAGCAGGAAGGGCGAGCCACGCCAGCTCATCGTCACGGGTGGTCCGCTGCAAGGCACCACCATCAATCTCACGGAGACGCCCATCACCATTGGCCGGGCGAACGACGCCACGCTGGTAGTCACCGACGACTACGCTTCCAGCCGGCATGCCCGGCTCTTTCCTCAGGACGGTCAGTGGATCGTGGAAGACCTCGGGTCGACCAACGGCACGTATCTCGACCGCTCGAAAGTCACCCGCCCGACCCCGGTGCCGCTCGGTGTTCCGATCCGCGTCGGCAAGACAGTCATTGAATTGCGCAAATGACCATCGCACTCCGCTACGCCGCCCGCTCGGACGTCGGCCTCCTCCGCGAAGGAAACGAGGACTCGGCGTACGCTAGCGGGCGCCTGCTCGCCGTCGCCGACGGCATGGGCGGGCACGCACACGGCGAGGTGGCGAGTTCAGTCGCCATCGCCGCCATGGCCTCTCTGGAAGAGGCCCAACAGGGGGGTGACCTGCTCAACGCCATCGAGGCAGCGGTACGCGACGCCAATCGCAAGCTGCACGAAATGGTGGGGCGGGATCCCAGCCTCAAAGGCATGGGCACGACTCTCACGGCCATGTTGTGGCACGGCACCCAGGTCGCCCTCGTGCACGTTGGCGACTCGCGCGCCTACCTGCTCAGGCGCGGGGAGCTCTACCAGATCACCCATGACCACACGCTGGTGCAGCAGCTCGTCGACGACGGGCGCATCACGCTGGAAGAGGCCGCCACGCATCCGCAGCGCTCGATCCTGCTGCGCGCTCTCGACGGCAGCGGCGAGGTCGATCCCGACCTGACGCTCCGGGAAGCGCAGGTGGGTGACCGTTACCTGCTGTGCTCGGACGGGTTGTCCGGCGTGGTGAGCGCGGAGACGCTGCATGCCACGCTCACCAACATCGACGATCCGGAAGAGGTCGTCCGCCAGCTCATCGATCTGGCGAACAGGGGAGGCGGGCCGGACAACATCACGTGTGTCCTGGCCGACGTCCTGGAGATCACCGATGGGCAGCAGGTGCCTGCCGAGGTCGCCATCGTGGGGGCCGCGGGCATGAACCGGCTGCGCGGGAATCCGCAGGACACCTCGCCGGGACGACCTAGCGCGGTGACCGCACCCCAGCCGGCGATCGCCGACGACGACTTCGACGAGCCGGTCGCGCAGGCGTCCCGGCGGTCGGGCAGGCGTCGTCGTGTGTGGCCCGTGCTGGTCACCGTGCTCAGCATAGGCATCGCCGCCCTCGCCGCCGGCGGCTACTTTGGATACCAGTGGACCCAGGACCAGTTCTTCGTCGGTGCTAGGGGCGGCGAGGTGGTCGTGTTCCAGGGGATCCAGAAGGAGGTGGGTCCATTCCAGCTCTTCAGCGTCTCCAGGCCCACGGGACGGCAGCTCTCCCAGCTGTCCGAGGCCGACCAGGCGCTGATCAAGAGCGGCATCCCCGTCCTGTCCGTCGACGAAGGCGTGGCGAAAATCAACGCGTTGAAGTTCTCCGGAGATCAGCCGAGCGAGACGACGGCGACCACGACTGCGTCGCCCACGCCATCCGCGACCGCGACCAAGACGAAACAGCAGTAAATGAGCGAAGTCGCCGAAGCCCCCGTCGCGATGCCGGCCAAGCGCCGCGTGGCCCAACTGGTCATGCTGGCGCTCGCGGTGGGCATCGTCATGGGCGCCTACGCCAACGTCGGCCTGGCGATCGACGGCCAGATCCCGGCCGGCATGCTGACCTACGGTCTGGGTCTGGGCGGCCTGATGGCGATCGCCTACATCGTGCTGGCCAAGTTCGCGCCGTGGGCGGATCCGCTGATCCTGCCGCTGGTGACCGTGATCAACGGTCTCGGCCTGGTGATGATCTACCGGCTCGAGTCCGCGAACATGCCCGGCGCGTCCGCCGCCAACCAGATCATGTGGACGGCCGTCGGCGTCGTCATGTTCACGGCCACGCTGCTCGTGATCCGCGATCACCGTATGCTCCAGCGCCTCACCTACACCGCCGGCGCCGTCGGCCTGGTCCTGCTCGCGATCCCCGCGGTGCTGCCCAGCTCACTCAGCGAGGTACAGGGCGCCAAGATCTGGATCCGCATCGGCGGTTTCTCCATCCAGCCCGGCGAGTTCGCCAAGCTGGCGCTGGTGGTCTTCTTCGCCGGTTACCTCGTGGCCAAGCGGGACGTGCTGGCGCTGGCCGGGCGGCGGCTGCTCCTCATCGACCTGCCGCGGGCCAGGGACCTCGGTCCCGTCCTCGTCACCTGGGTGCTCAGCCTGCTCGTCCTGGTCTTCGAGAAGGACCTGGGCACGTCGCTGCTGCTGTTCGGCACGTTCATCGCGATGCTCTATATCGCCACCCAGCGCACGTCGTGGGTGCTGATCGGCGTGCTGCTCTTCGCCGGCGGCGCCTTCCTGGCGGGCATGGTCTTCGACCACGTCGGCGACCGTTTCCAGATCTGGCTCAACCCGAGCTCCGACGAGTTCTACAACCGTGAGATCGGCGGCAGCTTCCAGATCATGCAGAGCCTGTTCGGGCTCGGCGCGGGCGGCATCATGGGCACCGGGCTCGGCCAGGGCAATCCCGACCTGATTCCGCTGTCGTTCTCCGACTTCATCTTCGCCGCGGTCGGCGAGGAGCTCGGCCTGACCGGCCTGATGGCGCTGCTCATGCTCTACGCGCTGCTGGTCGAGCGCGGCCTGCGCACTTCGCTGGCGGCCCGCGAGCCGTTCTCGAAGCTGCTGGCGGGCGGCCTGTCGTTCATCCTCGCCTGGCAGGTGTTCATCATCGTCGGCGGCGTGACGAACCTCATCCCCCTGACCGGCCTGGTCACCCCGTTCATGTCCCAGGGTGGCTCGGCGCTGCTGGCTAACTGGATCCTTATCGCGCTTTTGGTACGAATGTCAGATTCGGCGCGAAAGCCTCCGCCTCAGGCGATCCAGAACGAAGGACTGACGCAGGTGTTCCAGCGATGAACAAGACCCTGAAGCGCGCGGCCGTGGCCTGCCTGGTCATGTTCGCGCTCCTGATGATCAATGTGAACATCCTGCAGGCGGTCCGTGCGGAAGAGCTGAGCAGCGACTCCCGTAACACCCGCAACTACTACGCGCGTTACGCCGTCGAGCGAGGACGCATCGTCGCGGGCGGCAAGGTGATCGCCCAGTCCGTCGAGACCGACAGCAAGCGGTTCAAGTTCGCCAGGGAATACCCGGACGCCAAGCTCTACGCGCACGTCACCGGCTTCTTCTCGCCCGAGAGCGAGAGCGCGATCGAGAAGTCCGAGAACGACCTGCTCGACGGCTCCAGCGCCGACCTGCTGCTGCGGCGGAGCATCGACCTGTTCACCGGCGAGCCGACCAAGGGCGCCAACGTCGAGGTCACGATCAACCCCAAGGCGCAGAAGGCGGCCTACGACGCGCTCCGCAACAGCGGCAAGCGCGGCGCCGTGATCGCGCTCGACCCGAAGACCGGCGCGATCCTGGCGATGGTCTCGCTGCCGACCTACGACCCCACCGAGCTGTCGGGCACCGACAAGGGCAAGGTCTTCACGCGCTACGACGAGCTGGCCAAGGAGAAGAGCCAGCCGCTGCTCAATCGCACCGTCGGCCAGACGTACCCGCCGGGGTCGACGTTCAAGGTGGTGACGATGGCGGCGTACCTGGAGGACGACTCCTCGCGCGGCCCGGACACCACCGTGGATGCGCCTCAGCGGCTGCCGCTGCCCAACACCAACATCAGTCTGCCCAACTACGGCGGCGCGGCCTGCGGCTCCGGCTCGGTCACGCTGACGTACGCGCTGGAGAAGTCCTGCAACACGCCCTTCGGCAAGATGGGCATGGAGCTGGGCTACGACAAAATGAATGAGCAGACGGAGAGGTTCGGCATGGGCACGCAGATCGCCGTGCCGATGTCGGTGGCCGACAGCGATTTCGGCCCCAAGGAGGATCAGGCGGCCGTGGCGATGGCCTCGATCGGGCAGCGCAGCAACCGGATGACCCCGCTGCAGATGGCCATGATCGCCGCCGGCATCGCCAACGAGGGCGCGGTGATGAAGCCGTACCTCGTCAACAAGATCACCGACGCCAAGGGCGACACGGTCGACGAGGCCAAGCCCGAGGAGCTGTCGGAGGCGGTCAGCTCCGAGACGGCGGGCAAGCTGCGCGACATGATGGTGAGCGTCGTCAACAACGGCACGGCCAACCTGGCGCAGGTGCCGGGCGTCCAAGTAGCGGGTAAGACGGGCACCGCGGAGACGGCCGACGGCCAGCCGCCGCACGCCTGGTTCATCTCCTTCGCGCCCGCGGAGGACCCGAAGGTGGCGCTGGCGGTCATCGTCGAATCCGGCGCCGCGAACGTCGGCGCGGAGGCGACAGGCGGCCACACGGCCGCGCCGATCGCAAAGGCCGTGCTGGAGGCGGTGCTGAACAAGTGAGTGACGGTAACCTGCTGGATCATGCGGCTCCGTAACCGCTACCTCCTGGTCTCCCGCATCGCCACGGGCGGTATGGGCGAGGTGTGGCGCGCCCGCGACGAGCTCCTCGGGCGCGAGGTGGCGGTCAAGATCCTGCGTAGCCACATCTACGCCGACCCCACCTTCCGCGAGCGCTTCCGCAACGAGGCCAGGCTCACGGCGGCTCTGGCCGACCCCGGGATCGCGCAGGTCTTCGACTACGGCGAGCAGAGCGATCTCGCCTACCTGGTGATGGAGCTGGTCCACGGCGAGCCGCTATCGGCCATCCTGGCCCGCAGCGGCGCCCTCGGGGCCGAGGTGGCGCTGGACGTGGTGCACCAGACCGCCAAGGCGCTGCATGCGGCGCATTCGGCCGGGATCATCCACCGTGACATCAAGCCGGGCAACCTGCTGGTCACCCCCGAGGGCGTCATCAAGGTGACGGACTTCGGCATCGCGCGGGCCCTGGAGGCGGCGCCGGTGACACAGACCGGCACCGTGCTGGGCACCGCCCAATACGTCAGCCCCGAGCAGGCGCAGGGTTTCCCGCTCACGCCCGCCACCGACCTCTACTCGCTGGGCGTGGTGGCGTACGAGAGCCTGGCGGGGCGCACGCCGTTCCGCGGGGACACCCAGGTGGCGATCGCGCTGCTGCACCTCAACGAGCCGCCGCCGCCGCTCGGCGTGGACGTGCCCGCGCCGGTGCGCGAGCTGGTCCTGGCGCTGCTGGCCAAGGATCCGGCACAGCGTCCGGCCACGGCGCTGGAGGTGGCCGACCGGGCCTACGTGCTGCGCGAGTCGCTGGTCGGCGCCGAGCAGGGCGCCGACCTGAGCATGTTCACCGACCCGTCAGGCTTCCAAGTACGCGAGCAGTCGGCCGAGGACCAGCGGGACACCGACGACCTCGCCCCGGCGACGGCCATGGAGGAGCGGCGGCCGGGCGGGCAGGGCAAGCGGCGTAAGGGCGCAAGGACGCTGGCCGCGGTGGCCACGGCCGGGTGCGTGGCCGCCGTGGGGCTCAGCGCCTTCTCCCTCGCCGGCCGGTCACCGGTGGAGACGCCGCCCGACGTGGCGGATCCCACAGAGTCGACGGTGTTGACGCCCGAGCAGCAGCGTCCGAGCAAGACGAAAACACGTACTCGACGCCCTGCGGTGGTTCCCGTCAAGTCGCCGAGGCCTATACCCTCACGGTCGGCTACGGTAAGCAAGTCGGCAACTCCCACCAAGAAGCCGACGCCGAAACCGACACCGACGACCCGGACTCCGACACCTACCCCCACTCCAACGCCCACCAGGACACCGACGACTTCGACACCGACCGCTTCGCCAGACCCGGGTGAGACGAACCCGCCCAAGGAGGAGACGTGACGCGCCAGGGGGTCGATGATGGACACCGGCGGCCCCCCGAGCAGGCCGGCACCCAAGATGAACGGTAAGGGACAGTGCAGGAAATGACTCAGCCTCGGCTACTCGGAGGTCGCTACGAGCTCGACGGTGTCGTCGGGCGCGGCGGCATGGCCGAGGTCTATCGCGCCCGAGACATCCGGCTGGACCGCATAGTCGCGATCAAGACCCTCCGCTCCGATCTGGCGCGTGACCACACCTTCCAGGCCCGGTTCCGCCGTGAGGCGCAGTCGGCGGCCTCACTGAACCACCCGGCCGTCGTCGCGGTCTATGACACTGGCGAAGACGTCACCGAAGGCGCCCCCGTGCCGTACATCGTGATGGAGTACGTCGACGGCAGGACGCTGCGCGACCTGCTGCGCCAGGACCGGCGGCTGATGCCCGAACGGGCGGTGGAGCTGGTCGACGGCATCCTGCGGGCACTGGACTACAGCCACCGCGGCGGCATCGTGCACCGCGACATCAAGCCGGCCAACGTGATGATCACGCGGGCGGGCGACGTCAAGGTGATGGACTTCGGCATCGCACGCGCGATGGCCGACTCCGCGGCCACGATGACGCAGACGGCGCAGGTGATCGGCACCGCGCAATACCTGTCGCCCGAGCAGGCTCGGGGCGAGCGGGTGGACGCGCGTAGCGACATCTACTCCACCGGCTGCTTGCTCTATGAGCTGCTGACCGGGCAGCCGCCCTTCACCGGCGACTCGCCGGTCGCGATCGCCTACCAGCACGTCCGCGAGGAGCCCATCCCGCCGTCGCAGATCGACCGCGACATCCCGCCGTGGGCCGACGCGATCGTGCTCAAGGCCATGGCCAAAGACCCGGCTCAGCGTTACCAGAGCGCGGCCGAGATGCGGGCCGACATCCAGCGGGCGATGTCCGGCATGCCGACCGACGCCCAGACGATGGCGGTGAGTGGCAACTACGGCCAGGGCACGCGCATGATGACGGCCACGCAGGCCGCCACCGGCCCGGCCACGCAGCGCACCAGCTCGATCCCGCCGTACGACTACGGCGATGGTGACGGCGGCGGTCGTGGCGGGCGGCGCAGGGCCTCCAGCGGTGGCGGCAACGGCGTCAAGACGGCGTTGTGGATCATCATCCCGCTGCTGATCATCGGCGGCTTCGTCACGGTCGGCTACCTGATCTTCGGCACCGGCAACACGCCGGCGGAGACGGCGGTCGCGATCCCGTCTCTCGTCTCGAAGGAGCAGAAGTACGCCGAGGGTGAGCTCACCAACCTGGGCTTCAAGGTCGAGGTGGTGAAGGAGCCCAGCTCCGAGATCGACAAGGACACCGTCATCAAGACGGATCCCGCCGAGGGCACCAAGGCGCCGAAGGGCTCGACCGTCAAGCTGTACGTGTCCACGGGTCCGAAGAAGGTCAAGGTGCCGGACGGCCTCATCGGCATGTCGCAGGCGGAGGCCACCGCGGCCCTGGAGAAGGCCGGCCTGCAGGCCACGGTCCAGACCAGGGTCTCCAGCAAGCCGCAGGGCACGGTCGTCGCCACCAAACCCAAGTCCGGCGAGTCGATCGAAGAGGGCGGCACCGTCACCCTGTGGGTGCCCAAGGAGCTGGGTGAGGTGCCCAGCGTCACCGGGCTCACCGTGGAGGACGCCACCGCCCAGCTGAAGGCCGCAGGCTTCCGCACCAAGGTCGTCGAGCAGGCCAGCGACCAGCCCGAGGGCACGGTCGTCCAGCAGAATCCGGGCGAGGGCACCAAGCTGCCGGCGAACACGACGGTGACGATCGTGGTGTCCACGGGTCCGGAGCTGCAGCAGCCGACGGAGCAGCCGAGCGATCAGTTCCCCACCGATCAGCCCACCGACGACCAGACGGACTTCCCCGAGGATCCGCCGTCTGACGACAACCCGATCGACGACGACCCCCTCGGCTGAGGCTCCGTCGTACGGCGGAAAGGGCCGCCCGTTCCCGCGTGGGACGGGCGGCCCTTCGCTTCTGACACAAAAACGCCCCCGCCGCTCGGGGGCAACGGCGGGGACGCTCACTAGTTAGTCGTCGTATGCGCGATGTTCGTTACACGGTTCCGCGGAGCCAATTCTCGAGCAATGTGTGCCCGTGTTCGGACAAGACCGACTCGGGGTGGAACTGGATGCCCTCAATGGGCACCCGGCGGTGGCGCAGGCCCATGATGACGCCGTCCGCGGTCCACGCGGTCACGTCGAGCACGTCGGGCACGGTCTCGGGCAACACGGTGAGCGAGTGGTAGCGGGTCATCCGCACCGGCGAGGGCAGGGTCTCGAACACGCCCTTGCCGTCGTGAACGATGTCGCTCGTCTGGCCATGGAAGAGCTCGGGCGCACGGGACACCGTGCCGCCGAAGGCGATGGCGATGGCCTGGTGGCCCAGGCAGACGCCGAGCAGCGGCTGTTCGCGCGCGGCCGCGTGGCGGACGAGGGGGACGCTGACGCCGGCCGCCTCGGGCGTGCCGGGTCCCGGGCTGATGAGCACGCCGTCGAAGCCGTCGGCGTCGCCCACGCGTACGTTGTCGCGCGGCCGCACGTCACAGTCCGCGCCCAGTGCACGCAGGTACTGGACGATCGTGTGGACGAAGCTGTCGTGGTTGTCCACGACCAGCACGCGGCTCATTTCCTTGTGGTCACCTCGTCGAGCGTCACCAAGGGCTCCAGTAGCGGAAGGACGACATACCAGAGTACGGCCACCGCGGTCGCGACCAGCACGACCGCCGTCAGCGCCCTGAGTATCCGGCTGGGGATCGCCATGACGTGCGCGTGGTGACTATTGTGGACCACACTTCAATTAGGCTTACCGAAGAGCCTGCGGACGATCCGGATGCCCCAGGCCCTCAGCAGGAGTTACCCAGTGCCCAAGTCCAAGGCTCGCAAGAAGGCGGTCTACACCCCGCCGCAGAGGTCTCAGCAGGTCAAGGTCAGCCCCCGCTGGCTGGCGCCCACGATGGTCGTCGCGTGGATCATCGGCATCCTCTGGATCGCGGTGTACTACGTTGCGCCGCAGACACCCTTCATCGGCGACCTCCAGAACTGGAACCTGCTGATCGGGTTTGTTTTCATCATCTTCGGTGTGGTTCTTTCCACCCGCTGGCGGTAGTTCTTTCCACAGCTTTTTCCACACCCTGTGGGGGATCAGGCGGCGGCCAGAATGGCCGACGCCCGCACCACCACAAGCACGGCCAGCAATGCCAGCGCTCCCGCGATCGCCAGGACCTGCCACAGGGTCCTGTTGTTCTTGGGGGCGTAGGCAATTGCTCCCGCCAGCAGCGAGCCGGTGATCAGGCCGCCGATGTGGCCGGTCCAGCTGATGCCCGAGACCACGAAGGTGATCACCAGGTTGATCGCGATGAGCACGGCGATGCCACGCACGTCCATGTTGAGCCGTCGGCCGACCACGAACACCGCGCCGAACAGACCGAAGATCGCCCCGGACGCGCCGACCGTGGGCTGGTTGAGCGGGTCGAGCCAGAGGCCGAGCACTGAGCCACCGAGTGCGCTGATCACGTAGAGCGCCACGTAGCGCACGTGGCCGAAGGCGCGCTCCAGGTATGGGCCGACGACGTAGAGCGCCCAGCAGTTGAACAGGATGTGGAAGACGCCGCCGTGCACGAACGCGGCGGTGATCAGCCGGTAGTACTGGTCGAGCACGGCCACGCCGGCGGGCCACATGGCCAGCTCCCCCGTGACCTCATTGCCGATGAGGTATTGCGCGCCGAAGACCAGGACGTTGATGACCAGGATGGTGTACGTCACGAACGGCGTGCGCACGACATTGCCACCGAAGGTGGACTTGGCCTGGCGGATCCCGCGGTTGCCCTCGGCCACACACTCGGGGCACTGGAAGCCGACCGCCGCGTCACGCATGCAGTCGGGGCAGATGGGACGCTCGCAGCGCTGGCAACGGACCCAGGTTTCCTTGTCGGGGTGCCGGTAACACGTGGGCACGGCCTCAGCCGGCTGCTCGGGCTGTGGGGGCGGGCTGGGAGGCTGGCTGGTCATGACCAAAAGCCTATGGCTTGCACGGGCGTGCCGCGTGCCCGAGCCGCCCGCCCTCAGCCGCCCCACGCGGCGGACGCGACGAGCGCCCAGGCGCGGCCCTCATGGCGCGACCACCGTCTACGCGTGGACACGCTGGGTGGCGCCTGAGGGGCGCGGAGGTGGCGTGGTGGGCGCGTGGCCCTCCGAGGGAGGGCCCGTCCCCTTCAGCGCTCCGTCAGGACTGGACGCGGTCGATGGTGACCGACTCCACGACCACGTCCTCCACCGGACGGTCCCGGGCGTCGGTGCGGGTCTTGACGATGGCGTCGACCACGTCCTGTCCCTCGATCACCTCGCCGAAGATGGTGTGCTTGCCGTTGAGGTGCGGCGTCGGCACCACGGTGATGAAGAACTGCGAGCCGTTGGTGCCCTTGCCGAAGCGGATGCCGGCGTTGGCCATGGCCAGCAGGTACGGCCGGTTGAACCACAGGTCCGGGTGGATCTCGTCGTCGAACTCGTAGCCGGGTCCGCCGATGCCCTGCCCCAGGGGGTCACCGCCCTGGATCATGAAGCCGGAGATGACCCGGTGGAAGATCGTGCCGTCGTAGTAGCGGGCGGTGCTCTTCTCACCGGTGCCCGGGTGCGTCCATTCGCGGGTGCCTTCGGCAAGCTCCACGAAGTTCCGTACCGTTTTCGGGGCCTTGGTAGGGAAGAGTTCCACCTTGATATTGCCGCGATTGGTCTGCAGGTTTGCGATCAGCTTCTCAGCCACGAGACAGCTGCCCCCCTCTATGCACAGGGTTAGTTTTGCGGTGTTTTGAGGACTATGGCCGTACGGCCTTCAGAGCCATCCTCCCACGGACGGCCATGATTGAGCCGCCTTGCCCAGGGAAGGTCAGGCTCGGGGCTCCAACGACAGGGGAGGTTGTCGTGTCCCTGACACTGAGAAGACGCCGCGTGGTCATAGAAGTACCAGCCACGTGGATGGGCCGCATGAAGGCCCAGGCCGTGCGAACCGGCCATCGCATGACACCGGTGGCGGACCAGGCCAGGATGGCCGCCGCCCATCGAATCGAAGACGCCCGCTACTGGGCGGCGCCGCGGCTGGAGTCCGCGGCGCATGGGTTCGAAGACCAGGTCGCACCCAGGGTCAGCCATATGCTGACCACGGCGGCCAGGAGGATCGACCCGACGCCCACGCGGTCGCGGCGGTGGCCGGTGCTCGTCCTCATGACAGGCATTGCCATAGGAGCCATGGGCTACATGGCCTACCGCCGCAATGCCCAGCAGTGGACCGAGCACATGAAGGAATCCGCCTCCGATGCCTCACGATGGGTCAACGAGAAGGCGGAACGGACCGCCGAGTCGACAGACCGGATCGCGGCCAACGTGTCGAAGAAGGCGGACGAGACATCCCGCAAGATGTCCTGATCCCGCCGGGAAGCGCGCCCTCGACTTATCCGAGGGCGCGCTTCTCTTTCGCCCGTTGACGTGTCACCAAGCGCTTGCTACAAACCCGGTCATGGCGCTGTCACCCCTCGACGACTACCCCGTCCATCAGGCTGCCCAGGTCATGCGGCACGTGGCCACTTCCGACCGCAACTTCTACGACCGCTACTACTTCAACTGCCACGCGGGCACCGGCGAGTTCATGCTGATCGTCGGCCTCGGCCAGTACCCCAACCTGGGCGTCACCGACGCCTTCGCCTGCGTACGGCACCGGGACCTGCACCGCGTCGTCCGGGCCTCACGCGAGCTCGGCGCCGACCGGATGGACACCGGGATCGGCCCCTTCCGCGTCGAGGTCGTCGAAGGGCTCAAGCGGCTCAGGGTGGTCCTGGAGCCGAACGAGCATGGCCTGTCCTTCGACCTGCTCTGGGAAGGCACGATCCCGGCGACGCTCGAACCCCGGCACTTCCTGCGGTGGCAGGAGCGTGTCATGTTCGACTCGGTACGCCTGGCGCAGACCGGCCGCTGGTCAGGAAATATCAGTATCGGCGGGGAGGACATCCCGGTCACCCCCGACCGCTGGCAGGGCACCAGAGACCGGTCCTGGGGCATCAGGCCGGTCGGCGAGCCCGAGCCGTCCGGAATCCAGGCCAAGAACCCCGGCACCTTCTACTGGCTCTACGCACCGATGCAGTTCGACGACCACGCCATCCTCTGCATCGTGCAGGAGGACGAGCGGGGCCGCCGGCTGCTGGAGGAGGCCGTGCGGGTCTGGTCGGACGGGCGGGAGGAGGAGTATCTCGGCCGGCCTGACTACCGCCCCGTCTACGCCCCCGGCACCCGGGACGTCGTCGACGCCGTGATCACCTTCTCACCGCCCGGCGGCAAGCCGTTCGACGTGCACTGCACCCCTCTCCTGCCGGTGCACCTCATGGTGGGCACCGGCTACGGGCTGGAGCCGGACTGGCGGCACGGCATGTACCAGGGTCCCGGGCCGGTGGTGCAGGGCGTGACGTACCGGCTGCCTGACGACGCCGCCAGGATGTGGGGCCTGGTGGACGCCGTCGGGCGCTTCGAGTACGACGGGCTCGTGGGCCACGGCCTCTTCGAGTACTGGGCACTGGGGCCGCACCCGTCGTTCACCGGGTGACTACTCGGGCTTCTTGCAGACGATGGTGACCGCCTTGCCATGGCCGCCCTCGGGGCCCTTGCCGGCCTCCGGGGGCACGGGCAGACCCTCGGCGGGCTTGGCGGGAACGGCGGGCACCGCATCGCCATCGGCGAGTTCGGTGGGCACCGCACCGGCCTCGATCTTCTTCACCATGATGGGCGGCTCGGCGCCTTCGGGCAGCTTCTCCGCGGGAACGGCACGCAGCTTCACCATCTCGCCCGGATCGACCTGCTTCACCTCCCCTTCGGAGGTGACCAGGACGCCCATCGGCTTGCCCGGCTCGCCCGCGGGCAGCTCGATGGTCTTGCCGTCACTGGTCGTGCACGTCACCTTGGCGCCCGCCGCGGAAGGCGGCTCATCGGCCAGGGCGGACCCGGCCAGACCGGTGAGCGCGAGCGCGCAGACCGCGCCGAGCACCGCGAGACGTCGCTTGAACATGGGTTCTCCTCACTAGGATCGGTCGAACGCCCCCGAGACTGGCCCGCCGAACCTGAACCAACCCTGAAGAGGCCATAAATGGTCTTCAGGTTGGCTTTAGGTCGCCTGAGAGACCCTGGACGGCGTGCGAGTCTTACTGGTGGAGGACGAGGAGCGGCTGGCCGACCTGATCAAGGGCGGGCTGGCAGGTGAGGGCTTCGCCGTGGACGTGGCCCACGACGGGCGCGACGGGTTGTGGATGGCCACCGAGAACACGTACGACGTGATCGTCCTGGACGTGATGTTGCCCAGGATGAACGGATACGCGGTCTGCTCCCGGCTGCGCGAGGCGGGCAACTGGACGCCGATCATGATGCTCACGGCCAAGGACGGCATCTACGACGAGGCCGAGGCGCTCGACAACGGAGCCGACGACTACCTGGCCAAGCCGTTCTCGTACGTGGTGCTGCTGGCCCGGCTGCGCGCGCTGGTGCGGCGGGGCGGGCGCGAGCGGCCGGTGTCGATCACCGTGGGAGATCTGGTGATCGATCCGGCCGGGTTGCGGTGCCGCAGGGGCGAGGTGGGGATCGGGCTGACGCCGAAGGAGTTCGCGGTGCTGCACGCGCTCGCGCGGCGGCCCGGCGAGGTGGTCTCCAAGGCCGAGCTGCTGGCCCAGGCCTGGGACTTCTCTTATGACGGCGACCCGAACATCGTCGAGGTCTACATCAGCGCCCTGCGCAGGAAGATCGACGTGCCGTTCGGCCGGACGACGCTCATGACGGTCCGCGGGGCCGGCTACCGATTGGAGGCGGCGTGATCCGGTGGCGGCGGATGGCCGTGGGGCTTCAATCGGTGCGGTTGCAGGCGACCGCGGCGGCGACGCTGGTCGTGGCGCTCGCGCTGGGGGTCGTGGCTCTGCTGCTGGTGATCGTGTTGCGCGGCAGCCTGGAGAGCAGCGCGGGAGCCGAGGCGACGAGGAAAGCCGCCGCCGCGGCGCCGCTCGCCCGGACGATCGAGGTGGTGGCCGGCACTCCGGTCAGGGTGGCCGGGAAGGAGACCAAGGCAGGCGTGATCCATCTGCGGGACGGCACGGTGGCCGCGGTCGCCGACCCCGATCTCGTGCTGACCGACGATAAGAGCGAAACCATCGAGGAGTGGGCCGAGCCCGGCCAGTACGCCGTCGCCGGGTTGAAGGTGACCACCCAGACAGGCCCCGCCATGCTGTGGTCGAGGGCCTCGCTGGCCGGCGCCACGGACGCCCTGCGCTCGATGTACGGCGCGTTGTTGCCGGGCGTGCCCGCGGTGCTGCTCGTGGTGGCCGCCATGACCTGGTTCTCGGTGGGCCGCGCGCTGGCTCCTGTGGCCGCGATCAGGGCCAAGGTCGCCCACATCACCGCCCGCGACCTGCACCAGCGTGTCCCCGTACCGAGCTCCAAAGACGAGATCGCCGCGCTGGCCAGCACCGTGAACGGCACGCTCGACCGTCTCGAGACGGCCGTGGAGACGCACAAGCGGTTCGTCGCCGACGCGGCGCACGAGCTACGCAGCCCCATCGCCACCCTTCGTGCCCGGCTGGAGCTGGCCGAGCCCAGCGAGCTGACCAGGGAGGCGCTGGCCGACATTGAGCGCCTGCAGTCCCTGGCCGCCGACCTGCTCATGCTGGCCAAGCTGGACGCGGGCGAGCCGCTCCGGAGCGCGGAGCTGGACCTCGGGCAAGTGGCGGCAGAGGAGTCGCTGCGGGTACAGCGGCGGCCCGAGGTGCGGGTGGAGCTGGACATCGAGCCCGACGTGGTGATGAAGGGCTCCCGGGCGCATCTCGACCGCCTGGTGACGAATCTGACCGACAACGCGGTACGGCACGCCGCCTCGACGGTGTGCGTACGCGTGCACGCCGAAGCGGACGAGGCCGTGCTCGAGGTGCTCGACGACGGACCGGGGATCCCGTTCGAGCAGCGCGAGGCGGTGTTCGACCGCTTCACCAGGCTGGACGAGGCACGGGCCAGGGACGCCGGCGGCGCCGGGCTCGGGCTGCCGATCGCGCGGGACATCGCGGCTCTGCACCAGGGCTCTCTTGTGTACGCCGGCGGCGGGTTCATCGCCAGATTTCCCTTGTGTCACACGTGAACCATCAGTGCTCGGTGGACGTGAGAATGGTTGAAGGAGGCAACCATGCTCACACGCCGTGCATTGATCGTCCGAGGTGGCGCCGCGGGCGCCGGAGTCGTCTTCCTGTGGCCCGGCAGGGCCGAGGCGGCGGCAGGTCCCGTGCTCGCCACGACCAGGAGCATCCCGGTCGGCGGCGGCCGGATCATCAAGGGGAAGTACGTGATCACCCAGCCGAAGAAGGGCGTCTACCGGTGCTTCAGCGCCAAGTGCACCCACCAAGGCTGCGCGGTGGCGAGCGTGAGCCGTGGCACGATCAACTGCCCGTGCCACGGCAGCAAGTTCAGCGCCTCCACCGGGGCAGTGGTCCAGGGTCCTGCCAAGCGCCCGCTCCCACGCAAGAAGATCAAGGTGTCGAAGGGGAAGATCAGCCTGGCTTGATCGCGGCAGCCTAGGCGAGCCGCGAGGAGCAGCCCAACTGGTTTGCGATCCGCGAGATGCCCTCCGCGAACGACCGGCGCGTACGCTCGGGGAAGCCGATGAACAGCTGGTTGGCCAGCGCCACGGCCCAGTACGGGCCGGCCACGCTGTAGACGCGGTGGTCCACCCGCGTGCCCTCGGGGTGGGTGGTGACCGACCATTCGCCGCGATACCACCAGCCGCCCTGGTAGGCGACGGTGTGCTCGCCGAACTCGGTCTTCATCTCGTGGGCCGGCCGCTCGCCGAGCAGAGCCTGCCACACCTGCTCGACCGGCGCGGTCACCACCCCGGCGACCTCGGTGATGAGCCGTTTCGTCATGGCTTGGCCATCCGGCAGAAGAACGTGATGTAGTCGGCGTCCGGCGTGAACAGCGCGGCGTAGCCTGCGGCGTTCCAGGTCTCCGCCATCCGCCCGAGCAGGCGGAGGATCTCTGTGGACATGGCACGGCTCCCTTGGTCGCGGCGCCTATCCTGTGAATACGCGTTCGGGCAGGGCAGGCGCCTTGTTCGGATGTCCGGCCGCTGAGGTGTTGGCGCACCTCGGCGGCCTCCTTCACATGGGGGTCCAGTCGAGCTCCCCCTTGTCGAGCCGGCCGAGCAGGTCCTTGATCCAGTCCAGCTCGGCCTGGTGCAGTGCTTGCTCGTACTCGACCTCGAGCATGAGCACCGCGGGCAGGCCGCTGTCGGCCATGGCCCGCCGGTGGGCGTCCATCCCGGCCAGGGCGCCCTCGATCGTGGCCGCCCGCCCGCGGAGCGCGCGCTGGGCGTCGGGCAGCGGCAGGCAGCCGATGAGCGAAACGGCCGCCACGAACGTGCGCCGGTCGGGGTCGGGCCGCTCCAGCAGCTGCTTCAGCCGGGCGACCAGCTCCTCGCGGCCCTCCTCGGTGATCTCGTAGACCGTGCGCTCCGGCCTGCGGCCCTCGCGATCGGTCTTGGCGGGCACGATCAGCTCGTCCTTGGCCAGCCGCTCGACCGCGTGGTAGAGGCTGCGCGGCAGGCCGGTGATGTAGTCCTTGTGCGTCTCGACGATGAACCGGTGCAACTCGTACGGGTGGGCGGCGCGCACCGTGAGCAAGGCCAGCACGGTCAGGCCGACCAGGTCGTGGCGTCGCGCCATGATGCCTCCCTCTATATTGCAAAACGCAATATAGCTCGGCAAGAGGTCAGGCGTCGAGCTGCAGGAAAGCGCGGTCGATGGCCTGCCTGACCACGTCCTCGGGATAGGGGAAGTGCTTGATCAGGTCGCGCAGCCCCTCCACGTGCGCCCGCTTGGCCAGCTCCGCCACGGCCGCGAGCTCGGCCTGCTGGCCCTGCGCGAACGCCCGGCCCACCACCGCGCCGTGCCCCGGCACGACCACCTGCTCGGGGATCTCCTCCAGCATCGCCGCGACGGTGGCCGGCCAGTCCAGCGGGTACGAGTCGCCGAATGCCGGCGGCGCCCCCTCCTCGATCAGGTCTCCGGCGAACACCACTCCACCGTCGGGAACATGGACCACGACGTCATTGCTGCTGTGCCCGAGCCCGAAGTGCCGCAAATGCACGATCCGCCCGCCGATGTCCAGGCTGGCCGCGGCCGTGAACGTGTGGTCCGGCGGCACGATCGTGACCTCCTCCAGCTCGTCCTGCCGGTCGGGCAGATGCGCGATCACGTCGGCGCGTTGTTGCTCGCCGTACCGCTCGATCTCCTCGGCGCACCTGGCGTGCCCCCAGATCTCGGCGGGCCGGAACAACGCGTTACCGAAGTAGTGGTCGAAGTGGGAGTGGCTGTTGACGACCGTCCACGGGCCTGGGGTGATCCGCCTGACGGCCGCGATCAGGTCCGCCGCCTCCCGGTGCGAGGTACGCGTGTCGAGCACCAGGCAGTGCCCGTCGTCACCGACGATCAGACCCGTGTTCATGTCGAACGACCGGTGACGCCGGACATAGACCCGGTCGCCGATCTCCTGCCACTGCTCGTTCATGCCAACGAACCCTACTTTTTGGGATCGATACCTGGCATATGACTTCCAAGTCGTCATCGACACAAACGACCGCATACGCTCGCCGCTGATCAGCCCTGTCTCAGGTACGCCAGCACCGCCAGCACCCTCCTGTGCCCGTCGGCGGCCGGCGGGAGGTCGAGCTTGGCGAAGATGTTCGCGATGTGCTTGGCCACGGCCGCCTCGGTGACGAACAGCTCCTTGGCGATCGAGGCGTTCGTGCGGCCTTCCGCGATCAGCCCCAGCACCTCCTGCTCGCGTGGCGTGAGCCGGTCCAGGGGGTCGCGCCGGCGCCTCAGCAACTGCCGCACCACCTCCGGGTCCACGACCGTGCCGCCGGCGGCCACCCGGTCGAGCGCGTCGACGAACTCGCGCACGTCGCCGATGCGGTCCTTCAGCAGGTAGCCGACGCCCGCGCCTGCGGCGGAATCGAGGAGCTCGGCGGCGTACGTCTGCTCGACGTATTGGCTGAGCACCAGCACGGCCAGGTCGGGGTGCCGGCCGCGTAGCTCCAGCGCGGCCCGCAGCCCCTCGTCTGTGAAGCCCGGCGGCATCCGCACGTCGGTCACCACGGCCTCAGGACGGTGCTCGGCGACGGCGGCGAGCAGGCCGGGCGCGTCGCCGACCGAGGCGACCACGGTGTGGCCGAAGCGTTCCAGCAGCCCGACCAGGCCCTCCCTGAGCAGGACGGCGTCTTCGGCAATCACTACGCGCACGGGATCTCCACTCGCAGCAGGGTCGGCCCGCCGATCGGGCTGGACAGCGACAATCTGCCCTCGACCACGGCCAGCCGGTCGGCCAGGCCGGTCAGCCCGGTGCCCTTGGCTGGGTCGGCGCCGCCGACCCCGTCGTCGCGGACCTCGACCACCAGGGTGCCACGCTGGACCCTGCCGGTGACGGAGCCCCTGGTGGCCCGGCTGTGCTTGGCGAGGTTCGCCAAGGCCTCGCTGACCACGTAGTACGCGGTGACCTCCACGGGTGCGGGCAACCGGCCCACCTCGACGTCGACGCCGACGGGCACCGGGGAGCGGCCGGCCACGTCGCGCACCGCGGCCGCCAGCCCCCGGTCGGTGAGTATCGGCGAGTGCACCCCGCGGATCAGCTCGCGCAACTCGGCCAGCGCCTGCTTGGCCTCGTCGTGGGCCCGCCCGACCAGCCGGCCGGCGTCGGAGTCCTCGGGCAGGTCGAGCCTGGCCATGCCGAGCGTCATCGACAGCGCCACCAGCCGCTGCTGGGCGCCGTCGTGCAGGTCCCGCTCGATCCTGCGACGATCCATCTCGAACGCGTCCACCAGCCGCGCCCGCGACCGCAGCACCTCGCTCAGCTCCGACCCCTGGGGCGCGAGTATCGCCCTGGCCATGGCGCCCCTGGCGCCACCCCAGGCCGTGACCGTGTAGGCGGCCACCGGCAGCAGCAGCACACCCACCACGCTCGCCACGGCGCCGACCTCCGGCGCCACCCCCGGCTGCACGACCGGCGTCAGGATCAGCAACACGGGCCCCGCCACGGTGAACGCCACCATGATCAGGTCGATCCACCACATCGCGAACAAGGTCATGATCGCCAGCCCGCCTTCCCTCCTGCGCCTGTCCGGCGCCTCCGGCAGGGGAACGCCGTCGACGAGCCGCAGCCGCAGCCGCTCGAACCTGGCGAGGGGGAAGAGGGACAGAGCCAGGACGGCTGGCACGGCGAGGTAGAGAAGCGGCTCAGGGAGGACCTGCGCGACCGCGGCGGCGACTCCTATGACCGCGCCGGGGACGACGCTGGCCGCCAGGTATGCCACGCACCGCCACGGCCACTCGGACCTGAGGAACGGCAACGGCCGCCGGGTGAGCGCCTCCAACGCTGTCCTGTTCAGCACTCTGCGACCGTATCCAGCGATCTGGGCGGTCAGCACTAGTGCTGGATTTACCTTTCTAACGGAATTCGAGTCCTTCAAACGCCTTCGAGGACCGCCACCGGTCGATATAGGCGAAGTACGCCGTCGCGCCCTGCGGGTAACCGACGTTGAGCCAGCCGCGCAGCCCGAGATCCTGGCCCTCGTTGTTGTAGTAGCCGGGGGTGCAGTCCGGCCCGCCCAGCAGCGTGCCCGGCCCCAACAGCAGCAGCTCGATCCACGCGTCCTCGGCCTCCTTGGTCACCTCTACCTCCGAGAAACCGTGGTCGAGGGCGTGCTTGACGATCACCGCGATCGTCCGGGCGGCCTCGGTGAGGTTGTGCGGGATGTTGGAGAGCAGGTTCGCGCCCTGCGTGTGCTGCACGAGGAAGACGTTCGGGAAGCCGTGCACGTGGATGCCGTGCATCGTGCGCATGCCCTCGGCCCAGCGTTCCGACAGCCGTGCCCCGTCGCGGCCGGTCAGGTCGTATCCGGCCCGGCGGGTGTAGTCGGTGCCGACCTCGAAGCCGGAGGCGTAGATGACGCAGTCGACCTCGTATTCCTTTCCCGCGGCGACGACGCCGGTCTCGGTGAGGCGCTCGACGCCCTTTCCTTCGGTGTCGACGAGGTGCGTGCCGGGGACGTTGAAGGCCTGCAGGTATTCGTCGTGGAAGCAGGGGCGCTTGCAGAGCTGGCGGTACCACGCCTTGAGATTGCGCGCAGTCTCCGGGTCGGCGACGACGGCGTCGACCCGGGCGCGGATCTCCTCCATCTTCTCGAAGTCGGAGTCCTCGAAGGCGGCCCGCATCGTCTCCGGCGTGAGCTCGTCCAGCTGGCTGATCTTGGCGCGGACCCGGCGGGCGATGTCGGTCCAGCCGTCCATCACCAGGTCCTCCTCGGCCGCCGCACCGGTCTGCATGGCCGTGAAGTTCTCCAGCCAGCGCTGCTGCCAGCCGGGCATGGCGATGCTCGCGAACCACTCGGGGTCGGTCGGGCGGTTGCCGCGGACGTCCACGGACGACGGGGTGCGCTGGAACACGTACAGCTCCTTGCACGCCCGCGCCAGGTGGGGGACGCATTGCACGGCCGTCGCGCCGGTGCCGATGACCGCCACCCGCTTGTCCGCCAGCCGGTCCATGTGCGCGCCTGAGGGGTCGCCGCCGGTGTAGGCGTAGTCCCAGCGGCTCGTGTGGAACGAATGCCCACGGAAATCGTCGATGCCCGGGATGCCGGGCAGTTTCGGCACGTGGAGCGGGCCGATGCCCATGGCGACGAACTGGGCGGTGAACGCGTCGCCCCGGTTCGTGCGGACGAGCCAGCGGTCTGCGTGCCATTCCAGGTCCACGACCTCGGTGTGGAACAGCGCGTGGTCGTACAGGCCGTAGTGTTTGCCGATGCGGCGGCAGTGCTCGAGGATCTCGGGCGCGTGCGCGTACTTCTCGGTCGGCATGTGGCCGGTCTCCTCCAGGAGCGGCATGTACACGTACGACGCCGTGTCGCACTGTGCTCCCGGGTAGCGGTTCCAGTACCAGGTGCCGCCGAAGTCGCCGGCCTTGTCGATGATGCGTACGTCGTCGACGCCGATCTCCTTCAGCCGCGCGCCGGTGACCAGGCCGGCGAACCCGCCGCCGACGAACGCGACCGTCACGTGGTCGGTCTTCGGCTCGCGCTCGGTCCACGGTGTGTACGGATCGTCGAGATAGTGCGCGAAGCGGCCGGTCAGGCGCAGGTACTGGTCGTTGCCGTCCGGGCGGAGCCGCTTGTCACGCTCCTCGCGGTATTTGCGGCGAAGGGCTTCTTTGTCGAGGACAGGGCGGGTCATGCAGCCTCCGGGTGCTGGAACATGGCGCCTGGACGACCGGGACAATTCCAGAATGTCATTCGGAAATGGCCGCCGACAACCCCTTCTGGTGACCGGAGCACCGCCGGTCCGGACTATGGTTGAGAACCCCGGCACACAAGGAAGCAGAACCGCCTTGGCTCACCGCGCACTGGTCATCGCCATGCTGCCCGCCATCGGGTTGCGCGTGCTCGCCGTGCTCGGGTTCCCGCCCGCGCTGCTCTTCTACGGCGACTCGTTCGCGTTCCTGCGCGAGGAGCTGACGCCGGGGACGACCAGGCCGTCCGGATACTCCCTGCTGCTGGCGCTGCTGCGCCCCGCGCACAGCCTGACGCTGGTGACGGTCCTGCAGCACCTGCTGGGGCTGGCGCTCGCAGTCGGCGTGTACGCGCTGCTCAGACGGCGCGGCCTGCCCGGTTGGGGCGCCACGCTGCTGGTGACCCCGCTGCTGTACGACGAGTTCCTCGTCCTCCTCGAACACATGATCATGGCCGACGCGATCTTCATCGTGCTGGTCACCGCCGCCATCGCGCTCATCGTGTGGCGCGTCACCCCGGCCACGGCCGCCGTGGGCGGGCTCCTGCTCGGCCTGGCCGGCGTCACGCGGACGATCGGCCTGCCGCTGCTGCTACTCACGGCGGCCTACCTGCTGGTCAGGCGGTACGGCTGGCGCCCGCTACTGGTGCTGGTGGTGGCTGGGGCGATCCCGCTGGGCGCGTACGCCACCTGGACGAAGGCGGAGAAGGGCAGGTTCGCGCTCACCGAGGCGGACGGCAACTTCCTGTGGTCCAGGACGATGAGCTTCGCCGACTGCGACGTGATCAAGCCACCGGACCGGCTGGCCGTGCTCTGCCCACGGATGCCCGTCGAGCAGCGTCCCTATCCGCCGCACTGGTTGTGGGAGAGCTTCTCGCCGCTGCTCAAGGTGCCGGGGACGGCCAACCGTAACCAGCTGGCCGGAGAGTTCGCCAGGCAGGCCATCCTCGCCCAGCCCGGCGGCTATCTGGGCGCGGTCGCGACCGACCTCAAGCAGCTGTTGCGCTGGGAGCGCACTGCCGCGGACGAGAAGACGCCGTACAAGTTCCCGGCGGCCGAGCGGCCGATCAGCGAGTCGGTGCAGGGCGTAGCGGAGTCGTACGAGGCGGGACCCGCCGCCACCCGCGTCGTCGAGCCGTTCGCCGGCTGGCTGCGCGCTTACCAGCGGTTCGGGTACGTGCCGTTCCCGCTGCTGATGCTGGGGCTACTGGCCGCGCTGGCGCTGACGGTGGTCCGGCGGCGGTGGGACGCTCTGCTGCCCGCGGGGGCGGCGCTCGCGCTCGTCGTGGCGCCGCCGTTCCTGGCGGCCTATGACGTGCGGTACGTGATTCCGGCGATCCCGCTGATCTGCCTGGCGCTCGGATTGACCTTGAGCGCCGGGGCGCCCGGGGACACCGCGGTCCGGCCCGCGAGGGAGCCGGAGGCCGTGGCCGGTCGCGCGACCTGACCATTGCCGCCGCGAACGGCGACTGGTAGCGTGATGTGTAAAGAAATTCTTACAGGTGATGGGATCTTATGACTACGGCCGGGCCGACGGGCGACGCCCTGGTCGAGATGCTGGCCGCGCTGGCCAACCCGCTGCGGCTGCGCATCGTCGCCAGGCTGGCGGACGGCCGTGACTACGTCAGCCACCTGGCGCGCGAGATCGGGGTGAGCCGCCCGCTCCTCCACATGCACCTGCGCAAGCTCGAGGCCGCCGGGCTGATCGTCGGCAGCCTGGAGCTGTCGGACGACGGCAAGGCCATGAAGTACTACGACGTCACGGACTTCAGCCTGCACCTGACCGCATCGGCACTGGCCGAGGCGGCGAAGACGTTGACCCCGGAGAAGGGTCCTGAAGCCGAGGAGCACACCTGATGCTGGATTCGTGGCCAGAGGCGATCTTCTACCTCGGCGTGCTGGTCTTGGTCGCCTTCCTGATCGCGCTCGTCATCGTGGGCACGTTCGAGACACGCAAGCTCAAGCTCCAGGCCGACCAGGCCGAGGATCTGCGCCAGCTCGTGCGCCGGTTCGAGCAGCTCGCCGAGAGCACTTTAGACGCCCAGCAACGCGCCGCCACCGACCTGGCCGAGCTGCGGTCCCGTACGGCGTCGATCGAGCAGATCCTCCGCACCGTGGAATGACCCTGCCAGACTGCGGTGCACGGGCGCCGACGGTCATGGCCTCGGAGGTGCATTCCTGCTGCGAACCGGCGGTGACTGCGACAACTCGGGGACCGATCGGACGACGAAGATAATCAAGGCGATGGCTATCGTGAAAGCTCCGGAGAGCATGGCCAGCATCGCTATGCCCCCCTCGCCGTCGGGATCGCCGATTCCGGACGGCCGGCCCCGAGCCCAGTTCTCCGTGGCAAAGCTCAGTCCCGTGACGAGAACGCCGAACACCATCGTGATCCAACCGAGGACGTAGCCCGGAGTGCGTGCCAGCTTCGTCACACTGAGCACGATGCCGGTCACCAGCCCGATCGGGACGGTCACGACCTGGGCCACGACCAGCGCCATCAGGGCCGCGAGACTCGTGTGCCCGAAGCCGTCGCCGCGTTGCAGCCACAGCAGCGGGACGAACGGCAGGCCGCCCACAAGCCCGAGGGCCAAGCACCGAATGATCGCCACGGACATGATGATCCTGGACTTGCCGGACGACGCACCACCCCGGCGGCATAATTACCCCGATGCCGAAATTTCCGGATTTGGCGGAGTACGCGGCGGCGATCGCGCCCATCATCGACGCGGCCCATGTCAACGTGCATGCCTCGGCGCTCAAGGCGGTCACCCGGCTCGCCGAGACGTCCGGCGTGACCCCGGGCCTGCTGTCCGACCTGCGGTTCGCGCTTCCCCTGCGACCGGTGACCCGAGCCCAGCTCGCCGACGTCTACCGATACAGGGAGGCGGGCGTCCAGGAGCACCTGCGCGAGGGCACGCTGGGGGAGAACGACGGCGTCCTTCGGCTCACGGCGCACGGACTGGAGTTCATCCACAGGCTCTATGAGCTGCATGCCGCCGCGACCGAGCGGGTCTGGGACGGGCACGACCTTCCCGGGCTGGCAGGGCTGGCGGGCAGGGTGCTCGACGAGGCCGGGCGGGCACCGGGCAGTGCGCTGAAGGCGGTGGTGCCGCCGTACGAGCCGGAGTGGGCGACGCAAGGAGTCGTGCTGTTCAACCGGCTCGCCGTGCTCCGCTACCACCGCGCGGACGCGCATGCCGCCGCCTGGCAGGCAGCGGGCCTGTCCGCAGCCGAGATCGTCGGGCTGCGGGACGGGCCGCTGCGTGCCGGGATCGAGTCGGACACCAACCTGCGGGCCGGGGCGCCGTACGGAGTGCTGTCCGCGGACGAGCGGGACACCCTGTACGAAGGCCTGCTGAAGCTCGTCTAAAGCGCCGCGAGCAGGCGGCCGACCTGGGTGCGGTCGTTCACGCCGAGCTTGTCGTAGGCGGCCTGCAGGTGGTTGGCCGCCGTCCGGGTGGACAACGTCAGCCGGGCGGCGATCTGCCGGTTCGTCAACCCTGCGGCGGCGAGCTGGACGATCTCCCGCTGCCGCGGCGTCAGATCGGGTGTGGCCAGCTCCACCAGTGCGGGCGTCGTGATGCCCGGGCAGCGCTTGGCCAGCGCCCACGCCCTGGTCTGCGCGCCCGTGGCGAGGCTGCCGCGGCCGGCGTCCCGGTATGCGGCGGCCTGCTGCGCCCTGGCCTCGGCCGCGTACAACACCAGCCCGAGCCGCTCGAACTCGCCCGCCACGACCTCCAGCCCAGCCGGGTCCCCGAAGACCCGCGCATGCCTGGCGAGGAGGCCGGCCAGCGGCCCGTCCACGCGTTGCGCCAGGGCCGACAGCCGGTCCGCGGCCGGCCCCGGCGCGCCGAGGCGCACCAGGTCGTGCAGCGCGAACATCAACGGGCCTACCTGCTCGTGCCGCTCCGCCAGATCGGCGGCCACGAGGGACAGGCGCACCGCCTCGTCCAGATCGCCCTCCGCCGCCGTCACCCAGACCGCGGCCTGCAGCACGGGCTGGCGGGTGAACGGCCAGCGTGCCGCCATCTCCTCCGCCTCCGTGAGCGTGGCGCGAGCCTGCTCCGTCCGCCCGAGCAACGCCAGCGCGTGAGCCAGCTCACCCAGGCATCTGCCCAAGTAGGGCGTACGCGCCGGCATCCGGGCGGCGTCGTCGCGGCACCACCTCACCGCCCCAGCCGCGTCCCCGCTCAGCCTGCTGACCAGCGCACGGTAGGCACCGAAGCCGGTCACCGACAGCTCCCCGGCAGGCAGTCCCATGCCCTCCTCAGCAGTCCGCGCGGCCGCCGCCAGCCGCCCGCTGAACACCTGCGCGGCGCACCGCGCGTCCACCAGCGTCGGCAGCGCGTGCGGCGCTTCGTCCCCCCAGCCTGCCATGCCCGCCAGCAGTCCTTCGGCCACCGTGAGGCTGTGCTCGTAGCGGCCCGCGTACGCGTCCACCCACGCCTCCAGGCAGGCCGCGTGCGCCGCGCCTCGCACAGTCCCCGGCGTGCACCCGAGTGCCCGAGCCAGCCACCCGGCGGCCCCGGTCAGGCGACCGGCGAGGAAATCCGCCACACCGCGGTAAACGCAGACCTCCTGCCGCCAGGCCGGGTCGGTCAGCGTCTCCGCCGCCAGATCGAGCACCCGGCACGCCTCGGCATCCGCGCCCGCCCAGGCCAAGTTGATCCCCAGGCTGGCGGCGTGCTGGGCGCGATCGCCCTCGGTGACCGCGTCCCGCGCCGCCCGCCGCAGCGACTCCACCGCCGCGTCGGTGTCGCCGAGCACCATGAGGACCTCGCCGAGCAGTGCCAGCGCCGCCACGCCCGCCCCGGCGTCCATCGCCGCCCTGGCCAGACGCGCCGCGAGCCGGGGGTCCTGGCGAGCCCAGGCCAGCCGCGCGGCCGCCACCAGCGTCTCCGGCGCGGCGGCCGAGCCGCTGTCCAGTCGCCACACGGCCGCCCGCAGCTGGTCCTCGCGCCGCCGCAGCCCCGTGGCCTCCAGCGCCTCGGCCAGCATCCGCCGCCGGCGCCGGGCCCGTAACGTGCCGCAGCCGGCACGTACGACCTCGCCGTAGAGGGGGTGGCCGAGCCGCAGGAGCTCGCGCCGCCCCTCGCCCTCGGTCACGACCAGACCGCGGTCCTCCACCCGCTCGACCGCCCGGGCGGAGGTCAGCTCCGCCAGCAGGCCGCCGCCCAGTGGCTCGCCGAACGCCACCAGCTCGAGCACCTCGCGTTCGTCCTCGTCGAGGTGGCCGATCCGGTCGATCACGAGCTCGCGCAGCCGCGTGGTCATGGACAGCTCTCCTCGCCAGCGCCACTGCCCGTCCCGCTCGGCCAGGCACCCGGAGGTGCGGCCCGCGTGCACGACCTCGCGCAGGTAGAGCACGTTGCCCCCGCTGACCCTGGCCAGGTGCCGTACGGTCTCCGCGGCCACCTCGCCGCGGAGCGCGCCCGCCAGCACCTGCCCGACCTCGTCCCCGGTCAGCGGCGGCAGCTCGATCCTGGTGATCAGCTCGTCCTTCCACAACGCGGCGACGGGAGCCGGCTGCGGTTCGCCACTGCGTACCGTGACCAGCAGTTTCGCCTCGCCGTTCGCGGCGAGGTAGTGCACCAGCGCCGCCGAGGCCTGATCGAGCCGATGTGCGTCGTCCACGCTGACCACCAGCGCGCCGGAGCTCGCCCGCCGGATGCGAGCTCCGGCGCGCAGGTGGCGAGTGGCCCAGCGCAGCAGGTTCTCCCCGCCCTCCGGCGGCCCCGTCAGCACGTGCGCGAACGCGCCGAACGGGATCGCCGACGCGGTCTCGGTGCCCAGCGCGCGCACGACCGTGTACTCCTTCTGCCCGGCCAGCGCCTGCTCCGCCAGCCGGCTCTTGCCGACCCCTGCCTCCCCGGCGATCATCACGCCTGCTCCCGACCGCAAAGCCTCCCGTACGGTCGCGAGTGGCCCCCCTCGCCCGACGAACGGCCATCCGCTCCCCAGCTGCTCGCTCATCGCGCCTCCTCTCCGCCGCCCATGGTGCGGGACGAACGTTCGCGAGAGGTTCAGGAAGAGTCGCCATCCAGTCCGGCGGCTTCGCGCAGAAGGTCCAGCAGCGCTTCGGGCCCGTTGAACGGCACCGGCTCGCGCCCGACCTCTTCGAGCAGCCCAAGGAGCCGGCCGCCTGATTGTTCGGGCTCGACCAGCCGGACGATGACCGTTCTCACATGGAGCACCATCTCCCCGACCGGTTCAGGTCTGGTTCAGGTGGGGTACGGGGCGGGCTCGACCTCCAGCTCACGCATACGTTCCGCGTAGAGGTGGTAGCGCCTGCGGGCGTCGCCGCGGCGGCCCGCCAGATCGAGCACCCGCACCAGACCCAGGTGGGCGCGCTCGTCGTAACGGTCGCGCTCAAGCAGCCGAAGCCAGTAACGCGCGGCCTCGTCGTAGCGGCGCTCGCCGGCGCGGGCGGCGGCGAGCCTGGCCGCGGCCTGCACGTACCCGAGCCTGGCCTGCTCGCGCAGGCCGACCGCCCAGTCCGCGTACGGGTCCTCCTCGCAGAATTCGCCGCCGTACGCGCTCTCGGCGGCCGCCCACCGCTCCAGCGCCTCGGCGGTGCGGCCGGCCTGGTCAAGTCTGGTGGCCGCGGCCACCAGGTCCAGAAATGTCTCGACATCGAGGTCAACGTGCGACAAGTCCAGGCGTAACGCGCCCTCTTCGGAGACCACGATGTCGTCGGGAGGGCGTTCCCGCTCGGGGTCCAGCACCGCCCGCAAGGTCGACACCATGACGTTCAACCGCCGCAGCCCGACCGCCTCGTCCTCCTGCTCCGGCCAGAGGATCTCCACCAGGCGCTCCCTGCTCATCCCGCTCCCCCGGCGGCCGGCCAGGATCTTCAGCAGGTCGCGGGCCTTACGGGACTGCCAGGCGGTACGCGCGACCGGCACGCCACCCAGCAGGACGCGGAACGTTCCCATGGTCTCGACGAGGACCCTGGCCTGCGGCTCGGGCACGGCGCGGGCGATCAGCGCGTCGATCCGGTCGTCCAGTGCCCGGCAGCCGATGGCGTGCATGCGCTCGCGTACCGTCATGGCGGTGTCCCGGCCGGTCGCCAGGTCGGCCAACTCCGCCCGGACCAGCTCGGCCCTGGCCTGCCCGATCGGGTCGCCGAGCATCGTCCACTTGCTCACCGCCTCGTCGGCGAGCTTGGAATCGCCGGTGAGCACGGCGCGCAGCTCCACGATGGCGGCCTGGGCGGCGTGGTCCCTGCGCCGGACCGCGACGAGCTCGGTCTCCTCCAGCAGCTCCCTGGCGCGGGCGGGCTGCCCTGCGGCCATGGCCACGCGTGCGGCCGCGATCCGGGCGCCGACTCCCGCGATGCCCTCGGCGTGCTCCAGCGCCTGGTCGGCGACGCGGACGGCCTCCTCGAGGTCGTCGGCGGCGAGCAGCTCGGCCAGCGCGTTGAGCGCGTTGGACCGCACCTGCACGTCGCCGGCCGGTGCCTCGGCGATGATCCGCCGGTGGATCGCGACCGCCGCCGTACGGTCGCCGCGCAGCGCGTGGATCTCGCCCAGCCGGAGCAGCCCGTAACTGACCATTTTGGAGCCCACGGCCTCCCACCCGGCCACCGCGGTGGCGGCTTCGGTGGCGGCCTCCTCCAGGCGGCCGAGCCCGGTCAGCGCCTGGGCCCGGTTGGTGGCGTTGAGCGTGGCGAAAGGGGCGAACGACAAAAGGTCCACCAGCCGACCGGCGAGGTCCGTCTCGGCCAGCGCATCGGCATAGGCGCCTTCGTCCAGATAGCGGGAGGCGCGGTTGGCGTGGATGCGGATGAGCTGGACGACGTCGCCGGCGCGTTCGGCGTACTCCAGGGCCCGCAGATAGTGGGCGTCGTTGGCGCGGCGGTCGCCGTCGAGTGAGGCGAGCATGGCCAGCACCGTGTGCGCCATCGCCAGGGCGGCCGGGTCGCCCAGAGCCCTGGCCTGCTCCATGGCCTTGTCGGCGAGCTCGGCGCAGCCTGCCCGATCGCCTTTCATCCACAGCACGGAGGCGGCGGAGGCGGCGCACATGGCGGCGTCGGCGGGCGGGAAGCCGTGCTCGTGGCCCCTGGAGTACATGGCGATCGCCGCGTCGTAGTCGCCGCGCCGGTGGTCGATGAAGGCGAGCCGCCTGGCCACGAACGCGTCGAACGCCGGGCCTTCGGCGGCCTGGGCGAGCAGGTCGCGGGCCGCGTTCCAGCGGCCGCGGTTCTGCTCGGCGATGCCCGCCAGCTTGAGCATCAGAGGTGATCGCCGGGCGGCCTCGGGTAGCAGGTCGAACGCGGCGAGGAGCACGTCGCCGCGTTCGGCCAGGCGCAGGCCGTACGCGTCGAGGAGCGAGGCGGCCAGGCCGGAGTGCGCGGTGGCGACGGCGGCACGCAGGGCCAACTCGGGCTGGTCGTGCTCGACGTACCAGCGGGCGGCGACCGCGGCCACGTCGTGGGCCTCGTGCCGGTCCAGCGGGGCATGCCGGGACAGGACGTGCGCGCTGGTCTGGGTGAGGCAGTGGCCGTCCTGGTCGGCCTCAAGGAACAGGCCGCGGCTGGTCAGCGAATCGAGCGTGCCGGGCGGCGCGCCGAGCGCCGCGGCCAGGTCGCCGGTCAGCACCGGCAGCACGGTGGCGGCACGCAGCAACTCCCGCATGGCGGCAGGGAGGTCATTGAACGCATCGAGCGTCAGGCGTTCGAGGGTGGCGGAGGTTCCTGCCAGGGCGGCGGCGGTACGTGGCCACGTGGCGGGGTCTTCCCTGGCCAGCGTGTCGAGCGCGGCCTGGACGGCGGCGGGCCAGCCGCCGCAGGCGTCGTGCAGCGTGGCCGCCACGGCGGCGCCCGGCTCCCCCAGCCGTTCACGGGCCCAGGCGGCGGTCTCCTCCGGGGTGAGCGCCAGATCGGTGGCGTCGAGATCGAGCACCTCGTGGTCCTGGCGCAGCCGCGCCGTCGGGAACGGCAGCGGCGCCCGCGACGCGGTCACCAAGTGCAGGTGCCGGGGCGCGGCCCGAACCAGCGTCTCCACGTAACGTACGGCCCCCGGCGCGCCCGCGATCGCCTCGACCCCGTCGAAGACCACGGCCAGCGCCTGCCGCAGCCGCCTCGAAAGCGCCTCGGCCAGCGCGCCCGCCAGCGCCGCCGCCCTGGACAGCTCGTCGGCGTTGGGGTCGAGCGGCGCCTGAGCCGTCGTGATGAGATCGGCGGGCAGCCCAGGCACCGCCTCCGAGAGGGCCGCGGCCACGGCTCCGGCCAGCGTGGGCAGGTCTCGGTCGGCAGGCCCGAGCCGGTGCAGCACCGCCCCGACGGCCTGGCTCCACCCGGCCAGCGCGATGGATTTCCCGTAACCTGTAGTGGCCACGAGCATGGTGAGCCTGTGCGTCAGCGCCCCGTCCAACCGCCGGTCGAGGGCGGGACGGGGTTGCACCCACCCTCGGTCCACCCCCGCATCGTACGAGCGGCTCCACAGTTCGCAAAGTGCCACCTCCCGGTAACCGGCCGGAAGGCGCACTATGGTCGTACTTCTTTTACAGGAGGCACCGTGGAACAGGATCTGCCCAGCGGTGCGAGGCTGATCGTGGGGGTGGACGAGTCCCCGGCCTCGCGTTGGGCGCTGGCCTGGGCCATCGGGGCGGCCAGGCTGCACCGGATGACCCTGGTCGCCGTGCACGTAAGCCGCGCGCCCGTCCATCCCTTCCCCGAAGCCCTGCCGGTGCAGCATGCCGTCAGGCTGGGTGAGGAGGCACGCTGCACCGAAGTGGTCGGTGCGGCGTTCGACGACGTGGCGGGCGGGGTGCCCGACGATCTCGTAACTGCCGTGGTCGCCCGGGTCGGTGATCCCGGCTACCACCTCGTGGACCTGGCGCGGGAGGGCGATCTGCTGGTGCTCGGCCGGGGACGGCGCGGGCTGCTCAGCCGGATCTTCCTTCCGTCCACCAGTATGTACTGCGCCCGGCACGCCCGGACCACGGTCGTGATCGTGCAGCAGCCTTCGGCGCCCGACGACCCGGACATGTCAGGAGAACGGAACCGGCGATTCTGGACCCGCCGACATCCGTAGCGATCTCTTCAGCAGGCGCAGCCCTTCCGGGATGCGATCCCTGCCGATCGCGCCGTAGCCCAGGACCAGGCCCGGCTGCGCCGGGGTCTCGCCACAGTACGACTCCAGCCGCTCCAGTGCCAGGCCGGGCGCGGGGCGTACGGACACGCCGGGCGCGAGGCGGGCGCACAGGTGCAGGCCCGCGGCGGACGGGACCGGGCGCAGGCGGTCGTCCTCGTCGAGCATTTCCGCGATCATGGCGTGCCTGGCGGCGTACTCGCGGGTCGCCTTCCTGATGTGCCTGGCCAGGAGCCCCTCGTCGATGAAGCGGGCCAGGGCCGCCTGGGTCGGCAGCTCACCGTGCCAGTCGGACAGCTGCCTCGCCGTCCGCAGTGCCGGGGCGAGCGAGGCGGGCGCGACGAGGAAGCCGAGCCTGAGCATGGGGAGCAGGGTCTTGGAGAACGAGCCGACGTAGATCACGCGTCCGGCGCGGTCGAGGCTCTGGAGAGGTTCGAGTGGCCGATCACCGAAGCGGAACTCGCTGTCGTAATCGTCCTCGATCACCACTGCCCGGCGGCGTTCCGCCCAGGCCAGAAGGGCGGCGCGGCGGGCCATCGACATGGGCGTGCCCAGGGGGAACTGGTGGGACGGGGTGACGTACACGACGCGGGCGGCGTTCGGGATGGCCTGGACGTCGATGCCCTCGGCGTCGGCCGGGACGCCGGCCACGCGGGCGCCGAGGGAGCGGAACAGCAGGCGGGCGGGCGGGTAGCCGGGCTCTTCGACGGCCACGCAGGCACCCGGCTCGATGAGGACGCGGCCGATGAGGTCCAGCGCTTGCTGGGCGCCGTTCGTGATCAGCACGTCGCGGGTGGCGGCGTGCACTGAGCGACTAAGGCCGATATGTCGCGAAATTGCGTCTCTTAGCGGCTCGTACCCGGAAGGGTCGCCGTAGGTGGCGGCGCCGACCCGCAGCTCGCGGGCCACCAGCCGGCGCCAGGTCTCCATCGGGAACAGGCGGGGATCGGGCACGCCGACGCGGAAGTCGTACGGGGCGTCCGGCGTGGGAACGGGCGGGCCGAGCTCCCGCCAGATCGCCCGCGGCCGGACAACGCCCTTGGGCGCGGCCCTGCCGCGGACCGGCTCGGCCGACACGAACGTGCCCGCGCCCGCCCTCCCCTCCAGGAAGCCGTCGGCGACGAGGCGGTCGTAGGCGAGCGCGACCGTGTTCCTGGAGATCTCCAACCGGCGGGCCAGCTCCCGCGTCGGAGGGAGGCGTTCGCCCGAGCGCAGGCGGCCGTCGAGTATGGCGTCGAGCAGCTGACGGTAAACCTGTGCGGCCAGGTCACCGCGGCCTTGGAGAGTGACGTGGAGGTCCATCTTGGCCCAATCAGTTTGCCAGAAACTGGAGCTTACCTCGGGACAAGTTGCGATCGAAGATAGGTGCATGACAGAGCGAATGGATCTCGGGTCGCTGGCCGGTGAGGCGTACAAGGCGATGGCCGGGCTGGACAGGTTCGTCGCCGCCGGCACGCTCCCCAAGCCCCTCCTCGAGCTGGTACGCCTGCGCGCCAGCCAGATCAACGGCTGCGTCTACTGCGTGGACATGCACAGCTCGGACGCCAAGCAGGCCGGGGAGAGCGACGCCCGCCTGCACGCGGTCGCAGTGTGGCGCGAGGCGCCCTTCTTCACCGGCCAGGAACGGGCCGCGCTCGCCTTCACCGAGGCGGCCACCAGGCTCTCCACCTCCGATGTCACGGACGAGGTCTGGGAGCAGGCCGCCGCGCACTTCACCGAGCAGGAGCTGGCCGCGCTCGTGGTGGCCGTGGCCACCATCAACGCCTGGAACCGGATGGGCGTCGCCACGCGGATGACGCCGGAGTCGTACAAGTGATCGGGCGCCTGGCACGGCCGTTGGGAGCGGCCGTGCACGGCCGGCCGGAGGTGTCGCCCGGACGGCGCATCCTGGCTCAGGCGCAGTTCGCGAACTCCGTCGGCGACGGCGCCTACCTCGTCACCTCCGCGTTCTACTTCGCCAGGATCGTCGGCCTGCCGGCCGCCGAGATCGGCCTCGGACTCACGCTGGGCTGGGCCGTCGGCACATTGGCCGGCGTCCCGCTCGGCCACCTGGCCGACCGGCGGGGCCCGCGCGGCGTCGCCGTTCTGCTGGCGATCGCGACGGCCGCGGCGGTGGTCTCGTTCATGTTCGTCCGGTCGTTCGCACCGTTCGTGCTGGTGGCCTGCTTGTACGGGACGGCGCAGACAGGCCTGTCCGCCGCCCGCCAGGCCCTGCTGGCCGGGCTGGTGGAGCCTGAGGAACGTACCGTGGTGCGGGCGACCCTGCAGGCCACGCTGAACGGCGGCCTGGCCGTCGGGGCCGGTCTCGGCGGGCTCGTGTTGTGGATCGGCACTCCGTCCGCGTACCTGACGTTGTTCGCACTGGACGCCGTGAGCTTCCTCATCGCCGCGGCGCTGCTGCTCAGACTGCCTGCCGTACGGCCCGCCGGAGCCCGGCCGGTCCCCGCCACCGGGCCCAAGCTGGCCGTGCTCAGGGACCGCCCCTATGCCGTCATCACGCTGATCAACGCGGTGATGCTCTTCTACATGCCGCTGCTGAGCGTTGTCGTGCCGCTGTGGATCGCCGAGCGTACCGCCGCCCCCTCCTGGGTGGTCTCGGCGCTGCTGCTCATCAACACCGGCAGCGTGCTGCTCCTCCAGGTGCGGATGGCCCGGCGGGTCACAGGGCTGCGGGGCGCGACGTCGTCGGTGCGGCAGGCCGGGCTGGTGATGCTCGCGGCCTGCGTGGTGTTCGCGCTCAGCCCGTACGGGTGGGCCTTCCTGCTGGTGGCGACGGCGCTGCTGGTCGTGGGTGAGATGCTGCTCGCCGCCGGGGCCTGGGAGATCAGCTTCGGGCTCGCCCCGGATGACCGGCAGGGCCAGTACCAGGGCTTCTTCGGCACCGGCGTGGCCGTGGCCAGGATGTGCGGGCCGGTTGCGCTCACCACGCTGGTGCTCGGCGGCGGGACGCTCGGGTGGCTGTTGCTCGGCACGATATTCGTGACGGCCGGCGCCGCGATGGCACCCGCCGTCAGATGGGCTCTGAACCGTACGGCACCGGCCGCCGGCCTCGCGCTCACCTGAACCAAGTAGGCGAACGCCCAGACAGGTTGCCCTTGATCGTGGCCAGCGTCCCGCGCGACAACCGGATGGCATCGGCGGCCACCCGCCACCCGCCATCCGCCCGAGCCGTCACGCCGTCCCGCTTGTTCAGCTTGCGCTCGATGGGGTTGGCGCAGGACGCGCAGATCATGCCGCGGATCGTGAGCTCGACCGCGTTCTGCCGGTCATCCGGTGAGGGAGGACATCACCTCTCCTTTCTCCACTGTCCGCGTCCTGTCGTCCGTTCAGTGTGTGTGGTCGTGGCCGGCCGACGGGACGTGCCCGTCCGCCAGGGTGGCCGGGGCCGTGAAGCTCGCCGTACGGACCTTGTCGTCGTGCTGGAAGTCCAGGAACAGCCGGTAGTCGCCGGTGCTCGGCACCTCGGCGTAGAAGACGATCTCCGGTCCGGCCTTCTTGCTGTCTTCTGGATGCACGTGCAGGTAAGCGAGGTCACCGGCGCGGAGCGCGACCAGGTGGCCGTACGCGCCGAGGTAGGGCTGCAGATCCGTGACCGGCTCGCCGCCCTTGTTGACCGTGAGGGTGAGCTTGCTGGACTGGCCCGGAACCAGGTTGCCGGCGAGGTTGACCGTGTAGTCGTCGACCGTCGCCGTACGGCTGACGTGCGGGAGCGGCTCGGGCTGGAAGTCGCCCGCGGCGTGCAGGTCCACGCCGAGCGTGAGCTTCTCGCCGCCCTTGGGGACGAAGTCGGCGAACGCCCGGTACGCGCCCGCCTTGGGAAGCGTCAGCTTGACCGACCACGTGCCGTCGGGGGCCATCTCCGGGTGTACGTGCTGGAAGCTCGTCAGGTCGCGCGAGGCGACGATGAAGTGCATCTTCTTGTCGTGCTCGACCTCGTAGCCGGTGACCGGCTTGTAGTCGGGGCCGATCACGGTGAACTTGAAGTCCATCGGCTGCCCGGTCACGGCCGTGGTGAGCGGGTTGAGCGTGTAACCGCCCTGCGACACCTGCAGTCCCGCAGGGGTATCGCCGTTGGCCTGCTGCGTGGCACCGCTGTGATGGCCGCCATGCCCGGCACTGCTCTCGTCGCCACGGCCTTCCGTCATCGCCTTCGCCAGCGCGACGGCGGGGTGGTTCGCGACGTGCGCCGGGACCTCCGCGGGCGTGGGACCGACCGCGCGCCCCAGGCCCAGGGCGCCGCCGAACACGACGGCCAGCCCCACGGCGTAGGCGCCGAGCCTGGCGGCCGTGTTCATGAGCGGCCCGCCAGTTCGTACCCCGCCTCTTCCACCGCGGCGGCGATCCGCGCCGCGTCGATCGGCTCGTCACTGTTGACCGTCAACAGGCCGCTGGCCAGGTCGACCTCCACAGAGGTGACCCCGGCGACCTCGCCGACCTCCTCCCTTACCGAGCTGACGCAGTGTCCGCAGGTCATGCCCTTGACGGTGTAGGTGGCGACGCTCATCGCGGTCTCCTCAGCAATGCTCACCATACCCCCATGCCGTATATGAAGCGATTCCCGGCTCATATTGGCGTACGCACGCACGCCCACCCGCGGCACCTTGTTCGCTCAGAGCTTCTTTCGCAGCGCCTTTATGCCATAGGCCACGCATCAGCATTAATCCGATATATACCTATATGTCTGATATAAGCGTGGGACGCTTGAACACATCGTCACTTTGAGTAATTGCCGCTAGGACGTCGCGCCGGATCTGGCGGGTATGGTGGGTGGGGGCTTGAACACTTGCTCTTCGCACATTCCGCACATCCGGTCCGTGCGCAACACAGGGACCGCAGCCATCCCTTGCTAGGCTGCTTTCAACCGTTGGGTCTCACCCCGGCAGGTGAGACCGTCGAAGAAGTGGGGTCACACCGTGAAGAAGCTGCTTGTTCTGGCGCTGATCGCCCTCGGGGGGTTGCTGATCTGGCGTAAGGTGCAGGCCGACCGCGCAGAGCTCGATCTCTGGACTGAGGCGACCGGCAGCGAGAACTAACCGACCGGCGAGGCGATGAGTGACATCGTCCCCATCAAGCTGGTGTGCCTGGACCTTGCGGGCACCACGGTCGGTGACATTGCCATGGTCGAGCGAGCCTTCGCCGAGGCGATCGCCACCCAGGGCATAGTGCCCGGGACTGGTGCATACGCACGTGCCATGGTTCACGTGCACCGGTCCCGGGGCTGCCCCAAGATAGATGTCTTCCGCGGGATCTTCCCCGGCAACGAGGCCCAGGCACAGGCGGCGAACCTGACGTTCGAGCGTTCCTACGAGGGCGCGCTGGAACGGGCAGGTCTCGTCCCCATGCCCGGAGTCATGGAGGTCCTGGAAAAGCTTCGCGGCACCGGCATCAAGCTCGCCTTGATCACCGGCTTCAGCCGCACCACGCTGGGCCGCATCCTGGGCGTGCTCGGCTGGCACGACAAGATCGACCTGGCCATCTCCCCCGAAGACGCCGGCGGCCGCGGCCGCCCCTGGCCCGACATGGTGCTGCACGCCGTACTCCGCCTTGGCGTGGAGGACGTCCGCAACGTGGCGGTGGTGGGTGACTCGGAGAGCGACATGCTGTGCGGCAGGCGAGCCGGCGCCTCGATCGTGGCCGGCCTGATGACCGGCGTCCACAGCCGGGAACGCCTCCTCAAGGGCGGCGCAACCCACATCCTGGACTCGATCATCGACTTCCCGGGTTTGGTCCTGAGCGACGACCTCGGCACGACGCAGATAGCTTCCTCGGCCCGGTAAGCTATCTTCGTCGAAGGGGCCTTAGCTCAGTTGGCAGAGCGCCTGCTTTGCAAGCAGGAAGTCAGGAGTTCGAATCTCCTAGGCTCCACCAGCAAGAAGACACCCCCGCTTAAGATCGATAAGCGGGGGTGCGTGTCTATCTGAGTGACTACGTATCTTCGGCCTCAGGAAAGATGGCGTCCATCGCTTCGGCACCCTGCAAGAGCACAGGCCGCAACTGGAACCGGTAGACCGTCTCGGTGACCACGGTAGTCGCATGGCCCACCAGCTGCGAGATGTCCTCGATCGGAACTCCCGAGTCCGACAGCAGACACGAAGCTGTGCCGAAGCTCCCTCGGCGTCCACTCGGCGCCAGCCAGGCCCACGCTGTCGGCCACCTTCCGGAAGTCGCGCCGCACGTTGGTCGCACTCAGTGGTGTTCCGGATGCGATCAGAATTTCGTGGTCTCATCAACCCGAGCCTCCTTCCGTATTTCGTCGACTCCCAGAACGCCCCTCAGGTCCGCGCCGCGCAGGTCCGCGCCAGCCAGGTGCGTGCCGCCCAGGTCCAAGCCGGCCAGGAAGGCGCCCCGCAGGTCCGCGTCGGCCAGTTCTGCGTCAACCAGTTTCGCGCTGCGCAGGTCCGCGCCAATGAGGGAGGCGCCTGTCAGGTCCGCGTTAGTCAGGTCCGCAACCTTCAGATTCGCACCATTCAGGTTCGCGCTGCGCAGGTCTGCGCCAGCAAGTTCCGTGTCATAAAGGTCCCCGCCAGCCAGGTTCAATTTGCGCAGGTCCGCCCTAGCAATACGGGACTGGACCAGGTTGGGCGCACGCGTATCTAGGGTGACGTTTCGACGGCCGATGACGGTCGATGCGGCTTGTATGTCAGTGGCGAGTGCCGGGGGCAGTTCCTTAAGGTTGACGCCGCGCTTACCCTTGTGGTCGTGCTCGCGAACGAACGCGGCCAGCACGTCGTATATGGTCTGGTGGTCGCGCGGGGAGTCTTGTGCGAGTCGTTCCAAGGCGTAGATGCCGCCCAAGCTAGGCCACCACTTGCTAGCTCAGAAGATAGCGACTGATGTAAGGTCTCTGGCTCAGATGCCTTAAAGTCATTGACCTGCGTAAACGCCTAGTCCAAGTTCTAGAAGAAAGGGCGGGGCGGTGCAGCACCGACGTGCAGCAACCCAACCGACCGACAGCGACCACTCGCGATCTTCATGGGCGGCTTGACCACCGCAACGACCCCTATCGACCTCAATGCCACGAGTTCGGGACGAAGAGCGCCAGCTGATTTGGCCCCCCACCCCAGCGGCCGTCGCCCCGAAGGCCGGTGAGGTGGGGGCGGGCTTTCGGAGTGGTCGAGCTGTGCCGCTGGTGGCCCAGGGGTGAAGAGCAACTGCTGACGCAACGGGTGGGCGAGCGCCGCGAACTGCACAGGCGCGCCGATCTCCAGAACATCCTCAGGAGGTGGCAAGTGGGAAGGCTGATCACGCATAACGAATGTGTGTAAACGTCTTTGACGTTTTCGTAAGAGCAGTGCTCTACTCCCTGCCATGACGACTCTTACGAACCTTCAGCCCACCCCTGTCATCAACGAGACAGCCCGACTACTGACCGAGCACTACGTTTTCCCCGAGATAGCCGAGAAGCTCGCCGACCTGCTACAACGACGCCTCGCCGAGGGCGCCTATGACGTCGACGGTACCGAGGAACTCGCCCGTCTGGTCACCACGGACCTGCAGTCCGTCAACAACGACAAACACCTGAGACTGAAACACCACGCCGACCCGGTGTCCCCCGAGCAAGGCGCGGCAACCCTGGACTCCATCCGCCGGGACTTCGACACCTCGCTGGGCGGTGCGCCCCGGGTGGAGTTGCTCAACGGAGGGGTCGCCGTGGTGGAACTGGCGCCGATGCTGTTCCCGCTGGAGTGGGCCGCCGAACCGCTGAGCGCCGCGCTCACCCTGGCCTCCCGCGCCCCGGCGCTGATCGTGGACCTTCGCAACAACCGGGGCGGCGACCCGGACACCGTCGCCTTCGTCTGCAGTTACCTCCTGGACGAGCGCACCCACCTCAACACCATGTATTGGCGCCGCGGCGAGCGCAGCGAGCAGTCCTGGAGCCTGCCGCACGTTCCCGGCGCGCGTTTCGGCGGCAGCAAACCGTTGTACGTGTTGTCCAGTGACAGCACCTTCTCCGCCGCTGAGGAACTGGCCTACGACCTGCAACAGCTCGGCCGCGCCGTTGTCGTCGGCGAGCAGACCCGCGGCGGCGCACACCCGTGCAAGGGCTGGACCGTGCACCCCCACCTGGAAGCCACCGTCCCCACCGGCCGCGCCGTCAACCCCGTCTCCGGCACGAACTGGGAGGGCACCGGTGTCCAGCCCGACGTCCCTTGCGCTGCCGCGGAATCCCTCGACCAGGCACACAAACTGGCCCTCGCCCGACTAGCGGGCTGACGCAGCCCAGCTCATCGACAGTGTGGTATCCAAACGTCGTTCATGATCAAGGCGACTGGAGCTCCGGGCCTGGTACCAGACCTCGCTGAGGCTGGTACCAAAACTCATGCTTCAAACCAGGCACCCCGGGGTGGGGCCAGTTCTCACCGGACATGAATCCGCTTCACCCCGGTGGGTCCAGCGGACTTCGTCAGGTGGAGCCAGAATTCGTTCCTCAACTCAGCCGGCCCCAGTCCGCCCCGGGTCCGTGGCAAGCGTTGAGTGTCAAACTGCGTGACAACGCCTGGGCATCGTTGCAGACACTCCCGCACGACGTTGGACACCCCGGCCCATCCGAGCAGGACCAACTCCAGATGCAATATGCGTTGAACTTCGTTTGCAAGCAGGAAGTCAGGAGTTCGAATCTCCTAGGCTCCACAAGTCAGAAGGGCGATGACCAGGCTAAACGGCCTGGTCATTTCTCATTTGTATGATCTTCGCGTCGCCGATGGGAGGAATTTGGGAGGACACCACCCAGGGGCGCAGGTACGGCCGCAGAAGCTCCTGCAATATCGGAAGCTTCGAAGGGCCGGTTTTGGCCCTCCGGCGCAGCGAGCCCTCCCACCGCCTTTGCAACGCCGCCACGAGCTGCTGGCGCATTGGCTCCGACACGTGCGAGTAGCGGTCCGAGATGTGCGCGGCCCTGCCCTTGATCGACGCGATGGAGTGGGCAAGTCGCTCCGCCTGCGCCACGTCCGGGATCAGGTCCTCGTCCATCCACACCTTGTGCGAGTGCTTCAGGTCATGGGGCGTCAGGCCCTCGACGACCGGTAGCCACACCTCCGCCGCCCGGTCCTCCAGTGCCTGTATCGTCTGCCTACCGCGGCGCACCACCTGGCGGCCGTCAACGTCTAGCATGATCCTGTGTCGGACTCGTGGCCCCTTCGCCACCAGCTGCCCGTCCGTCGCGGGACGGAACAGCCGGTTGGCGAAGTTGCTGCGACCCCAGTGGAAGCCGCCCGGTGGCCGGAACACATAGTCGCCCCGGTGCGTTCCGCAGTCGCACATCTTCCGATCGACTCGCTTGAGCTGATCGGACATGAGTGCCGTCAGGAACGGCGGGATGGGCATACACGCCAATGCCGTCCCCGGTGCGGACGAACGGATCTTCCACCGCTGGCACATGCCCGGCTGACCAAGGACGACTCCGTCGGATCCGCCCGCGTCCCCGCCATTGGTGCGGCTACGCTGGCCCGATCCGACCGGGACAGATCACCGCGAAGGGCACTCCCATGTCCGAGCAGGAACCGACGGCCATGGGAGTGCTCTGCAGCGGTGTGAAACCACCCAGCGGGAAGAAGGGCACGTAGGCGATGTTCTCGGAGGCGAGCCGGCCGATGAGCGCGTCTCGTGGCGGTGGGCGAGGCCGTACCTGTTCTACACGCACATGATCGGCGCGATGGCCTGTGCCTCGGCGATCTGGTCCGCGGTCGAGTTACTGACGCCGAGGTGCCGGATGACACCGGTTAGCTGATGAGGCTTACACCTAATTTGTTCAGGCGAGGACGGCCAGGCTGGCTCTGCAGGACGGCTCTGGGCACGATGATGCGGTCCCAGTCGCAGCCCCAGTCCCAGTCCCGTTGCCAGGTGCGGGCGTCGGCGGGAGTTTCGTGGGTGTCGGCGGCCGCGGTGAGCCGGCGGTTGATGGGTGCACTTGTGCGCAGGTAGAGCGGCACCCAGACCACCAGCAGCAGGTTTGCTGCTCCCGCGGTCCCTGATGCGGCGGGGGTGGCCGGCCACCGCGGCGAGCACGGATGCGGCGGCGGTGACGCCGAGGACTTCGGGAACCGGCATTCGCCGGTCGGCGAAGCGGGATCCTGGGGTCGCCTACGAGTTGCCTTGTGCCGCTTCGACCGCTCGCACGCAGCGCGCAAGGGCGGCGACCATGTATCGGCGCCACAGGGGCGCGAACGGGCCGGCGAGAATCCAGCGACGTCCCGGAAGCGGCTTGAACTCGTAAGTCCATCGGAGGAGCGTGCCATCGCCGTCGGGATTGAAGTTCCATTCACCTCTGACGCCGGCGGCGAGGCGGGAAAGGACATTAGTGAACCCCGTCAGTTGATATGCGAAACTTGAACCTTCGGTGTATTCGGTCAACTGTTCGTCGACTTGCGATCCGTCGTCGAACTGAGGGTTCCTGGTCGGACCGACGTGATCCCATTCTTCGGTCTGGTTCGCCACGCTCTTGACACCGGGGAATGGTGCCACCCGGTGGAAGACGGACGTGAGGTCGATTGGGACGATCATTCGGAAAGCTTTGCTGGGGGCCACCGAGCTTCGCTGTTGGACCGTGATCGAGACGGTGTCGTCCGTTGAGCTGATAAGTATTGGCGTCCTCATGTCGATATCCTTTGGTGTCGCGATGCGTGATTAATCATTTGTGCCGTATGCGCTGCGCTCGTCACGACGAGGATGAGGCTGCCGGGGTCGCGCGGACCGCGCGGTGGCGACGGCGCGGACGACGTCGTCGATCGAGCGGGCAGTGAACGCCCCGGCCGGGTCGACCGGCGCCGCGAGCTGGAAGGAGGCGCCCGCCTGCGCATAGTTGGCGGTTCCGGGCGGGCGGACGGGGTGAGGTCGGTGCTGGTCATCGGGGCTCCTCCGAGTCGCCAGGAAGTCGGTCAGGCCGCGAGTTCGGCACGATGCGCGGCCAGGAAGTCGGTCAGGGTGAGCGGATCGGGGTTGAACGCGCGTGCGATGTCGAGGTCGCGGCGGCCGAGATAGGACCCGGGAAACTCGGTGTAGTACTGGAACATGTTTCCCAGCTCGTCCGCGCCGGGGAAGCCGACGCTGCGGAACTGGTCGTGGGTGGGTGGGCGGTAGGCCACCGGCTCACCGAGGACCGTGCTGAGCGCCGCCGCCATCTGCTCGCCGGTCAGGTACTCGCCGACCACGGGAACCGTGGCGCCGATCGTCTGCGACGGCTGGCGCAGCACGCGCAGCGCCAGCCGGCCGATGTCGTCGGAGGCGACGCCCGCGATGGCCGTGTCGCCGAGCGGGAGATGGAAGGCCAGCGTCCCGTCCGGGTCGCGTTGTGGCTTGGCCAGGCCGAGCAGGTTGTCCCAGTAGAAGGACATCAGCATGTACGTCGTGGGCAGGCCGGACTTGGCGAACAGGGCGTCGGCGGCCCCTCCCTTCAAGTCGAAGTGCGGCACCCGGTAGCCGTCGCCGATGAACGGCATCCGGGTGTCATCGGCCGCGATCGCCTCGCGGGTGTCCTCGAGCGTCGACCACACGACGTGCCGCAGGGCGGCGGCCTGGGCCGCGCTGATGAGGTTCTCCACCTCGGCCAGTTCCCGGGTGGGCGAACGGTGCTCCCAGTACGGCGTAACCAGGAACGCGCCGTATGCCCCGTCGAATGCCCGGCGAAGGCTGCCCTCGTCGGTGAGGGTCGCCTCCACCACGTGGGCGCCGAGCCCGGCCAGAGTCTGCGCCTTGGGCGACGCGGCGTTGCGCGTCACCGCCCGTACCGTGAATTCGCCGTCGGTCAGCAGCGCCCGCGCGACCGCGCCGCCTTGCGTGCCGGTCGCGCCGAGCACCGTGATCACATTGTCGTGAGACATCGAGGTTTCTCCTGTCATGGGTTGTGCTTCGAAGGTGGCCGGGTCGGCCTCATTGGGCGGCGTCAGGCGGTGGGGGCGACGATGACGGTCTTGCCGGGCAGCGCACCCGCGGCGGCCTGGGCGTGCACGGCCGACAGCTCCGGGAGGGGGACCTGCTGGGCGACGTCGACGTGCAGCTCGCCGGAGTCGATTAGCGCGACCAGGCGGGACAGCTGGGTGGCGTCGCTGCGGACGAACAGGTCGATGCCGCGTACGCCGCGCTGCTCGTCGCTGGGGGCGGGCATCCACACCGTGGTGTTCACCAGCACTCCGCCGGGACGGATCAGGGTGAGCAGTGCGGCCAACTGCGCCGGGTTGATCGGGGCGAGGTTGAGCACGACGTCGACCGGCTCGCTCACCGCCGCGGCCACCTCGGTGGTGGTGTGGTCGATGACCTCATCGGCACCCGTGGCCTTGACCTGCTCGATGCTGCGGGGGCTAGCCGTGGCGATCACGTACGCGCCGGCGTTCTTGGCCAGCTGAACGGCGTGGCCCCCGACGGCGCCGCCCGCGCCGTTGATCAGCACGCGCTGGCCGGCCGCCAGCTTCGCGTGGTCGAACAGCGCCTGCCACGCGGTGAGACCCACGATGGGTAGCGCGGCGGCGTCGGCCAAGGAGATGCTGGTCGGCGCCGGAGCGAGAATCTCGGCCGGAGCGACGACGTACTCCGCGGCCGCGCCATCGGCCGCCATCGGCAGGAACCCTACGACCTGGTCACCGAACTGGATGCCGGTCACGCCCTCGCCCAGCGCCGCGATCGTGCCGGACACGTCGATGCCCGGCGTGTGCGGCAGCGTCACCGGGATCGGACCCTGCATGAAACCGGCGCGGATGTTGCCGTCGACCCCATTGAACGACGTCGCGGCGACCCGGATCAACACCTGCCCGGCGCCCGGGACGGGCTGCTCGACGTCCTCGTAACGCAGGACGCTCGGGTCGCCGTACTCGTGGAAACGCACTGCCTTCATCACAAGCCCTCGTCTCTTCCATCGTGAGATGCTTCGTTTTCGAAGCACTTCGTAACCATAGCACGCTTCGAATTCGAAGCAACTTTTGTACGGTGTGAGCCGACCGACAGTCGCCGGGGCCTAGTCGCCCGCGACTGTCAGGCGGCGGAGCTTCTCGTCGCTTGGAGAGCCCGGGACGGCCATGAAGACCACCAGCATCTGGTGCTCCACGGGATCCACCAGAAGCTGTCGGCATAGCTCCAGCTCTCCCAGGTCGGCATGCCGGTAGCGTCGGAGGTGCCGGTGACCGGTGACGCCCACCTCGACGAGGTAGCGCTCGCGCGCCGCCGGGTCGGCGAACCAGCGGTCGACCAAATAGCGCGACGTTCCGCCGAACCGGGTGTAGTCGCCGAACAGAACAATCGCCGGACGAGTCTGCAACAGCACCTCGCCGCAGCGGGAGAACACCATCGCGGGATAGTCCGGCAGACGCTCGACGATGCGCGTCATGACCGGGCCGGCATGATCGCCCCCAATCTCATTGTGGCGCGCCCGGAGAAAGTGCTCCAGAAGTTCCCGGTCCACGTTGCTCACCACCTTCCCGGTCCGACCCATCAAGCATGGCGCGAACCGGAAGCCGGGTGAATGTCACCGTTATCCACGGACAAACAGTCCGTGGATAACGGGGCGGGCTCAGCTCATCATGATCAGGCGCTGGAGCTTCTCGTCGCTCGGTGAGCCGGGCTGCGCCAGGAAGACCAGCAACTCCTGGCCCTCGTCGGGATCCACCAGCCGCTGGCCGTAGAGCTCCAGCTCGCCCAGTTCCGGATGCCGGTAGCGCTTCAGATCGTGGTGGTGGGTGACATCCACCTCGTGCCGCCGCCAGACCTCGGCGAACTCGGGGCTGACCGCCAGCAGCGCGTCGACGATCTCGCCGGCTGTGCCCGTAGGGTCGGCCGTGTACGCCGCCCGGATCTCCGCGGTGAAGACCCGGCCGCGGAGGGCATGGTCCTCGGGGGGATAGAGGGCGCGCTGCGCCGGGTCGGTGAACCAGCGGTAGACCAGGTAGCGGGACATGCCGTTGAACCGGGTGTAGTCGCCGAGCAGGGCAACCGCCGACTGGTTCTGCAACAGCGCCTCGCCGAACCGGGACAACACGATCGCGGGCGTGTCCGAGAGACGCTCGACGATGCGCCTCATGGCCGGACTGACCTGCTCGTCGCGCAAGGAGCGCCGCGGAGCCGAGTGCCCGCCGAGGGCGAACAAGTGCTCCCGCTCACTCGGACTGAGGTTCAGCGCCCGCGCCAGGGCGGCGAGCATCTGCTCGGACGGCATCGGACCGCGCTGCTGCTCGAGCCGGCTGTAGTAATCGGCCGACATGCCGGCCAGCACCGCGATCTCCTCGCGCCGCAGTCCGCCCGTACGACGCCGTGAGCCACGGGGAAGCCCGACGTCCTCCGGCTGCAGCCTCGCCCGCCGTGCCCGGAGAAAGTCCGCCAGCAGTGCTCGGTCCATCCCTCCCTCCGCCCTTCAGTCGGTTCGGTTGCGTCCGGCGCGGGGTTTGGCGGACCGTGGCGGGGTGGCGCGCATGTGATCGCGGACACGACCGAGAACGGTGCTGAGGGCGGTGAGGTCCTTGCCGGTCATCGGTTCGAACAGCAACTGCCGGACGCGGTCGACATGCCCGGGAAGCACGTGGGCGATCAGGTCCCGGCCGGCGTCGGTGACAGTCACCATGACACTGCGCTCGTCGTCCGGCGACGGTGAGCGGGTGATCAGGCCGCGTTTGTCCAGCAATCCCGCCTGGTAGGTGAGCCCGCTGCGGCTGTACACGACACCGTCGGCCAGATCCGTCATCCGCAGCTTGCCCTCGGGGGCGTCCACCAGCCGCGCCAGGATCTGGAACTGCACGTAACTGAGGTCACCGTCGGCGCGCAGGTGCTCGTCCACCGCGTACTGAAGAAGACTGCTGACCTCCATCAGAGCGAAGTACGCACCGAGTTGCTCCGAATTGAGGCCAGGTGCCGGGTCACTCACCCCATGATCCTACTTGCTTTGAATTCGAAGTGCATCTCGGGTCTGCCGCCCACGCCTGACGACTCGATGCAATCGTGATCGTCACTGCGGCGCGACCACCCGCTCGGCAAGCCGCCCTTCGGGGGCGGGTAAGGCACTCGCGTTGCACATATCCACACCGCAAGCATCTGATCCGACCGTCTCGCGATGCACACGCATTGATCACGATTCAAGTGGGGGCGCAGCCGGTAATACGCCACGCCGCTGACCATGCTACGGATCAGTTGTGGGCGTCCTGCCGTGTGCTCAGCGCTGTACAGCAGAGAAGTACAGCAACGAGGTCTTACACGATCACACCCTGCCACTCGGGAACTGCTCTCTGAACTGGGCAACGCGGGCTTCAGGTGGTACCTGGCTCCCGTTTGCAAGCAGGAAGTCAGGAGTTCGAATCTCCTAGGCTCCACTCACACGAAAGCCCAGGTCAACGGCCTGGGCTTTCGATCTTTCTGGGGCCTGGTTTTGGGGTCGTGCCCGTTACGCGCCCGATGGCTTCTTGGTGAGCGCGCCGCGTGCGAGGGCGTCAAGCCTGCGCGCCACTTCGCGCAACGTGGATGGAGTAGGCGTCGCGTCTGCCCCGCGAGACCTTCGGAGATCCCGAAACGGGGCAGCTGCCTGTCACAGGACACCCTCGACACCCTCCCAAACAGTGAGTTTATTTCAGCCTCGTGTGGAGGCTTGCTGGTCACAGCGTGATCGAGAGCGTGTCTGAGAAGATCGCTTTGCGCGGTCATGCAGCCAACGGCGGCCCCTTCTGGCCATCCCTGCCGCGCCTGTTTCGGGTTGCCGGGGCGAACAACGACGCGCGGGCCGCCTCGCCGTACCGTTCACTCCCGGAAACCGACACTCGGGCCGTCCGGTGGCATGTCGCCGGAGCTCCGCCCGCACTCACCGATACGGAATCGACATACATCCGTTACAGACTCGCCATGACTTACTGACGATCATTTTCCGACGGGAGCGCCTGAAGTGACTGGAAGAGCACGGAGTGTAGATGATGCACCGCCCAACCCCTCCGGCCCGACCGGTTCCCTGGCCATCAAGTTGATCATCATTCCGCCGAGCGCCACGAACCTCCCTTGTGGAGGACTCCGTGGAAGCTCGTGGACAGCATGGTCGCGCCCATTTGAGGCCCACGATTGATTTGTTGCCCACGCCTCATAAAGGCCAGCGCACGGCCCATTGCTGAGTCATTCCACCCCAGCAACACCGTCGCCATACTACAGAAGGCTCGAGCAGTCCCTGTTCAGGATCCAGGCATGCTGATCCGAATTACCTAGTAAAGGTGTGTCGAAACATGGTCAGACGCAAATCAATGATCCCGAAATTCAACGTTATGCCGGAGTCACGGACAGCATCGGCGGGCGCATGTTGAAACGGCGTGGCATTCTCGCCGGACTCGCCGCTTCCCCCTTCATCGTGGCTCTGGGCGCTCCCGTCGGCACCGCTTCAGCCGCCACTCGCGCCCGATCGTCGGGCGCAGGCACAGCTGCCCAAACGATTGTGCGCGGCGGCGCGCGGCGGTGGCACGGCCCATTTCTCAGCCCCGGCGCCCGACTGCTGCTGCCGAGGGGGGTCAAAACCACTCCCGTCGAGTACTACTTCACCAGTCCACAACTCGCGCGAACGGCGTGTGCCTGGCCTCAAATGTCGGCCCTGGATGGCACGATGGTCGACGCGTCGATCATTCCAGAACATGGAGCACCGTCGCGTGTCGCGGTCCTCAGCGGCTTTGACAACGGCTGGTACGAGCTCATCAGTCGGGAAGGGCAGGCCACTCGCGTGACGTGGGATCACCGCGAGCTCCCCTACCTGCTGTTCGTCGGCGAGTTTGGCGCCACCAAGGATGTCGGCTTTATGAGCAAGTTCTTCACTCTTGCTCTCGAACCGTTCTCCCACAACCCCGTCTTCCCGCATACCCCCATCCACTAGAGGAGCCGCATAATGTCTCACCACACTGACATCCCGGAGTCGCAGCGGGATATCACTGATGTCTATTGCTTCGCCGGCGACGACGGCACAGTGTTCGTGATCAACGTCTCGCCGCTGCAGAGCTCGGGATTCGATCCTGAAGTTTATTATGAGTTCAAGGTCGACACGAGCAGTCCGCTTGATTACCTCGAAGACTTCACCTGGCGCGTTACTTTTCCAGGCGGCGACGCTGTAAAGGTTGAACAGCTCACCGGTCACGCTGCCCGTGACCGCGACGCCACGGGCAAGGTCATTACACCGGACGAAGCGAGGCTGGGGCAGGTTGTCACCTGCACGAACGGAATCAAGCTCTTCGCCGGGGAGCGCGGTGAGCCGTTCTTCAACGACCCGCGGTTCACCGTGGCGACGCGGGCCGCGTTGTCAACAGGCACGAATCCCAGTTACACCGCGCTTTATCCTGCCCAGAACGCTTTCCAAAACACCAACGTCAGCGCGATCGTCCTTGAGGTGCCCAGCTCGATCACCGGCTCGGGAACCATTGGGTACTGGGGAAACACCTCGGTCAAGGAGCATGGCGTGTGGCATCAACTTCAGCACGCCGCAGGCCCCCTTGTCGGCTTCATATGGGACTTCTCCGGCGGCTCCGCCGGCATGGATTTCAACGCCAGTCATCCCAAGGACCACCTGAACGGCAGGCCCAAGAACCCTGGCAGCGATCCCGCCTCAGGGTTCTGGGGTCAGGTACGGGACGCCACGGCCGCCGTCGTCGCGGCACGAAAGACCTTCGACGATCCACCGCACGGCAAGGCCACCCCGAAGGCGTACGGCGCGTACGTCGCGGACACGCTCCTGCCCGACGTCTTGCGCTTCAAGGTGGGCACCTCCGCGCTGTGGGACCCCTGGAACAAAGAGATTCAGAACGGTAAGGGCATCACCGAATGCGCCCCAGATTCCATGTATGACCTGGTGCTGAACGAAGAACTCACCATGGGGTTGACCTATAAGGACGCAACCGGCATCCTGCTCGACCACTTCCCGTATCTCAGCCGCCCGGTCACCGGCGGGTGATGCGGTCCTGAGCTGGGCGCTTTCTGTCCTCCAGAGTGGATTCTGAAGGGCCACCATCAGCAGGAAGAAGCTCCTGACCAACGCAAACGCGAGGGTCAGGAGCCTTCTTCTTTCATGGTCGCCGACACCACCATGGCAGACGGTTCTCATCTGTCGGACTGCTGTATGCGCTGCTGCCCCCTGGTCTGGTCAAGACGTATGCCACTTGCCAATGATCCGGACGACGTCACGTTGGCCGTCGACGACGCCGACACACCTCACCTGTACGCGGGCATGGCAATCTGTGAATGACGAGACCCTCGACCAGACACAGGCCGCTGAACTGAGGGACAAGTTCGCAGACGAGCCCATCGCGACCGGGCACATCAGGTCGGCCCCGGTCGAGGCAGCGTTCCGCACCGTGCCCCGGCACGCGTTCGTGCCGGCCGACACGCCGCTGGAAATCACCTATCAAGCCGGCGATCAGTCCGCCGGGGCGGCGGGCGATGTGCCAGGCCAGTGTGCGGCGAACCGGGTGAGACTGATCGCGCCGTGAGGGTCCGTGGGGATTGTCTGCCCCGCCAGCAGGGCCCTGGCCTTGGCCTCGCGGTCGACGGGTGGCCCAGAAGATCACAGATTCGGTAATGCCATCGATCTTCGCTTGCTGAGCATGGGCACGCATGTCACCCGCTCGAGCACCAGTGCCGATAGCTCGCGACCGACACCCCTTGTGTCGATGGACGGATGGGCGATGTCCCACAGCGCGATAATCTTCCCCGACGGCAGAGTTCCGTCTGGAGACCGGTTCTCCTGAGCCCCACTGGCAGACTGACATTGACCGCTCACGTTTCTGAGAAGCGGCATCCCGAGGTTATCTGGGCCTCTTCAGCAGACGAGCCCGCTGATGGATCCTCTCCACAAGCTCTGCGGCCCGGGCCTTGATGAACGCGACCCCCTGGGTGCCCCAATCGTGGGGCTTGGTGTCCACGACACAGATGGTGCCCAAGGTCTCCGCCCCGTCGATCAACGGGGCGCCCAGGTAGGCGCGAACCCCGATCTCGTCCACCACCGGATTGTTGGCGAAGCGGTGATAGTCCATCACTTCGTCCAACGCCATCGCATGTTTCCTCGTCACCACGTACATGCAGTAACCGTGGTCGCAGGCCATCGTCCGGAACGGATCCGTCTCCGGGTCGACGCCCCGGTCGCGCGAGGAAGGATACAATCCGGCGAAATACTGCCGTTCTGGGCCGATGATGTTGACCATGGCGAATGGCGCCTCTAGCTCCTGGGCCAGGGCCCGGGCGAACTCGTCAAACTCAGGGTCAGGCTCCTCCCGGATGCCCAGTTCCTGGAGCAGGGCAGCGCGGCGGGGCGCTTCCTCGTCTATGGGAGTCACTAGGCGGAAGGCGGAGGGAAGGCTCATCACAGGCTCCTGTCTGCTTACCTGGCCGTTCCTGTCGGATTGCGGCCATCCCGCTCGGAGGATAGCAAGGTGGTCACGGAACGGCGGCGGCGAACGGACCGATCGGGGCCGGTCAACCTCCACGACCTCGGCCCCTTGTCTGCTGCAGGTTGCGCAGCAGACAAGGGGCCATATGAGCCTGTGCCTTCGATAACGGTGCGGACGTCGCCGGACGGGCGCTCCATCGCCTGGTAACCGCCTCGAGCGGAGAACGACGCGGTACCCAGCACCTGGTGCCGACGCCGTCCATGCTTGGGGCTCGCCGCGGGCTGCAGTCCGGCCGCGGACTCCCGCATCAACCGCAAGCGCTGTCCCCCTGCTGACCGAATGCCGCATCACTTTAAGTGGCCGCAGGGATCGATATTGTGCTGATTGACTCAGTAGGGTGACCCGTGTTGACCTATCACCCTTGTGCCAAGGACTCCCGATGTCTGCGCCTCCCGTGCCTCCCACCGCCCCCGAACGCCAAGACGCCGGAAGCCGTGGCAGGTCACGCGGCCGCGCTAAACGTCGTCCGATCAACGTTCATGCCTTCCATCTGTGCATTTCCATCCTTCCAGCAGCCCTTATGGCGTGCCTGGGGCTGATCGCCGTGACGGTGCTGACCATGGCGGGACCCTCGTCACCGCAGGCTTGGCCGACACTGGCCGTCATTGCGGGGGGAGCGGTGGCCCTCATGCTCGTCGCGGTCGTCGCGGCGGACAAGGCGACTCGGCGGGAGCGTCAGATATCCGGTCGTGCGGCCTCCCGCCTCAAGGACTTGGAGCCCCGGCTCGGCGACCTGGGTGTCTTAGTGTCCCGCAGCCGGCAAGAACTGCAAGGCCTGGCAGAGCGGATCACGGCCGGCGAGGTTCCCGCACGACGGGGCGTCGACTTCCGGCCTGTAGCAACCGGCGACCCCATCGCGCACCTTGCGCAAGAATTCCAGAAAGCTCAGAACGAGGCCTGGAACGCGGTGATCAACGCGGCGAGCCGGAAACCCAGTGGCCGTCCCACACAGCGAGTCGAGATCTTCGTCAACCTTGCTCTGCGAATGCAGTCATTGTCCCATCGGGCGATGAAGGGACTCGACGAGCTGGAGAACCAGGTCGAGGATCCCGAACTGCTCAAGGGCCTGTTCAGGGTCGATCACCTCAGTACTCGCCTGCGCCGACAGGCCGAAAGCCTCGCTGTGATCGGTGGGGCCGTCTCGCGGCGCCAGTGGAGCAGGCCGGTAGCCACGTACGAAATTCTGCGCTCGGCCATCGCCGAGGTCGAGCACTACAGCCGGGTCAAAGTGGTGCCGCCGGTCGAAGGGGTCGTGGACGGCGGCGCAGCCGCGGACATCATCCATCTGGTCGCCGAGCTTGTCGAGAACGCCACTAAGTTCTCGCCGCCGCACACGCAAGTGGTCCTCCGCGCAGAAGCCGTAACTGCCGGCTTGGCCATCGAGATCGAGGACCGCGGCCTCGGCATTCCCCGAGAAACCCAGCGTCGGCTGAACGACCTTCTCACCGCTCCGGAACGAGTCGACGTCGACGAACTGGTGCAGGACGGCCGTATCGGACTGCTCGTGGTATCCGCCCTCTCACGTCGGCACAAAGTCGTTGTCAGGGTGCAGACCAACATCTACGGCGGCACCCAGGCCATCGTCGTGATCCCGAATGAGTTGATCAGTTCAGAACCGCGGGAGACCGGCGTACGACAGGCAACGTCCCCCGAGCCCGCGAAACCCAAGCCCGCCCCGTCGGCCAGTACGCCAGGCTCGCTTTTCTCGCCGAGGCCTTCCTCCGGTTCCAGGCAGGACACACCAGCGCTGAGCGGCCACGATGCCGGTGCCCGCCCTGACGACCCGTCCGAGGCTTGGAGGAAGCAGAGCGCCGGCGCGTCCGCCCGGCAAACGGAGAAGCGGACCGACTTCGGTCCTCCAAGAGGTACCGGCCGACGTCCGGAACTGCCGAAACGTCGCCCTCAGGCGAGCATGGCGCCCGAGCTTCTCAACACTCCCGCAACCCTGGATGACGATACGGACCTCGACCTCGATCACGGGCTGATGGCGTCATTCATGAAGGGGATGCGCAGTGGTCAGGACGAAGACGTTAAAGACGGGACTGGTAACACCGATCTTTAGAACATTACAAACCTAGAAGGAGCGTCCATTGAGCGCCGTCTCGTCAAACAAGACTTCGGATCTCGCCTGGCTGCTGAAGGGGCTGTCCCAGGAGGTCCCTGCCATTCGTGGCAGTGTGCTGCTGTCCTCCGACGGGCTGGTGAAAGCCGCCCACGGTCTGGACCGCGACAGCTCAGAATATCTCGCGGCACTCGCCTCCGGATTTTTTTCCATGGCACGGAGCGCCTGTGCCAAATTCGACGGCGGCAACGAAGTCCGCCAGGTCGTGACCGAACTTAAGTCCAGCCGACTGTTCATTTCGTGGGCCGGCCACAACTCGGTTATCGCGGTGCTGGCGGGGGGAAATGCCGACCCGGGTGTCGTCGGTCTTGAGATGGCTCGGCTGATCAAAGCCGTCCGTCCCTTCCTGGACACAGCGATCCGCCCGCCGGCAGCTGGTTCTGGTGACAGGAACCGATGAACATGGCCGGTGACGACGAAATATGGCTTGATGACGAAGCCGGCCCTCTGATTCGCCCTTACACAGTGAACGCGGGCCGCACCCGCCCGACTGTGGAACTGGATATGCTCTCATTGGTGGTCACCACAGGTCGGGCCAGCCCGGACGTGGATCCGGAACATGTCAAGGTTCTCGAACTGTGCCGCACGCCGGTCTCGGTCGCGGAGGTGGCGGCGAACATACGACTCCCTGTGATGGTCACCAAGGTCCTCCTCGCGGATCTGGTGGACTGCGGAGCCATAGCCACCTGGGCATCGTCTTCTTCGTCCAGCCACGTCACCGACCGAGTTCTCTTGGAGAAGCTGCTCGATGGTTTACAACAAATCTGAGGTGTTACCCACCCAGGTCAAGATTCTGGTCGCTGGTGGATTCGGCGTCGGAAAGACGACCTTCGTCGGCGCGACGAGCGAGATCGAGCCACTGAATACGGAAGAACTCATCACTGCGGCCAGCATGGGTATCGACAATCTCAGCAGGACAGAGGACAAATCCACAACCACAGTTGCATTTGACTTCGGCCGTATTACCATCCACCAGCATAATATCGTGCTCTACCTGTTCGGAACGCCTGGGCAGGAGCGCTTCTGGTTCATGTGGAACGAGTTATCCGCAGGAGCGCTCGGTGCCGTTGTGCTGGCCGATACCCGTCGGCTGCAGGAATGTTTCGCCGCCGTCGACTTCTTCGAGAATCGGGGCATCCCATTCCTCGTCGCGGTCAACGTATTCGACGATGCGTTCCCCTATGAACCGGAAGAGGTGCGAGCCGCACTCGAACTCGACTCGCGCGCGCCGGTCATGTTGTGCGACGCACGGGATACCCGTTCCGCGATGTCGATACTCCGGTCGCTGATCCAGCATCTCCTCACCGCCGCTCCGATCTGACCGATACGCAGTGAGGGCGATCTGCAACTGGTTTCTTGTCCCGCTCACCGCTGCCGACCAGCCCAAAGCGCCACGCGAACTCCGGGTGGCGCCCAAGACCATCACCCGGCGCGTCGACGATTACGCCACCCAAGCTTGACTTCTGGAGTAAGTTGGCCACCGCTTCACCCCCTCCAGTGGACATCGAGTGCTGGGAGGAAGTCGAAGAGGTGGAACTGATCTCCCGCACCGGTGACATGCACTTGTCGGGCCTGATGGACGGGCCACCGGAAAACTTCCCGACTCTCACGCCACAGGGTCCCGGAAGATATGGGATGAGGGTGCATGCCCGATGACGGAACATCAACTACGACGGCATAGCAAAGAAGCCCTTCGAGTTCTATCTCATGGTCGTGTGGCCGATAGAAGTCGGCCCGGATGCCGTCGCCGCGGGGGCAGACCAGGCACCACGCACGAAGACCGACGAGATCCTCGCTTGGGCCGCGAAACACAACTCGCCTACGAGTGAGCCAGGTCGGATCACAACCCCTCCGATGCCCTCCTAACTGACCGATCGGGCCGCAGCATCGAGCACAAAACCAAGATGCACCACCGAAGCGTCATCGAAGGTCTTGCCGCGAGGCCAGCGTTCACCGCGCAGATCGGAACGCTCAGCGGCACGAACTCTGGAGATGAGTTCTGCCGGGCCGTGCTGGTCCACGAGGTCGAGGGCTTCTCTCCAGGTGGTGAGATGGAAGCGGTCGACGAGGCGAGCCGCGCCGTCGCTGAGGAGCGCAGCGGCTCGGATCTGGTCGGCGGACATGCTGCCGGTCAATGCCTGGTCGGCCGCGAGAGGATCGGTGGCAACCACCCAGAAGCCGCCGTCACGGTTCCGGTACGAGCGCAGGGTCTCGACTCCTGCAGCCGTGCGAACCCGGTGTAGAGCTCCACCGTGTCTTCGTCGCGGTTGCGAGGGCGTGTTCAAGCCAATACGTCACCGCGTCGGCGACGGTGTAGTCGTGCGGTGCGACGGCGAGCCCGTCTTCGTAGTCCCTTATGATCTCCTTGAGCTTGTTCTTAGCCTCGGTCTTGGTTTTGCCGCTGCCGTGCTTGACGATGCGCTTCCCGGCCGGCGTGTAGCCCACCGTCAGCGAGGCGATCATAGCGGCACCACGATCATCTAAGTTCACGGCATTGCACGAGGGCGCGGACTGGTGTGTCCGCGCCCTCGTTCTCTGAGGTGAGACTTCACGCAGGGCTGGAATGCCGCCGCGTCGCAGGCACCTTGCGCCTCGCCCGCCTCTCTCAGCTGGACTCTTCTAGATGGTTTTCGTAGTCGCCGTTCTCGTAGTCGCCGTTCTCGTAGTCGCCGTTCTCGTAGTCGCCGTTCTCGTCGCCGTTCTCCTCACCGTTGTTTCCATTTTCGTCACCGCACTCGAATTCTCCCCAACCCCTTTGGTGACCAGCGGTGTAGCCATATCCGTAGTCCTGCTCGCCCGCGTTCGGAGAATGCCCCGGACGTGCGGCTATGCAGCGGCGGCCATCGGCGAGGCCGTCCTCGTAGCCCTTCTGGCAGCCGCTGCCCTTGTGGTCGCAGAGATCCAGCTGTGCCGACAGGGCTGCGACGGCTGGACGCGCTTGGGACGGGGCGGCGGAGACCGCCGAGGCGAGGCCCTGAGGGACTGCGAGGAAGGCGACGAGTGCCGCTCCGAGAATGCCGAATGAGCGATTTCCGAGCATAAGCTGCTCCTTCCGGGAGACTGTCCCCGTGAAGCAGAAACTACCCGGACGCCCTAAGACAAATAGCCATATAACGCATGAATTAGGCTTGGAAAGTTTGACTCGATGTCGTCTTCGAGTAAGCCCTTTGCGCTGCCGGGACTCCGGCAGGACAGCGTCGGAGCGGCAGGATTTGATCCTGCGACTTCTTGCTCCCGACCCCAGGCGTGGGCCCTCCGGCGTTGCGCGAGGGCGCGGACAGTACAGTCCGTGCCCTCGTGCGCCACGTAGGCGCCCAGGCCCGCGCACTGCTTGCCCTCGCTCTTTCTGGCTCTAGCCGCAGACGTCGTCCCATCCTCGCTGGAAGCCGTCTCTAAAGCCCTCCAAGTACGCGGCGGTTCCCCCGCGCTCCTCTCGCGGCGCCTCGCCTGTCACTTGCCACCATCATGACGGTGGCCGGCGACACTCGCCGCAACTCGTCTCGTAGGCCTTTGCGAAGCCTCTCTCGTAGCCGTCCGTATATCCTCGCTTGTATTCGCGGCGCCGGCGCGGCGGCTGCTCGAGCTGGGTTGCGGTTGCTGTGGTGAGCGCCTCAGAGGTGCTCGTCGTCGTTACTACCGAGGTTCGCGTAGCACCAGTTGCGGTCGAGTCGGCCTCCGACTGTTGCGGGAAGTCCGGCCGCAAGGGCCGTAAGGAGCGCTGAACCGAGCAGTGTCAGAGACGGTTTCCGGTTCATTCCGTGGCCTCCTGTCCCTAATCGGCCGTGCAGGGCTGACGGGCTCCTCTCCGTGTCGACTGTGCTTCTCACCCCCCATGGTGAGATCGCCGTCAGCGGGGCGTCTACGCGGCTTGGCCCACATCTGGACTTATGAAGCCACAGTCGATGCTCATCGGATACGGCTGCTTTGCCGTGGGCACGGTCATTGGCGGACGGCTGGGACTCCCTATTGTTCGGGAATACCGGCTCAGCAGCGCTTGCCACGTGATCACGGCCGCAAGGGCTGATGAATTTCCTGCTCCGAGCCTGGCGCGTTCGGGATCGATGATCGAATCCGGAGCCGTACACCAGTGGGGCTGATCGGGTCATGGGAGGGATGTGCTGGATGTTCCCCGCAACGGTGAAGATCGGGAAGTAGCCGGCATGCGGGCCCAGGGCTTCCACCGGAGTCCGGGGGAAAATCGTCGGAGCTGAGACGATGTCTCAGGACGGAGGCTCACCTGACCTCCACCAGCTCGGGATGATGACTACCAGGAGGACCGAGCGTCAGCCTGCCCAGCCCCATCACCGCCGGCCCCATCGCAGACACGCACCCCGCCGCGACAGACACCGGTCGAGCAGCCCGGCCCCTGCGCGCTCGCTCGCGGCGGGCTGCGGCCTTGGGGGCCGGTCCCGCCGCGACGGCGCGCGTGCCGCAAGCGGCACCACCCAGGTAGTGATGGCCCAAGTACGGCTTGAGCGCGTCGCTCTCCTCCCCGGCTCTTTCGCCACCCCAGCGCCCACAGTGAAGGCCACGACACGCCACCCGCACGGCTCAACACGCCCACGACGAAGATGGCGAAAGGCGCCACCCCACAGGCACCGATCAAGGATGAAGCGGCGAACGAGCATCCCGGGAGGATGGTGAGAAGAAGGAATGGGGCTCCGCCCCCAAACCCCGGCCCTCCTCGGAGATGGCCAAGATCGCACACGTGGTGCGGGTTGGGTTGCATGGCGTGGTCATCTCTTCGAAGCGAGACTAGCTGGCGAATGCATGCCACGAGGAGAACGATAAGAAGCGGGGGCGCAGAGCGCCGGCCCGGGTCCGTGGCAAAGCGTTGAGTGTCAAACTGAGTGACAACGCCTGAGCACCGTTGCAGACACTCCCGCACGACGTTGGACACCCCGGCCCATCCGAGCAGGATCAGCCCCAGATGCAATATGCGTTGAACTTCGTTTGCAAGCAGGAAGTCAGGAGTTCGAATCTCCTAGGCTCCACAAGCTACGAAAGCCCAGGTCAACGGCCTGGGCTTTCGGTCTTTATTGGGCCTGCGACGCCGTCTCTAAGCTATCGGCCGGCTTCTGGCCGCGCCGCCGCCCAGATGAAGCGCCACGGGTGGCCCGAGGTAGCGTCGTGGTCGGGGGCGATCGAAGATCCAGGGCTCGTTCCTCACCCTGCCTGACCGGGTGCGAACAGGAAATATAAGACGAACCATCCGATGAGTAGGATGCCGCCGATGAGTAGCAGGATGACGGCGGTCTTCACTAGCACCCTGGAAGCGGTTCGAGCAGTGGAGCTCGCCGGGGTCTCAGGGGGAAGGTCGGCGACAGCCGCCGCGACGATGGCCTCAGGGTCACCTAGCTTGCTGAGGATCCGGCTCATGGCGGCGGGATCGTCGATACCGGCAGGCGAGTCGGACGCGACCTCGGCCTGAGCGATCACGATGTGTGAACGGACGTCGGCGAGTAACTCGGCTCGGCGGTTCGCGGGGAGGGCGGCGGCAGCCCTTTCGATCTCGGAGAGGTATTCCTCGGCTATCGCGTCAAGCTGCAGATCTTCAGTCATGGCTCAGGGCGCCTCGTTCCCGGACTCGTTCTTGGAGAGGAAATGCAGGACAGCGGCGTGGAACCTGGACCATTCCGCTGTGAACTCGTCGAGCGCCCGCGCACCGGACGGCGTGAGTTCGTAGTACTTGCGCGGCGGGCCGCTGGTCGACTCCTGCCACGTGGTCTCGACGAGACCTTCTCGGCGCAACCTGGATAGCAGTGGATAGATGGTCCCCTCACTGGTGACCATGATGTCCACCTCTCCAAGCTCGCGGAGCAGCTCGACGCCGTAGCGCCGACCGCCTCGAAGTAGAGCCAGCACGCAGTACTCCAGGACACCGCGCCGCAGTTGACTCATCGCCTTCTCGGTGTTGCCGGGTTCCATGCAACGCATAGTACTGGGTAGAGCACACCCATGCGAGTCGGGATGCCGGATAAGGGTTGTGCGCCGGTTCGAGGACGAGCGATGGCAATACCGGCTGTTGGCCGCAAACCCGCTGAAATCATCCTTCTGTTCGCAACCTTGCAAAGACCGGTAATCCCCATCAGGATGAAAAGCCGATGAGACCGGCTAACGGGCGCCCTCGCGCCTTCCCCTTTTACATCGTCTGCGATGTATCGCATTCGATGCACACCGCCCGCGAGGATGGGCGGCCCACCCCCTTCGAGATTCTCTCCAACTGTGTGGGTGAGCTGCTTTTCGAGCTGGAGGCGGGCGATCCCGGCGTCAGTGAGGCCGCCCATGTCGCCGTGGTGTCCTTCTCCGACAAGGTCGAGCTGGTGCTTCCGCTGACCAGGCCGTGCGACGCGATCAGGGTTCCGGCCCTGAAACCCGGCAGGCAGACGGATTATCTGGCGGTCTTCAGCGAGCTCGTGAAGATCATTGAGAAGGATTACCGGAAGCTGTCCAAGCAATTCGACGTGCGGGCGCCGGTTGTCTTCTTCATCACAGACGGCGAGCCGTATGTTGGCAGAAACCATCAGGACGTCGAGATCTGGGGCCCCGCGCGCGACCGGCTGGCGAGCCTTCACCCGGCGCCGTACATCGTGGCGCTCGGATTCGGGACGGTGCAGGAGGACACCCTGCGGCGGGTCGCCACCACCCTCAGGGGCGAAGTGCTGGCCTTCGCGGGCGAGATCGCGACAGGGGCGGCCACCGTGCTGCACGGCATCGCGCAGGCCGTCTCGGACAGCATCAGCGCCTCGGTCAACAGGAACACGGCCGTTCTGCGCGGACCCGGCGGGATGCGGCAGCTGCGATGATCAGGGCGACGCTGGCGGGATTACTCCTGGTTATCGGAACCGGTCCGGTGGGAGCAAAGGCTGGTCCGTCGCCGGAGCCGACTGTAACGGTGACCGTGACGCCCAGTCCGCGGCAGGGCGGCGGGACGGCGTGGGGCTGGCCGCTGTGGATCCTGTCCGGCATCGCTGGTGGCGGCGCCGTACTCCTCGGGCAGTTACTGCTCGGCCGCAGGACCCGCACCGCGGCCGACGGCAGAACGCCACTCGGTCCGCTCCCCCAACCGCTGCCCGTCCTGCTGGCGGGCGGGGCGGACTCGCGCGCCCCGGGCGTCGCACTCGACGGCGGCATGCTCGCGCAGACCACGGTCCGCGCCGTGAGCATCCGCGGCCGGCGCCATCGATATCGCGGCGAACCCCTGCAGGATGCCTACGCCGTACGGCTAAGCGCGGACGGACGATGGGTCATCGCCGCCGTGGCTGACGGGCTGGGTAGCACGCTGCACGCCGAACACGCCGCCGCGGTGGCTGTGCGCGCCGCCACGAACCTCTCCCTGACGCCGGACCTCGGCTGGCACGCCGCCTTCGCCACCGTCGCCGGGGAGGTCATGCGTGCCACCGCCCGGCTCGGCGGCCAACCCACTGGCAAACACAGCGCCGGAGCATCGGATCCGCCCGCCACGACGCTGACGATCGGGGTGGTCCCCGCGGACGGCAGGCGCGGGATCGCCGCCTGCGCGGCCATCGGGGACTCGCCGGCGCTGTGGCTCCATAACGGGACGTGGACCGAGATCTTCCCACCTGAAGGGCAGCGACCGGGCAACGTCACGTCCGCCCTGCCGGAGGACCTCGGTGAGCTGCGGGAACGGCAGATCGATTGGGGGCCGGGCGATGTGCTCGTCCTGTGCAGCGACGGGTTCGGGACGGCCATGGGCGGCGGCGGCAGCGCGCTCGCCCAGCGGCTCGTCACATCGTGGCGTTCTCCGCCCGCGCTGCGCAGCTTCCTGCGCGATGTGGATTTCCATCTGTCGACTTACGACGACGACCGGACCGTTCTGGCGTTGTGGGCGGGCCGTCACGACACGGCCGTCCTGTGACAGGAGTGCGGCGGCAGAAGTATGAATCCCCCTGATGTGGTCGAGGAAGCGGATCTGACGCCCCCCACGGACGCCGATGTCTACTACCTGCGCCCGGGCGGTCAGGCTCGCAGCCTGGCGCCGTGCGAGGTCAGCGGCGTCCCTGGCCGGTTTCTGTTCAAACGGTACGACGAGGAGACGCTGACGGGGCTGGACGAGGACGCTCTGCTCGCCATGGTGCGCTGGCGGCGTGAACTTCCCCGACAGGACCGCGTGACACTCGATCGGCGCTGTGCGTGGCCGGTCGCGGCGGTCCGGCACGACCGGGTCACCGGCATCTTGATCAGACCCGCTCCCGAGGAGATGTTCGTCGAGCTTGGCACCCGGCTCGTGCCACGACACCTGGATGAGCTCACTCGGTCGCCCGCACGGGTGAGCGCCCTTCGCGACCACTACGGCACGCGCTACTACGAGCCGCCCTACAAGCTGGCCGTCCTCGGCCAGCTGCTCGCGACGGTGCAGTGGCTGCACGAGCAGGGCTATGTGGTGGGCGATCTGCAACTGCGCAACGCCGTCTTCACCATCGACCCGGCACCCGCGGTATACCTGCTGGACTGCGACTCCTGCCTATCGGCCGGAGGCCGCGGTGCCTTGCCGGAGGTCGATCCCGAGCAGTGGAAACTTCCCCGTGGAGGCGGATTCACCCCGGAGTCGGACTATTACAAGTTCGCCTGGGCCGTCGTGCGGTGCCTCCAGGAGAGCGTCGAGGCGTGGTCGCTCGACGAGGCCGCGCTCGCCAGGGTCCTGCCATTGCGGCATCGCCGCCTGATAAGGCAGTGTCTGGACGGTGCACCGGAATCGGTGGACACCGCGCGATGGCGGGCGGCGGGCGAGTCGTGGCGGTGGCTCGTCACTCCCGAACGCATCTACGTCGAGACCGACTCCAACCTGCGCGAGGCGTGGCGGCGGGGGAAGTCCGCGGTCGGGGACGGCTCGCGCGGCCGGCACGGGGGAATCGTGGTGCTGATCGTCGTCCTGGCGGCGATCGCCGTCGTCGTCGCGGTCACGTTGGGAGTCTGAATGAACACCGGCGAGCCACGGCGCATCGGGCCCTACGAGGTGCTCGGCTGCCTGGGTGTCGGCGGTCAGGGGACGGTCTACCTCGCGCAGGGCGAGGCGGGCCGGGTCGCGATCAAGGTGATCCATGCGCAGGGGGCAGCCGACCCGAGGGCACGCAGGCGGTTCGCGGACGAGGTGGCCATGGCATCGCGGGTGCCCAGGGCATACACGGCGATGGTCATCGACGCCGACATCGACCGTGACCAGCCGTACATCGTGAGCGAATATGTGGAAGGCCCGTCCCTGCAGGAGCTCGTCGACACGCACGGGCCGCTGTCGGGGTCTGCGCTTGAGCGTCTGGCGACCTATACGGCCACCGCCCTGGCGGCGATCCATGGCGCGGGAGTCATCCACCGGGATCTCAAGCCCGCCAACGTCATCATCGGGCCGGACGGACCACGTGTCGTGGACTTCGGAGTCGCACGGGCCCTTGAGGCGACTGCCGCGATCACCACGACCGTGGGAACCCCCGGCTATCTCGCACCAGAGCAGGTGGGAGGGGTCGACGCCGAAGTAGGTCCCCCCGCCGACGTGCACGCGTGGGCAGGCACAGTGTATTTCGCCGCCACCGGCAAGGTGCCGTTCGCGGGGAACAACGTGGCCGTCATCATCAACCGCGTCCTGACCGAGACCCCCGACGTGGGAGTGATATCCGAGCCGCTGCGTTCACTGATCGCCGACTGCCTCGCCAAGGATCCGGCGCGGCGGCCCACCACCATGGAACTGCTCGGCCGCCTCGTGGGGCATCAGTCGGCAACCGCGCAGGCGACGGTGCCACATACCGGGATCTTGCCAGCCACCCTCGGAACGCTGAGTGAGACCACCACACTGGGCAGCGGCCCCGCGGCCGACATCGTGATCCACGGGAAGGGAATCGCCCCGGCGCACGCCACCGTCCGCAAGGTGAGCGCAGGTTACCGGCTGCACGACCATAGTAACGGCCTGGGAACGTTCATCGACGGCCGCCCAGTTCTCTATGCGACCCTGCGACCGGGTGATCGGTTCACGATCGGTACGGCGGTGCTCCGTCTCACCGAGGCGGGAGAGCTGGAGCGCGTACGGCTCAGCCGAATGTCCGCCGCGCTCTGGTGGCTTCTGCTCTTCCTCATCGCGGCAGTGGCGCTGACGGTCATCGTCGTGGTCACGGAATAGTCACGGGCGTGGGCATGGTGACATTCACTCGTTCCCCGGTCCTGGAGTCGAGGGTGAAGGCGCCGCTGGCGCCGCGGATGACGTTTGTGCCGGTGAACAGGTAGAGCTGCCCGCGCACCGCCGCGGCGGAGGGCAGGCTGAGCTGGGACGGGTCCACGCCGATGGCGGCCTTCTGAACCGCGGTGGCCGCGGCGGTCACCGCGTCATACGCCAAGATCGCCAACCCACTGCCGAGATGCGCCGCGCTGAAAGTCACCCCATGGTGGGGCGCCACGAACTCGTTACGGAAGTCGCGGTAGAGCTGGCGGTGCGGATTGTCCTCGTGGTCGAGCCGCTTGGGATCGGCGAGCGGCACAAACAGCACCTTGATGGGCGCTTCCGGGTCGTGCAGCGACGGGTCGTTCGGATCTTGGTCCTGGGCGTCGTCCCCGGTGACCACGGTGATGGGCGTGGATCGGCAGGGTCGGCTCCGCAGCAGCCTGAGGAAGGTGGGCATGAACGCCTGGCGGCCAGCGTAGAAGATCATATCGGTCTTCGCCCCGCAGATCGTGTCGCTGATGGTCCGCAGGAGCGAGGGACCACCACGCGGGTCGAAAGGAAAACTGAGTCCGGACCTGTCGACATACGGCTTGAGCCCGAGCTTCGGATCGAGGAAAGCATCCTTCAGCGAGCGGGCGTAAAGGTCCTTGGTTCCCTGCGGGGTCACATCAGCCCACATCAGGGCCGCGTTCCCCCCGACCTTCTTCTTCTTGAACTCTTCGGCGATGGCGGCCAGCTGGGCCGAGGTGCTGACCGCGGTACGGGTGAGACCGGGGATAGGTCCGCCGTCGTCGATCTCACCAGCGGTGTTGAACCCGGCCGCGGTGATGAAATCGGCGACCATCGGAATTCCGGGATCCTTGGCCAAGGCACGTGCCGCGTCGATGCTTTCCTGCTGGCTCGGGCCCATTCCGGTGACCGCGACGACCTGCCCGGGGCTCCCCGTCGCACCCGTCGCGGCATTCTTCCGCACCGCCTGCACCGTCGTCCGCCACTGCGAGCCGTCGTGACCGGTGTTGGCCAGCAGGAGCCGGATCTTGGGGAACGTCTCCGAACGGTTGGCGCGGTACTGGCCGATGAACGCCCCCTCGAGCTGATGGAGGGCGCGCTCGCCGACCAGTCCGCGCGGGCCTGCCCCCATCGGGGCCATGAGCGCGATCGTGCTGTAGTCCTTGCCCTTGGTGACCATGCGGTTTTCCGCCGCGATGACCTCCAGGATCTGGCGATACTGCTTGCCTAGGACCATCGTCCCGTCGGCTGGGTCCATCAGCCCGACGCATTCGCCTTCGATGGCGACGACGTCCGCGCTCTTTGATTCACAGCCGCCCCACGGCCACCACCCCTGGGTGTAGTTCACGAGCACCACAGTGGATATCAGGACGGCGACAACAACGACGATCACCACCAAGCGTCGGCGAAAAAGCGTCCCCACCTGTCGTAATAGGCTCCAGGCGCGCGCGGCGAGGGAGGGCGCCGGTGCCGGTTCGTCATACATCTGGACTCCAAGCCGTCACTTGTCCCATGACCGTGCAGGCGCGGTTTCCCCGAATATCGATCGCACGCTTTCCCATCCCTGGGCCGGCGGCCGCCTAAACTCATCGTCATTAAAGCGTGATCAATGGCAGCCGGACAACAGTCAGTTGGCGGGTTCGTCTGGAAACGTTTGGGTCGAAGCCCATCGTCAAAGGCCCTGTTCATAGGGAGGCGACGGTGTGAGTCTCCCCTCCTATCGTCGAGGCCTCCCCTATGAGGGGGACCGGCGATGGCAGAGAAGCGGCGGAAGTTCGATCAGGACTTCCAGGATGGCGCGGTTCGGATCTTCGAGGAGACCGGCAAGCCGATCGCGTAGGTGGCCCGTCAAGCCGCAGCGGGCAGAGTACGCGCAGGTGATAGGGCTTCGGTGATGATCGGGAAGACTTCCCGGGCGACGTAGCGCTTGAGGCAGCGGATGATTTCTTTCTTGGATTCGCCCTCGCTGGTTCGGTGTTCGGCGTAGGTACGGGTGCGTGCATCGCGGCCGAGACGGGTGACGACGATGGTGTAGAGGGCGCTGTTGCTGCGTCGGTCGCCGCCGCGGTTGAGTCGGTGCCGGACGGCTTTGCCGCTGGAGCCGTCGCGGCGTGGCTGGCGTGGAGTCCATCCCGCCGCAGTATGACCCCGTGCTTTCCGTGTGGCGACCGCTACACAAGGTGAGCGCGATGAATACTGAACGGCATGCGTGTCGACTTCGATCCCGCGGCCCTTGGCGGGCCAGCTTTCTACCGGTTCCTGACCTCGGTTGTTGTTCCGCGTCCGATCGCGTGGGTCTCTACCGTCACACCCGATGGAGCGGTGGAGAACCTCGCTCCGCACTCCTTCTTCAGTATCGCCAGTACCGATCCGCCGATCGTGCAGTTCACCTCAATCGGCCGAAAGGACTCCCTGCGCAATGTTGAGGACACCGGCGAGTTCGTCGTCAACTTCTCCTCCGAGCCGCTGCTGCACCAGATCCGCGACACCGCCACCGATTTCCCTCGGACCGTGAGCGAATTCAACTTCGCGGGAGTCGAACGCGAAGCCAGCCGTCATGTGCGGCCGTCCAGGGTGGCCGCCTCCCCCGTTGTCCTGGAGTGCCGTTCGCACACCACTCTGCGGATGGGTAACTCCACCTTGGTGTTCGGCAGGGTCTTCCTCGCGGCGGTGCACGAGGATTACATCGTCAACGGCCGGCCTGACGCCGAGCTGTTGCGCCCGTTGACCAAGCTCGGCGGCGACGAGTGGGGGACGCTGGGCGAGATCCTGCACCTGAGCCGCATCCCTTACGAGGAGCCGCAAGCCGTATGAACCAGCATCTCCTGCTCGGCGAGCGTCGGAGCGTTGCGAGCGTTGGCGATCGTACCGACAGCAAAGAGACGGGACGCGATCCCCATCGCCGTAACTGGTTGCCGATCGCAGCTCAGGATCCTGGCGGGTGGATGGTGAGCGGAGTGAGTTGGTGGATGTCGTGCCGGGCCCGAAGCGCCGCGATTTCGGCTTGGTCTGGTGGTCCGGAGGCGGCGAGCAGGTCTGTGAGTTCCTGGAGGTAGAGCTCATGGCCAGCCGGGGATACGAGGAAGAGCATCCGGGCGGGTTCGGCTAATGGGTTGAAGAAGGCATGCGGGCATCCGGCGGGCACGAACATGAAGCTTCCCGGGCCGCCCCGGAACACTGTGGCGCCTGTCTCCGATTCCCAGGTGCGCCAGTCGCCGTTGGCAGTGGCGGTCGGCTGGAAGGCAAGCAGGTCGAGTTCGCCTTCAAGCACGTAGAACACCTCCTCAGCCTGCTGATGCAGGTGCGCCCCGACGTCGAACCCGGGGGCGACCTCAGCCTCGAACGTCGACCAGATCTTCGACTGCTCGGCGCCCGCCTTCAGGGTCATGGCCTGGATCCTGCGGCCGCCACCGGGCGGTAGCAGCAGTCCATCGGTCATATGTGCTCGCTTTCTGTGCTCAGGGTGTCCAGCCTGTCGTCCGCAACCAGGTCTCCAGTCGCATCAGGCCCGGGTGGTCCGCCCGCAGCGCGGAGAGGTCGGACAGCTCGGAGGGATGCTCGTTGAAGAACGTGAACATCTGGGCCAGCTGGCCGTCGAAGGCGCGGATCTGCTCGATGGGCGTCTGCCGATAACTCACCGGCAGACCGCAGACGCGGCCGAAGGTCTCGGCGATCTCCGGAGGTGTGAGTACGTCTCCGGCGAGCTCGACGGTCCGGCCGAGGAACCGGTCGGGCCGGTCGAACGCGATCGCCGCGAACGCGCCGATGTCGCTCACAGAAATCAGCTGCATCGGTAGCTCTGGTCGGACGGCGAGGTTGACCACCAGCGCGCCATCGATGAGCACCGGGCGATTGTACGTGGCGAAATTCTCCATGAAAGAAACCGGACGCAGGATGGTCGCCGGAAGACCGAGCGCGTGAATGTGCTCTTCGATCCGCGACTTGCTCTCGTAGTAGGGGATTCCGGAATGGGCGCCGGCGCCATTGAGCGAGCTGTACACGAGATGCTCGACGCCGGACTCCCGGGCGAGGTCCGCCACCATCTTTCCCCGCCGTTCCTCCGCCACCACGCCTTCGGGGCTGATCCTCGGGCCGACCATCATGGTCAGTACGAGGAAGATCCCGTGCACGCCCTCCATCGCCGCCCGGAGCGAAGCCGGATCATCCAGGTCACCGACGAGCAGCTCGGCTCCCGCCTCCCGCAGCGCTTCGGCTGCGGGCGAATCGGGGGCTCGCACGAGAGCGCGCACCGTCCGGCCACGTTCGAGGAGGTGCTGCGCGGTCGCGCCACCTTGCTGGCCGGTGGCACCGATGACCAACACCGGCCCCCTGTCATCGGCCATACAAAGCTCCTCATGTCAGGCTTCGGCTGAATGGTGACGATCGCCAGAGTAGGCGGACAGGCCCGGCCGGTCCTGTTACCGATACTGCTAGCTTGCGGCCTGTCAACTACCCATTCCGCTCGGGAGTCGAATCGGCGTGACGAATGGCCATGAGACCTCACAGTCCGCACGCCGTACCGAGCTGGCCGCTTTTCTCCGCACTCAGCGGGCCCGGCTGCGGCCGGCTGACGTGGGACTCCCGGAGGACCTCGAACCCGGTCTTCGCCGGACTCCCGGCCTGCGGCGCGAAGAAGTCGCCCAGCTCTCGGGTGTAGGCGTCACCTGGTACACGTGGCTGGAACAAGGCAGGAACATCTCGGCGTCGGAACAGGTGATCGATGCACTCGCCCGAGCACTACTGCTCGACCCCGACCAGCGCCGGCACCTCCGTAGCCTGGCCGGTCTTGTCACCACGTCGGGCGAAACGCACGTCGACGACGTACTTCCTCGACTGCAGCGGCTGGTCGACGCGGCCGCCCCCAACATCGCCTCCATCTATGACGTGCACCTCGACTTCCTGGTATGGAACACGCCCTACACGCGAATCCGGCATGACCCCGCGAGGCTCCCCGATGATCGGCGCAATCTCCTATGGATGATGTTCACCGACGTGGAGAACCGCGCCCGCATGGTCCACTGGGAATCGGCCGCGCGTGCCGTACTCGGCCAGTTCAGAACCGCCGTCGGCCGGCGACCGGACGACCCGCGATTCGTGATGCTGGTGGCCGAGCTGGCCAACGCCAGCCCGAAATTCCGGGAATGGTGGGCGGAGTACCCCATCCGCGACTTCCGACCCGCGACCATCAAGATCGATCACCCTCAGATCGGTCGGCTCGACCTGGAGATGTTTCAACTTCACCCGGTCGAGCACCCGGACCTGCTGATGGTCCTGCAAGTACCCGCGAGCCAAGATGATCTACAGCGAGTCACATCGTTGCTTGGCCGCCCGTGACATGAGCTACGCCGACGTCGGACCAGCCGTTGCAGGGGTGCATCACTCCTGGGGCGTATGGGGCATAAGGTGATGAACTAGAGCACAATCAATGCATGGGATACCCTCGGCAGCCCGACGCGCGGGACTACCCCGGTGTGGTCACCACCCTGGTCGCGATCCTGGCAGTGCTGCTGCCGAGCGGCTTCACGTTCAGCTTGTACAAGCACCTGAACGCCGCCGACCCGGACACCGCCGTGGCACTGCCGACCACGGACCCCACACTCGAGCCCGCCCAGCCGAGCCCCAGCGAGAACGGACGCCCGGGCTCACCGATCGACGACGACGAGTTCGGCGACTGGGACTTCCGCCTGGGCAGCGTCACATTCCAGGCTGAGAGGGTGGGTGGCTGGACGTACGACTCCTGTGCCCCGGTCGACAGGCAGGGTGTGCTGGCCAAGAACAAGTGCGAGAGCGCCGTCCAGCTGGCCTACTCGGCCTACAGGGGGCACCTCACGGCGGTCCAGGTCATCATGTCCTTCCCTACCGTGAAGGCCGCCAAGGCCACGGCCAACCACCTGGCGAGCTCCTCCCGGGCCGTGAAGTGGCGCCGGGACAAAATCCTCGGCAAGTACGTCTACGGCAAGATCCGGTCGGGCGCGACCAAGAGGTACGTCCTCCTCACGGTCGTCACCGCCGACAAGACAGCCCAGGCGAAGGCCACGCGGTTCCACCACTACCTGCACACGGACCACTCGAACTACTTCCTCTTCCGCGACTCGACCGGTCCAGGCTGAGTCCCCAGGTGGTCGGTAAGCCGGGCTACATGGTGGTGCTGGATTCCAGCAGTGGCCTGCCCGAATTGCGGAGGTCGGACGTTCATCTGGCCCTGAACTACCCACGCTGGGATCCGCGCCAGTCCTGAGGGCGGCCCTCGGGATCACAGGCTCCGCTCATGCCATGGGTTGTCCCAGTTCTCTTCCTTGACGACGCGGATGCGGTGCATTGAATGAGACGCCGATGTCATCGGCGACCGACGGCCGCCGTCCGTATCATCTCGGCATGGTGCAGAACCCGGAGTTACGGCTCAGCCGGCGGGCGGTGCTCCTGGCCGCCGGAGGGCTGCTCGCCGGTTGCTCCCAGCAGCCCGAGGTCGACCAGGTCCACCTGCGACTGGCCACCGGCCCGGCAGGGGCGGTGTACCGGCGCATCGGCGGTGCGCTGGCCGAACACATCTCCGAGCACGTGCCGGGTGCCACCTTGGTCACCGTGCCGAGCGGGGCGTCCACCGACAACATCCGGATGTTGCGGGCCGGAGAGGTGCACCTTGGACTGACGAGCCTGGACGCGCTGATCACAACCGACGGCAGCGCGCCCGAGGGGCTCTCGGCGATCTGCCGGCTCTACGACAGTCACCTGCACCTCGTGGTCATGGCCGGTTCAGCGATCGACGAGTTCCGGGACCTCGAGGGCAAACGCATATCCCTCGGTGCCCGCGACTCGGGCACAGAGTTCACGTCACTGCGGGTTCTGAAGCTCGGCCTGGTGAACGCCGACGGCCGGTACCTCAGCCAGGCCGAATCGGCGGCGGCACTGCGGGACGGCGAGATCGACGCGATGTTCTCCCTGACCGGTGTCCCGACACCCGCCATCACGGAGCTGGCGCAGCGGCACCCGATCCGGCTGATCCGGTTGGACGCACAGGCAGACGCGCTCTTCACGGCGTTCCCAGGTCCCTACACTCCGGCCATGATCCCCGCGACTGCCTACGCCGGCGTCCCCGCCACCCGCACCGTCGCGGTGCCGAACGTGCTTCTCGTGCGCAACGACCTGCCCGATGACCTGGTCAACGCCATCACCGACACAATCTTCACGCACACCGGCACGATCACCTCCGCCAGCCGCGACGACGCCGAAGCCGTTCCCGAAGCGTGGCAGATCAACGTGCGTACCGGGATCTCCACCGCATCGATCCCGCTTCATCCGGGCGCGGCCGCCTGGTTCCGCGACCGCAAGCGCTGACTGCTCAGGTGATCAGGTCCAGCGCCTCGTCAAGAGTGGTGCCCGGCCTGGCGGCCAGTGCCCCCAGCTCGGCGACGTTGCCTTCGAACACGGCCGCTGCGAGGCTGACCCCATCGGGGACATGCCGGGAGAGACAGCCCTGCCCGACCCCGGCCGAACGCGCGACCTCGATGAGTGATGCGTCGTATCCGGCTGCGTCAAACGCCTCCCCCTCTCCGGAAATGTGGCGGGCGGCGACCACCGCGGCCGAAAGGACGAAGTCTTGACCAGGGCGGCTGGTGCCTCGAATGGGCATCAGGTTTGGGTAGGGGGCTCTTTGTGAAGAGCTCGTCAGGCCGGCAGCGCCTCACCCTAGGGCTGGTGGTGCACCCGGACCGGCCGGTCCTGGACTCCGTACAGGTGATCACTCGGTACGCGCGGCGCACCGGGGCCGCCGTCATCGCCCGCCGATGCGACGCCGACCGGGTGGGGCCGGAAGTCGACACCGTCGCGCCTGAGGAGTTCGCCGACCGGGTGGACGGCGTGATCAGCCTCGGCGGCGACGGCACCATGCTGGGCGCGATGCGCCTGGTCGTCGGCCGCAACGTGCCGGTGCTCGGCGTCAACCACGGCCACCTGGGCTTCCTCATCGAGGTCACCCCTTCGGAGCTGGAGCAGGCCCTCGACCGCATGGCCCAGGGACGCTACACGATCGAGCCGCACAGCTGCCTGGAGGCGGGCGACTTCACCGCGTTCAACGACATCGTGGTCACCTCGGCCGAGCCGCTGTCGAGCCTGACGCTCGACCTCGAGGTCAACGGGCTGCGGCACGGCTACTACCGGGGGGACGCGGTGATCGCCTGCACACCGACGGGCTCGACGGCCTACAACTACGCCGCAGGCGGCCCGGTCATCTCGCCGTCCGCGCCTGTGGTGGCCCTCACCCCCGTCGCACCGATGTCCGGCATCAGCCGCTGCGTCATCCTGGGCAAGGACGACCACATCGTCCTGCGCAACCCGTCAGAGAGCGTGCCGCTGATCTTCTCGGTGGACGGCACCCCCGCCGACCCGCTCCAGCCCAGGGCCGGACTGTCCCTACGGCTGCGCACCGATGCCGTGGACATCGTCCGGTTCGACGCCGACACCCACCTCCAGCGCAACCGGGTCAAGCTCAGCCTGCTGGACCTGCCGCTCAAACCGGACCAGCTCGTGGAGCTCATCCCCCAGCCGCTGCGCGAGCAGGCCGAACGCCTACGCCAGGCTCGCCCGGCAGACCGGCCCCATTAGGCGCGTCCGCCGCGCCATCGCGGAGGCGCGGCACTGGAGTGCCCTGTCATGCGGGCCGGTTCTGGCGGACGGGGAGGATCACGGCGGATGGGTGCCGCAGGTCGTGGAAGACCTGCTGGTCGGCGACGCGCAGGGTGGTGGCGGTGGCGCGGGGTTCGCCGGTGCCGGGGTTGCGGTTGTAGCGGGGGAAGGCGCCGCTGGAGACCTGGACGCGGATGCGATGACCGCGGTTGAAGCGGTACGCGGTCGGCCACAGGGTCACCCTGGCGCGGGTGAGCTCGTCGGCGCCGGTCAGGCTGGTCAGGCCGTCGCAGATGTTGGTCGAGCGGCCGCGAGGGTCGACGTCGCACAGGCGGACGAAGACGTCGGCGTAGGACAGGCTGGAGCGGAAGAAGATCTCGGCACTGACCTCGCCGATGACCTCGACGTCCTCGTCCAGTACGGGAGTGGTGTAGGTGAGGACGTCGGGGCGGGCTTCGAGGGAGGCGTTGTCGACGCGGCCGGACTTGACGCCGGAGGCCATGCGGACGCCGCCGAGGGCGGGGGTGGGGTCGGCGGGGTCGTAGCGGTAGCCGTCGGGGGATGATTCGGCGGGTGCTTCGGTGGCGAGGGCGCCGCCCGGCTGGAGGTGGAAGCGCTGGGGCTCGTACCCCGGTGGCGGCCAGGTCGGGAAGTCGCGCCACTTCTCCTCGCCCATGACGAACAGGCGTACCTGGGCGCGCTCGGCCGGTTCCTCGCCCCGGGCCAGCGCCAGGCCGAAGTCGAGGGCCTCGGCGGCGGCCGTCTGTCCGACACCCATGGAGATGTGGGCCCAGGGGCCGACGGTGAGGCGGACGGGGGAGCGTCCGGCGTCCTGCAGGGTCCGGTAGTCCCGGAGCTGGCCGGGCAGGAAGATGTCGTACCAGCCGCCGACGGAACTCACCGGCACGGTGATGTCGGCGACCCGGTGGCGGTGGTCGAGGCCCTGCCAGAACGGCATGCCGGCGTCGTGGTCGAGGATGTTCTGGATGTAGTCGGAGCGCTGGCCCATGGCGGCGGTGTCGGCCTGGTTCAGCGGCAGTGTGTGCAGGGCGCGTTGGAGTTTCTTCCCCCCGAGCATCTGGCGCGGCATCGCGAAGGGGCGTTCCTGGCCGGCGACCTGGACGCCCCAGCCGAACGGGGTCTCCAGGGAGAAGCCGTCCGCGCGGAGGAATTCCAGAGTGAGTGCCGATTCGGAGACCGCCGGGATCATGGCTTTGACCTGGGGTGGTACGGCGTCGGCGACCGCCCACTGGACGAAGCCGAGGTAGCTGAGGCCGTACAGGATCATCGACTCGCCGAACCAGGGCTGCTTGATCACCCAGTCCAGGGTGTCGAGGCCGTCCTCTCGCTCGCGGCGCAGCGGGTCGAAGGGACCGTCGGAGCCGAAGGTGCCGCGGGTGGACTGGATGAGCACCTGGAAGCCGCGTTCGGCCAGCGGCCGGACCATCGGGCCCGCGATCATGCCGGCCCTGCCGTACGGGATGCGGATGAGCGCGGTGGGCAGGCCGTTGCCGCCTGTTTTCGGGGTCCAGCGGTCGGCGAGCAGGACGGCCCCGTCGCGCATCGGGACGCGCAGGTCGCGGTCGACGGTCAGGTCCCTGGTAAGAGGCGGGGGAAGGCGCAGCATGCGCTGGACGAGATGGCTGCTCAGGTTCATCACGGGCGGTCTCCGGGTGTGCGGGCGAGGGCGGCATGGTCGGGGGCGAGGGCGGTCGAGAGGCGCACCAGGCGGTCTGCCAGTTCCTCGGGGTCGAGGGGGTCGTCGGCGTCGATCAGCCAGTCGTTGACGATCACGCCGGTTCCGCCGGAGAGCAGCGTCGCCAGGTCCTGTGCCGTGGTCTCGTCGAGGTCGCCGAACACCTCCCGCAGGCCCGTCATGGTGATGAGCGAGCCGAACAGCTTGTTCAGGGCCCTGGTCATGGGAAAGGCGCAGGATCCGGTGAGCATCGCGCGATAGAAGGGCCGGTGCCGGACGAAGTGCCGGGCCATCGCCAGCATGCGCGCGCGGCGCGGTGCGCCGCCATCCTCGACTTCGGGGATGAGCTCCCGTTCGGCCAAGTCGGCCGCGGCCGCCACAAGGAGCGCGTCACGGTCGCCGAACTGCAGGTACACCAGTTGCCGGCTGACGTCCGCGGCGTCAGCGAGATCGCCGACGGGGAGTGCGGTGGTGCCGCGCTCGGTCACCAGGCGTATGGCGGCGGCCATGAGGGCGGCGCGGGAGCGGAGCACTCGGCGGTCTTGTCGATCCGGCATGCCTTAGATACTAGACATCTGTTAAAAAACATACAATTGTTAAATCGCCTGCTTTTGAGTTCCCCAGCGAGGAGTCACCGATGTCCGCAGTCCCCCAGGTCCGTACCACCGCCGGTGTGGTGCGCGGCCGCACGGAGGACGGCCTGGCCGTCTTCCGCGGCATCCCGTACGCCGAACCCCCGATCGGCGAGGCCCGCTTCCAGGCGCCGCGGCCCGTGCGCGGCTGGGACGGCGTACGGGAGGGGTACGCCTTCGGTCCGCCGGCTCCGCAGGATGTGAACATGGCCGGCCGCGGCGGCGGGGAGTTCCTCATGGACACCGGCGACGACTGGCTGACGGTCAACGTCTGGACGCCCGACCCGGACCCTGCCGCCCGCCGCCCCGTGATGGTGTGGATCCACGGCGGCGCCTACAAGCTCGGCTTCTCCGGCAGCCCCGGCTACGATGCCCGGCACATCGCCCGCGACGGCGACGTGGTGTTCGTGTCGCTCAACTACCGCCTCGGCGTGGAGGGCTTCCTCCTCATCGACGGCGCGCCCGCCAACCGGGGCCTGCTCGACCAGGTCGCGGCCCTGGAGTGGGTGCGGGAGAACATCACGGCGTTCGGCGGCGATCCCGGCCAGGTGACCGTCCTGGGTGATTCGGCCGGCGCCGGGTCCATCGCCGCGCTGCTGGCCATGCCGAGCGCGGCGGGGCTGTTCCGGAGGGCCGTCGGGCAGAGCGTGCCGGGCACGTTCTTCTCCGACGCCCTGGCCAGGGACGTCGCGACAGCCCTCGCGGCCGAGGCCGGCCTGCGTCCTACGGCCAGAGACCTGTCCGGCGTCGACCCACGCAAGCTGCCGGCGGCTGGGCAGGCGCTGGATTCGAAGATGCGGCAGTACGAGGACCGCTGGGGCTCATTCGCGCACACGCTGTCCCTGTTCTCCCCCGTTGTCGACGGCGAGGTGCTCCCGGCCGCACCCTGGCAGGCGCTGGCGCGCGGTGCGGGACGCGACGTGGAGCTGATCGTGGGTCACAACCGCGACGAGTGGCGCACGTTCCTCCTCTTCACCGGACAACTCGGCAAGATCACCGAGGAGCAGGCGGCGGAGGCGCTGCGCCTGTTCGGCCCCGGCGAGGACGGCGAGCGGGCCTACCGCGCGGCGTTCCCGGACGCATCCGCCGAGGAGCTGTACGAACTGGTGCAGACCGACTGGCTGTTCCGCATGCCGACGCTGCACCTGGCCGAAGCCCAGGTCGCCGGGGGCGGGCAAGCGTACCTGTACGAGCTGACCTGGCAGTCCCCGGGCAGCGGCGGAGTGATGCGCGCCTGCCACGGCCTCGACGGCCCGCTGCTGTTCGGCACCTACGACGCACACCTGGGCCCGCTGGCCATAGGCCCCGAGCCCACTGCCGAGGCCCGAGACCTGACCTCTCAGATCCGCACGGCCTGGACATCCTTCGCGACCTCGGGCACCCCGGGCTGGCCCGCGTACGACTCTCAGCAGCGCCTGACCCGGGTCTTCGACGCGCCCCCGTCGGTCACGGCGTACCCCGACGAGACCTCCCGCCGCCTGTGGCAGGACCACGTCTTCGAGGCGCTTCCCCTGCTGACCGCCTGAGCCCGCGGTCGGTGCTGAAGTTGCGCGCACACCCCCGTGCGCGCGAGTCTTCCGCTGAGATCGTCCAGGATCGCCGGGGTGGCGGTGGCACCGAACCGGTCCTCAGACCGGCGACGGAGCCGGGGCGTCGGACGACGACGACACCCGCGGAACGACAGGCAACGCGACCACCGCGGCGAATCCGTGCCCGGACCCGTCCGGACGCGGCAGGCCTTCCTCCAGCCGCAGCTCGCCCCCGGCCGCCCCGACCAGGTCGGCGCAGATCGCCAGTCCCAGGCCGGTCCCGGAGACGTTCTGGTGCCGCGGCGACCGCCAGAACCGCCGTAGTGCCTGTGCCCGCTCGGACTCCTCGATCCCCTGGCCGTCGTCACGGACAGCGATCGTGACCACGCCTCCGGAGGCGTCGCCGTGTCCGGCGCCCGTACCACCGGGAACGACTTGGGCGGTCACCTCCACCACCTGCGCGTCCGATAGCCGTAACGCGTTGCTGATCAGCTCGTCCAGGATGCTGCCCAGTCCGCCCGGCGGCTCCAGCAACCGCAGCCCCGGCGGCACGTCGACCGCCAGTGTCTGCCCCGCCGTCGCCGTCAACGCCCGCCACCGGTCCACCCGGGTCGCCAGCACCGCGTCGAGATCCACCGGCGACGCCGTCCGTATGCTCTCCATCCGCGCACTGGCTTGCAACGAGTTCAGTAGCCGCTGCATCGCCTTCAACTCGTCGACGGCGACGTCGTACACCTGCAGCCCGTTGCCGGCCGCGCGCAGATGCGGTTCCAGACTCTCCACAGCGAGCCGGAGGCTGGTCAGCGGATTGCGCAACTGATGCGACGCGTCGGACACGAAAGCCCGCTGCCGCTGTACGGCGTTCTCGACCGCGTCCATCATGGTGTTGAACGACTCCGCCAGCCGACGCAGCTCGACCGGGCCGGCCTCGGCGTCCGCCCGGATCGTGAGGTCGCCCTGTGAGATCCGCGAGCTCGCCGCGTCGAGCTCCCGTACCGGCCGCAGTACCCACGCCGACACCGGCCAGGCGACGGCCACCAGCGCGATCAACGGCAGCAGCCCGAGCCCGGCGAGCTGGGCCCATCGCACGAGGATGCGATAGCGCGTCTTCGACAGGTCGGAAATCGTCACGACGGCGCCGATGACCTCGCTATCCCGGCCCACCGGCTCCGCGACCACGAGTGTGGAGTCGTCCCACGGCGCCCATTTCCCGGACGGTTCAGGCCTCGCCCCGGCCAGTGCCGCGGTCACGATCCGGGGCAATGCCGGCTCGGCCCGCGCCGCCTCCTGGTACGCACCGGCTGGCCCGAGCAACACCGTGCCCGACGTGTCGATCACCGCGACCGGGATGCCGTACAGCTCGTGGTAGCGCGCCAGCTCCTGCTGGAGCGCCTCGGTCCGCCCAGTGGACAGCGCGGTCTCGGCCAGCGACGCGAACCGGCCGACGTCGTTGAGCCGGTCGACGTAAGTCTCCTGCATCTCCCGTTCGGCCACGGTGACGCTGAGCGGCACCCCGAGCGCCGCGACGAGCAGCACCGCGAGGGGCACCAGGACGACGAGCAGGCGACGGTGCACGGCGCGTCACCCGATCAGCCCCGGCTGGTCGGCCTGGAGCCGATAGCCGACCCCGTGGATCGTGCGAATGAGCACGGCCGGCCCGACCTTGTGCCGCAGAGCCGCGATGTGGGTGTCCAGGGTGCGACTCGAGGACTCCCAGGTCGCGCCCCAGATCTGGTCGAGGATGACGTCACGGCTCACCACGTTCGGCGCCCGCCGGGCCAGCAGCAGGAGCAGCTCGAACTCCTTGCGGGTCAGCGTCACGGGCATGCCGTCGACGGTGACCTCACGGGTGCCGACGCCGATCCGCATCGGGCCGAGTACGAGCGGCTCATCTGGATGGCTCAGGGCACGAGCCACCCGGGTGCGCCGCAGGACGGCGTCGATCCGGGCCAGCAACTCCGGGATGCCGAACGGCTTCACGATATAGTCGTCGGCGCCGGCGCGTAAGCCACGGACTCGCTCGTGCTCTTCCGATCGTGCTGTCACGGCGATGACGGCGGTCTCCGGGCGGTCACGCAGCTTGCGGATCACGTCGAGTCCGTCGCCGTCGGGCAGACCCAGGTCGACGAGGACCACATCGGATGGGGCGGCACGCACGGCTTCGGCGGCGGTGGCGACGCGGTGAACCTCGAAACCCGCTTGGGCCAGGACGGTCACCAGACCCCGCGCAACGCGGTCGTCATCTTCGATGATGGTGATCCGCATACCGGATTGTACGGCCGGGATCGACGCTCGTGTTAGCCCTTCAGTTCTTGGGATTTCTCTGACATCCGGCGCATACCTTGGGATTCCTCTGACACCATCCGCGTCCCCGCCAGCCGAGACTGAGGCCGCGCACTCACCGACAAATGCGCATGCGCTGACGAGGAGGCCGCGAAATGAGAACGACCAGCAGGTACTGGGTCGCCGCCCGGATGATCGCCGCGATCGGCGTCGTTTCGCTTGTCGCCGCCTGTTCCGGCAACGGAGGCACCGCCGGCGGAGGCGCCACCAGCGGTGGCTACCCGGACCAGAACATCACGTTCGTCGTGCCGTTCAGCGCGGGCGGCCCGACGGACACCGTCACCCGCATGATCGCCGCGCCGATGGCCGGCAAGCTCGGCACCAAGATCGTCGTCCAGAACGTCGAGGGCGCGGGCGGCACGGTCGGCGCCGGCGAGGTCGCGCGCGCCGAGCCCGACGGCTACACCGTGCTCATGCACCACATCGGCATGTCAACGGCGCCCGCCCTGTACAAGGACCTGGGCTACAAGCCGCTCGAGAACTTCGAGATGGTCGGGCTCGTCACCGAGGTGCCGATGACGATCGTCGCTCGCAAGGACTTCGCGCCCGCGACGCTCAAGGACCTCGTGACCTACGTGAAGGCGAACGCCAACAAGGTCACGCTGGCCAACGCCGGCATCGGCGCCGCATCTCACCTGTGCGGCCTGCTGTTCCAGACGGCCGCCGGTGTCAAGCTCCAGGAGGTCCCGTACGAAGGCACCGGCCCCGCGCTGACCGACCTCGTCGGTGGCCAAGTCGACTTCATGTGCGACCAGACCACCAACACCAGCGGCCAGATCTCCGCGGGTGAGGTGAAGGCGTACGCGGTCACCACGCCGGAGCGGGTGAAGAGCCTGCCCGACGTGCCCACCACGACCGAGGCCGGGCTGCCCCAGCTCCAGGTCAGCGTGTGGCACGGTCTCTACGTCCCGAAGGGCACGCCACAGGAGGTCGTCCAGAAGCTGACCGAGGCGCTGAAGGTGGCACTGGCCGACCAGAAGGTCATCGATCAGATGGCCAAGCTCGGCACCACGCCGGTCCCGGCCGAGGACGCGACCCCTCAGGCGCACCGGGCCAAGCTCGAAGAGCAGCTCGGCACCTGGGCAAAGGTCATCGCCGACGCCGGCGTCAAGGCCTCCTGAGGTGGAGCGCCGCCGGTCCTTCCCCGACGTCCTCGCCGGGGGAATCTTCGTCGTGATCGGTGGCGCATTCGTGGTGGGGGCGCTCGGCTACGAGCTGGGCACCCCGCTGCGGATGGGCCCCGGCGCCTTCCCGCTGCTGGTCGGCGCGATCGTGGCCGCCCTGGGCCTGGCGATCGTCATCAAGGGACTCATCGCCGGCGAGGTGATCTCGTTCGGGCCGATCCCCTGGCGTGCGGTCGCCGTCATCGTGGTCGCGGTCCTGTTCTTCGGATTCACCGTCCGGGGCCTCGGATTCGTACCGACTTCGGCGGTGACCGCCTTGCTCACCACGCTGGCCAGCTCGCGCGTACGGCCGCTCACGGCCGTGGCCGTGGCCGCCGGGCTGACCGTGGCCAGCACACTCATCTTCGTCGTCGGACTTCAGCTGCGGATCCCGCTATGGGGCCCGTGGCTGGGGTTCTGACGCGGCATCCGGATTGAGGCATGGAACTTCTCGACAACCTCGCCCTGGGCTTCTCCACCGCCCTCCTGGTCCAGAACGTCCTCTACTGCTTCGTAGGAGTGCTCCTCGGGACGGCGGTCGGCGTGCTGCCCGGCATCGGACCGACGGCGACGGTGGCGATGCTGCTGCCGATCACGTTCAGCTTCGAGCCCGTGACGGCGCTGATCATGCTGGCCGGCATCTATTACGGCGCACAGTACGGCGGCTCGACGACCGCCATCCTGATCAACCTGCCCGGTGAGTCGTCGGCGGCGGTCACCGCGCTGGACGGGCACGAGATGGCCCGGCAGGGCCGGGCCGGCGCGGCGCTGGCCGCCGCCGCGGTCGGGTCCTTCATCGCGGGTACGGTGGCCACGGTCGCGCTGGCTGTCGCGGCCCCACCGCTGGCCCGCGTCGCCTTGCAGTTCGGCCCGGCCGAATACTTCTCGCTGGTGCTGCTCGGCCTGATCGTGTCGATCGCGCTGGCGCGTGGCTCGGCGCTCAAGGCACTGGCGATGATCGCGCTCGGCGTCCTGCTCGGCACGGTCGGCCAGGACATCTACACCGGCACGCCCCGGTTCGTGTTCGACCAGCGCGAGCTGTACGGCGGCATCGATTTCGTGTCGGTCGCCGTCGGCATGTTCGGGGTGGCCGAGATCCTTCGCAATCTGGAGAACGAGCAGACTCGCACGGCGGTCATCAGCAAGGTGAAGAACCTCTGGCCGACCCGCGAGGACCGGCGCCGGATCGTCGGCCCGATCCTGCGAGGTACCGGTCTCGGCGCCGCGCTCGGCGTCTTGCCCGGCGGTGGTCACGTGCTGGCCTCGTTCACCTCGTACGCGGTCGAGAAGCGGATCTCCAAGCGGCAGCAGGAGTTCGGGCACGGCGCGATCGAGGGCGTCGCCGGCCCCGAGTCGGCGAACAACGCCGCCGCACAGACGTCGTTCATCCCGCTGCTCACCCTGGGTCTGCCCGCCCACCCGGTCATGGCGCTGATGGTCGGCGCCTTCATCGTCCACGGCATAACCCCCGGCCCGAACGTCATCGTCGATGAACCGGAGCTGTTCTGGGGCCTGATCGCGTCGATGTGGATCGGCAACGTGCTGCTCGTGCTGCTGAACCTGCCGCTGATCGGCGTCTGGGTGCGCATGCTACGCATCCCGTACCAGGTGCTGTTCCCGATGATCATCCTGTTCGCCTCGATCGGCACGTACTCCCTGGGGTTCAACGCGTATGACGTCTACGCGATCGTGTTCTTCGGGACCCTGGGCTACATCCTGATCAAGTGCGGCTGCGAGCCGGCGCCACTACTGCTCGGCTTCGTCCTCGGGCCGTTGGTTGAGGAGAACCTGCGGCGGGCGCTCATCATCCACCGCGGCGACGCGTCGGTCTTCCTGACCCGACCGATCTCCGCGGTGCTCCTGGCCCTGGCCGCGGCAGCGCTCGTCGTCGCCGTCCTCCCGACGATCCGCAAGCGGCGCGAGATCGTGTTCGCCGAGGAGGAGTAGGTCTGCTGGATCCCGTGTGCAAGCCGGAAATCAGGGGTCGCCGGTCCAGCTGTGCGCTGCCGCTTCTTGAGTGCTTTCCATTCATGCACCGGCCCGCTGCGGACGGGTTACCGGGACTACGGTGAGCAGACGATCAAGGTCTTTGAAATCCTTGGAATTACAGGTGTACAGAGGAAGCGGGTTCGGTCGATGCCGGCGCGCAGGATGAGGATGTTGGTGTCGAGCAGCCCTAGGGCGTGGGTCATCCCTCGTCTTCCGCGAATTCGCGCCTGCCGTATGCGCGATCGTAAGGGTCGTAGAGATCGTCGTTGACGTGGCTGTCCATGTCCTCGCGATATTTACGGTCGTCTAGTCGTGGCATGCCACACGACACGGCAGCGAACTCGGCGCGTGACACGGCCCGGCGCCGGCGGCGGAGAGGGACCAGATCACCGATGTGATGGCCATTACGGGTAACGGCGTACCGCTCCCCACGTTCCAGGCCATCCATGATCTCCGCTGACCGATTGCGCAGGTCGCGTTGAGAGATCTCATGGGAGTGACCAGACTCAGGAGCGCTCACATCTGGAGTCTCCAGCGTTGTGCCATTCGGCGCTACAAGGTTGCACCCGGGCCGTAGCTGGTGAAGCGACCGGACGCGGGGGGATATCGCTTCCCGGGCCGACGTTGCCTCTCCGGGTGGTGACCGGCTCACGTTTGCCGGCAGAGAGTCAGGAGTTCGGCGTGAACGCGATGCTCGCGGATCCGCTGGGCATACTCGTCTGGAGCTGAGAGAGGACGGAGGGCCCGGATCGCGTTGATCCGGGCCCTCCGTCGTTCGGTGTCGCGTGTCAGCCGGTGACCGGGATGTTGGTCTTCACCGGCGTCGGGGTGGGAGCGGGCTTGGGCTGGTCCTGCGTCTGCGGGACGTTCTCGTCCCACTCGAGCCATTCGTGGGTCACCGTCGTCCCATGATCACCCTTACCGGGGTGGGTGGGGGTCGGCGTGTTGCTCGGCGTCGGCGTCGAGGTGGGCGTCCGCGTGGGAGTGAGGGTCACCGTGGGCGTCGCAGTGGGTGTGGACGTCGGAGTCGGAGTGCCCGTCGGCGTGGGTGTCTCGGAGGGCGTCACCGTCGGAGTGACCGTCGGAGTGACCGTCGGAGTGACCGTCGGAGTGGGCGTCACCGTCGGAGTGACCGTCGGAGTGGGCGTCACCGTCGGGGTGACCGTCTGAGTGGGCGTCACCGTCGGCGTCGGCGTGGGCTCACACTCGACCTTGAACTCCTTGTGCTTGGGCCCGCCCTTCTGGCCCTCGAAGCTCCAGAACAGCTTGTAGTGCCCGTTCGGCAGGGTCATGTCGACGGTACGGCCATGCCCGTCCTTGTCGAGCACGAGGGCACCGCTCTTCACCGTCGTCTGGTTGCCCGTGGGCGGCCAGGACTTGATCCACCAGTTCACCTGCTCGCCCTTGTCGAATTTGAACCCGACCAGATAGAACACGCAGACGTGCGGCTCGTTGCTCTGGTCGTCCTCCGGCGTCGTCCACTTGTGGACCTTGACGTCGCCGTTGTCGCCGCGCGGCGTTCCCTGGACCGCTCCAGCCGAGGCCGTATTGGAGATGGCGAGCACCGCGAGCGCTGCCACTGCGAGCATGAGTGCCGCTGTGATCCAGCGACGAACTAAGGAAAGTCTGGGGGGTGTCACGGCCGCACCTCGGGGTGTATGAGTGAGCTGGAGCCTCACAGGGCTCATCTGTGTAAAAATGTCACACCTGCTGGCCAATGAGCTTCAAACGTTCCAAACCGTTATCTAGCAGGTCAGATGGTTACGCGTTCGTGTTGTATGCGTCATAGAACCTCAGGAGCCGATCGTGCCGCTCGATGCCCCCCGCCGACTCATCGGCGCCACGCTCGTCGCCATGAGCCTCGTCGCCTCGACCCCCGCCGGCGTCGCCGCGTCACCCGTCACCCTCGCCGCCGACGCCTCGGTCACGGCGTCCGCACTCCCCAAGGCCACCACGTTCACGGTGTTGAGCGGCCTCCCGCAGGACACCGACACGTACGGCAAGCTGAGCGGCCTCGTGGTCCACCCCGCACGCACGGTGGCCGTCTACGCCCAACCCGGCGGCAAGCCCGCGGCCACCCTCCCGGCGGAGCAGCTCGGCAGCCAGACCTGGGTCCCGGTGGTGGAGGCGCGCAAGGGCTGGTACCGCGTGCTCCTGCCCAGCAAGCCCAACCACGTGACCGGCTGGATCAAGGCCAAGGGCCTGAAGAAGGCGCGCAGCAACTACCGCGCCATCGTGAAGCTGGGCACCAAGCAGCTGACCGTGATGAACGCGAGCAAGAAGCTCGGCACCTGGACGGTGGCCATCGGCGGCCCTGAGACGCCCACCCCGGTGGGCAGAACCTTCCTGCTGGCCCTGATGTCGCCGAAGAAGAAGACCTACAGCCCGCTGATCCTGCCGCTCGGCACGCACTCGGCGACGCTCGACACCTTCGGCGGGGGTCCCGGCACTGTTGCCTTCCACGGCTGGCCGGACCGGAAGGTGTTCGGCAAGGCGGTCACGCACGGCTGCATCCGGGTGCCTGCTCGCGCGCTCAAGGTGCTGGCAGGACTGCCTCTGGGGACTCCGGTTCTGATCGCTCCCTGAGGATGAGGGCGGCGGCCAACGGTCCTCGCCATGCACCAACGCGAGCTCCTTGAAGCCCCCTACCATCGCCCGGCCGGGGGCATGAAGCAGGCAGTAGGCGACGGGTGACGGCAACGCCCATGCCCACGCCAACAGCTCCACACACCCCCTGCGGTACACCACCACCACGAACCACCTCCACCGGCATCGATGCTGCCAGTGGAGGCGGTGTCTTGATTCCGACGACGGTGCCAGACCCCGGATTCGCTTCTGAATCGACCGGAACGTCAGTTCCAGTTGTCGATCTTGACGTCGTGGGGATCCGGAGCGCCTTTCCCGGTTTCGATCAGCGACTTCAGGCTCATCAGAAAGAGCGCCCACTTGGTGCTGCAGTGGTGCATGAATTCCACCGGCTCCTTCCAGCCTTCGTGCTTGAAGAGAACGATGGTGTCGTCGTCGACCTGGTTGAGATCCCAGATCACGTGCGTGCCGATCCATTCTTCGGGTCCGTCGACCACCTCCCACAGCACGCGCTTGCCTGGGTGAAGCTCGAGGACCTTCATGTCGAATCCGCCGGCTTCGAACCGGAATTGGAGCACGCCGCCGAGGTCGTCGCCTTCGCCTTGTGTGTTGGTCGCCCACCAGCCGGCAAGCCCCTCGACGGTGGTCAAGGCCGTGTAGACCTCGGCCACCGACGATTTGATTCCCACTCTGTGCAGGATGTCTACCATTTTCGATTCCTCTTTCCAGAGTTGGTTCTCGGCTGAATTTTGTGAATTCACTGCTGTGTGTCTTTGCTGCGCTGGATCGCCTCGGCGATCTGCTTGATGCGCCGGAGCCTGGCGTCCCACGCTGCCCCTACCGAGGACAACTGAGCGACCGCGCGGGCTAGTTGCTCTTCATCCACCCGGTACCTCCGCTCTCGCCCGGCAGGCGACGCGTGCACCAATCCGACGCGGTCGAGCACGCCGAGATGTTTCGCGATGGCCTGCCGTGTCACGGGCAGCTGCTCGCTGAGGCTGGTGGCGGTGCCACTGCCATCCGCCAGGAGTAGGTCGAGCATTCGCCGACGGGTCGGATCCCCGACCGCGGACCACAGGTCGTCGTCGACGGCGGCGGTCATGGGGTTGACACCAGCCGCGCGACGTACTCCCCGAGCCGGGGCACAAAGGTGTCCCAGCCGACGCTGTGTTCGCGGTACTGCTCCTCCAACTTGGCGGCCTCCCAGCCCATCTCCCGGAATCCGGTCTCTGTGAGCCGAATCCTCGTGCCCGTGCCCGACGGGGTGAGCTCGAAGGTGACCAGCAGTGAGTTGGCGGAGTCGTCGACCTTGCCGTCGGGATGGCACCAGCGGAACGAGAACAATCGAGGCGGCTCGGCGTTCACCACCATGATCGGAACGACGTCTACCCGGTCGCCCCAGACAAGCTCACCGACAGCGCCAGGAGTCGCTTCGACGTCGGCCTCGTCGGTCCACCATTTCGAGATGTGCTCAGGGCGGCTGACGACCTCGAAGACCACCTCGGGTGAGGCGTCGACATGGATCTCGCGTTCTATGCTGCCGTACTCCATACTCTTCACTCTCTCTCGACACGCAACGTTTGGTTGCACCTCACGCTAGCGCGCGATCCACGGTTGTGCAACCATCAGTTGCGCTTGCGCGACAGTCGAGCCGTTCGAGGCCCCGCCCCGACCGCTGCTCGGGCATGGTGAGGCCGGTGCGCTGCCCATCGCAGGGCGGTTGGGCGAAACCCATTCCACGTTCAGGAACGAGAGGTGTCCTTGAGTCAGTACGCCGCACGCCGCAGACTGCGTACAACCCACGGCGGGCAGTCATCGTCTGCCTCGGCCTCAGCGGCCGTGAGCCAGACGAACCCGGCCACCTCCTGCGGCGAGGCGGCCACGGGCGTGGCGTGAGCAGGCATCTGCCCCCGGAACACCACATTGATCACCGGGTCGCCATCGTCGGTCACGAAGAACCCACTCTCCACGTAGGCGAGCTCGACTCCGGTCAGGTCGACGCCGATCTCCTCCGCCACCTCCCGGCGCGCGGTCTCCTCGAGCACATCGACCCCGGCACCGTCGGTCTCGACCTTTCCGCCGACGCCAGCGAGCAAACCAGCAGCATGAGCTTCCCCGCTGCCGCGCTGGATGAGCAGCCAGCGGCTATCCCGCTCCAAGAACACCTCAACGTTCACGACAAAGGCCGGTCGACCCCCTCGGGTCAGGCAAGCCGTCATGTCAGGTGTGGGAATGCCCATGTTCATGCACTTTACGGGAAAGCCATGATGACTTGATCACCACGCGGACCTGAAGCACCACGCGCCGGTCCGGGAAGCGATCACCTAACGTCCCGATCATGAATATTGATATCCCGATGCTCATCGAGGTGATGCGCAGGCGGGGAGAGATCGAAGAGGGGTAGGAATTGCCATGCCGAGGCTCCTTTTCGGCAATCATCATGTAGCTTCTCCCCATGGCGCGGGCCTCGTCGGGGGCGATCAGGAAATTTCCGCTGTTGGTCCTGGCGTGCTTGGTCGGCTGCGCCTCCACACCCCCGGCCATGCGGCCCACCGCGGCGGCCGCGCAGGTCACAGCAAGCCCCATCCAGAGCCGCTATGGCCCCTTCTCCGGACAGCCGCTCGGCCCCGGTAACGGGATTCGTCTGCTCGTCAGCGGCAACGGTCCGGCCAGCATGGCCCCGGCGATATTGGATGTCGACACCGGCGCCTCGACGCCCGTCTCGGGCCTGCCGGATCTGGATCCGCGCGTCACCCTCTCGACCTTCGTCCACGGCAGACACACCCTGATAGTCGTGAGCGGACCCGCAGTCAACCAAGGACGGCTGTACCTGCTCAAGGGTTACGAGGCGCGGAAGCTGGCCACCGGCTGGAATGCGTTTCCCGCCTTCGACGACTCGGGCTTCTGGATCACGGACCAGCCGGTCTACGACGGTCCGTGCGCGATACGGAAGCAGGCCGAGGACGGGAAGATCCTGCGCCGTCCCCGCTGGAGCTACTGCGGTGCCCTGCCGTTCGACGACACGCCGTACGGCCTGCACGCCAGGCACAGGGACGAGTCCATCCTCCTAGCCCATGCCAGCTTGCGGAAGACCACCAGGTACCCCCGGATTGTGGCGGCGACGTCCCAGGAGGTGCTGGTGGAGCGGCCGGGCAAGAACCTCGCCCTGGTGATCCCCGGCACCGAGAAGGAGCGGCCGATCGCCAGGCCGACCGCCGCGGGCGAAGTCAAGGACGGCGAGGTCAGCCCCGACGGCAGGTACATCGCCGTCCCGTTCCTCGCCCCCACCTCGGGCCCGCATGAGTATCTCGACGTCTGGGTGCTGGACACCGAGACCCTGGAATGGGCGCACCTCCCGTCGATGCCCGTGCCCATCGACGTCAAGACCCGCAGGATGCGCTGGACGCCGGACGGGCGGCTGGTGTTCGCAGGCGCATTTGTCACGACCGCGGACGCCTATCCGCAGGAGAGCGACTACGCCAGCATGATCGTCGCCTGGACGCCCGGTGACGGCACGCTGTCCATCAGGAAACTCCCCGTGGACTGGCAGACCAACCTGTCGATCATCATCCCGTAGGAACCAGGGCCGGTTCTCCACCGACGACGGCGGTGGGCCCTCCGGGCAACCCCGGCCGGGCGAGCCGTGCAAAAGCCCCATTGGTGTGTCTGCTGCTGGTCGAGACGGTTGCAAACGATCACGAGCTAAGGCGAGCGGACCGGAATGGCCGGAGGTTTGGCGACTAGCGCTCCATCCCGGCGCTTCACACGACTCAATCGAACCGTGACCTCGTTGTCAGGAGTTCACCTGACACGCCCGCATTCCCACTGTCCGTAGGCTCGCAACAGTCACGGTGCAGGCGCACGAGGCGAAGCATGCCTTGCGGCCGGGGTAGCTGCCGACAACAGGGGACAGCAGGTGCCCTTTCGTCCCAGGACGCAAAGTGGAGGACATGCGACACGGTCCGTCGGCCGGCGCAGCCGTCACGGCTGCGCACCAGGTGCGGCTGCCACATGCGGCACGAATGGCTCAGGTGGCCTTGGTGTGACATCGCCGAGCATGGTTTCGGTCGCTTCCTTTCACTTGGCGAGGGCCCGCATTGCACTGGGGTTCCCTCGAACAATCGCTGGTCTGTTCCGAGAGGTCGCCGATGTCCACACCATTCCCGCCCGCCCGGCAGCCGCAAGGCCCCGGTGCGCCAGGAACACCGGGCCTGGCTGGAGCTCCGGGCCGGCATGCCGGTGGATTTCCGCCGATCGCGCCGAGAGGGTTTGCACCGGGTGGTCCTGGAGGGCCGGGGGCGCCTGCACCACACGGTCCTGGCGGGCAGTGGTCGCCTCCCCGGCGTAGCGGCGGCGGTGGGAAGGGGCCGCTGATCGCCATCCTCGCCGTGCTCGGCGTCGTCGTCCTGATCGCCGGACTGGCCGGGGCCTGGGTGCTCCTCCGCAGCGGTGGCGGCGAACCCGAGCCATCTTCGAGCTTCACCTACGACCGGCGTGATCCGGTCCGGTCGCCGTCGCCGGCGGCCGAGAAGGTGAAGTTGCGGCCGATCACCGGCGACCAGCTCTGCGCCGCCATTCCGGACGGCCTCCGCAAGAGCCTGGTCACCGATGGCCGGTACGGCGGGAGGGATTCGTCCACAGGCGCCGCCACCGAAAGGGAGAAGCGGGCGGCCTGCGAGTGGCACAACTCCAAGATGGACGTCGGGAACGGCATCATCGGCCATCGCACACTGAGCTTCTCAGTGGGAGCCCGGAGCACCGAAAGCCAGAGCGCGGTCGAGTACGCCAAGGATCAGTTCGACAAAGACAAGGAAGGGCACGAGCGGCGGGTCAACGTCCGGGACGGCAAGCGGATCGACGGAAAGACCTCCGGCTCGGCGTTCGGCGAGCTCAAGGAGCTGGAGTACGGTGACGCGGCGTACAGCCAGACCTGGATCGGACACAGCGGACTCAAGACCACCGTGTTCGTCCGGCAGGGGCCCTGGCTGATCCAGGTCGAGTATGGCGGCAGCAACCGGACGGGCGACAAGTACCCCTCCGGCGACGAGGTGCGGGCCGAGGCCGGTAAGGTCGCCGAACGCATCACCGCGGAAATGGCCAAGGACGCCGGCAAGGTAAAGCTTGCCGGGCCGTGCGCGATCCTGACCGCAAAAGACGTCGAGTCGGCATTCTTCCCCACCGCTGAAGGACCATCCGTCAGCGGTAATGACGGCAGGATCAAGCAGACCACCTGCACCTGGAGCATCGGGGAGGCGGTCGAGCACAAGCCCGGGCAGGAGTTCACCGCTCGCGGCGGCGAGCTGCGCATCCACGTGGTCGACTGGGGCAGCGACGGCCTCGGATCGAAGTTCCAGTTCGATCGAGATGCCAAGAAGTACGACCGCTACCACGGCAAGGGCGGCATCGGCGATGACAACATCCACACTGACTACGAGCCCCGCCAAGAGCTCTCCGGGCTCGGTGAAAAGGCGTTCGCCGTGGTCTCCTCCACCACCAGGCCGGGCAGGACGGATGAGGGCCCCACACAGGAGGTCCTGATCAAGGCACTGATCGGCGACCGGACGGTCGAGTTCGCCTTCAGAGGTACGACGACCGGCGGCGGCGTCATCGGCGCCGAAGGCTACCAGGAGCCGGTCTTCGAGTCCTCCGTCGCGCAACAGGCCGTAGCGAAGCTGGCCAAAGCCTTCCTCGCCGGCCTGAAATGACCGACGGCGCCGCATCCCACTCGCAGTATGTCGCCGATGGGTTCGTCTTGCTGTGTGCCTGGTGGTTGCTGAGCGGCACCACCATCAGACCTGACGAGCTTGGAGACACACATGGACGAGCTCGATGAGATGAAGGCGAAGATCCGGCGACTGCGGTCATGGGGCGCTGTAGAGGAGATGGAGGACGCTGGGAAGAGAGCGATGGCGAATACGTCGAATCCAGGCTGACCCTGTGCGAATGAGGGGAGCCGCTCAGGCTTGGGCTCGCCGGATTCCTCACCGGCTGCCGGAGTCGCCAGGCTGCTCCACCACAGGTCAAAGGCCACGCCCCAGCATGATCGGGCAGTAGCCTTTGACCTGTTGTGCAGCTGAGAGGCCAGTCGCTGGAGGAACGCTTCAAGGACCGGCCAGCAAATGGGTCACGTTCTCAACCGCAGTGTTCGAAGGGGCTGGTGTATGAGCTGCTGCCGATCGAGCCGCCCCACCTGACGCATTGTGCGGCCGCGTCGCGCCTAACAGGCCCCGCGTAGTAGCCGTAGCTGCCCGAGTCGGTCGTCCTGCTTTCCCCTTGCGGCTCCAAGAAGGCCGACATCGCGGACGGTGAGCCGAGGTTCGTCGTCTTCAGAGTCACGACGCAGTTGTAGCCGTTGCCCGAGTTGTAGAGCAGGTAAGTGCGACCACCAGTGAGGCCGGCGGAGTCGATGACCGTGTAACCGCTGCCGCAGACCTCCTCAGGGGTGTAGGGGTTGCTGCTGCAGGCGTTGGTGCTCGTAATGGCCTTCTTCTCGCCCAAGGACACGGTCACGCCGTCCACGGTCGGGCTGGTGTCCACCGCGCCGGTGGAGGTCCGCTGTTCGTAGTGCAGGTGCGGAGCGTTTGAGCCGCCCGTCGAGCCGACGGTCCCGATCGTGGTGCCCTGGCTGACGCTCATCGAGCCGCCGGCCGACCTCACCATGGTCGCGAGGTGGGCATAGCGGGTTCTGCTGCCGTCACTGTGCCGGACCTCTATCCACTTGCCGTAGCTCGTGCTGCCCGCGTCGTAGAAGTACGCGGTGCCCGAGGCGGTGGCACGCACCGTTTCACCGTTGATGTCATCGCCCCCATAGTCCTGCCAGTCGATGGAACCCGATGGGTTGTGACTGGGGGTCCAATTGTTGGCGTAGAAGGTCTTCCCGCAATTGAACGGGCTCTTGTGAGACACAGCCAGGACGCTGATGCTCTGTGCTGAGGCGGCCTGGGGAATCAGCGCTGCCGCGAGAGTGAATAACAGGGCAGTGATCGCGGATCTGAGGGTCGTCGGCCGGCTCGGTCTGGCGGTTGTGGGCATGCTCACCTCTCTGAACAGGTGCGTATGGGGGGATACGGTTAGGCGCCCAGTTCCTTGATGTCGATGAGCCCATGGCGACGAACTACGTTGGCGGCATGGTGATCAACCTCGACGGGAGGGGAAGATCGCCGCCAGGGAACATTTCGACATCTCACCGCCCATTGGGAAGGGCGGGTCGATCATGAACATATCCCTGAAAGTTCTTTTCATCAATCTCCGCGACATGAAATTTTGCGGCTCTCCACGTCATGCCTTTATATGCGTCCAAAATCACAGATTCGGGTCTGGCCCAAGACCGCCTGGCACCCATCCAAGACGCCTTCCACACCCCCACATCCCGGACGACGCTGGGCGCCGAGCCGTTCGATGGATCGATAAGGCCCGACCTTTACTCGGATTTGGGATGGCCTGTATGGTGATCTAGTCAAGATCTATTCACCTTCATGAGGTTGAAGCATGCATCGCAAGAAGCTCGTATCCGTTCTCCTCGGCTCCGCCGCTGCGGCAGGCCTGCTGCTGACCCCGGCAACGGCCGCCTCCGCACAGGTAGGCACCGCAAAGGCCACCGCCGCAACGACATCAGCCGGAGCCGCGATCGAGCGCGACAGTGTCAGGTGCACCAAGCCCAGGAGCAAGTGGGCCAACTACTCCTGGGGCGAGGGCAATACGACTGTGACCATCTACTTCAACAACCACTGCAGCCACAAGGTCAGTGTCCGGATCATGTTCGTCAGGAAGGGCTCGGTCGGTGACAAGGCAGCCAAGTACCGTTGCATGACGGTCAACGCCCACACCAAGGGCAAGAAGAAGTTCTACGCCGCCGTCTACAAGCCGTATTCCGTGACCCGAGTCAAGGGCTGCTGAGCTAGCCGCTTGCCCACTGCCGGCTTGCGCGGGGTGAAGATCGGCCATCCCTTACCATGATCTGGATCAAGTGGATGCTCTACCCGGACGGTTCCAGCGTCCAGCGTGGGGATCCCCCGCTGGAGTCCAGTGATCTCGCACCAGCGCAAGCCGGCGAGGGTGCTCCAGACGCCTTCCGGGAGCACGCTTTGTTCGGCCGGGTGGTGAACCTCGCCGTGTGCCCGTGGCCGAGCTGCCGCAGCCCCCTATAGGTGGCCTTTCCGCCCGCGTACCAGCTGAGCTTGGAATTGAACGGGCAATCGGGCCTCTGCACAACAGGCCGGTCACCACTACGACGCTGTCGCAGGTCTACCGAAACGGGGCGGGAGCTTCAGGTTCATCCCGCGGAAAGAGAAGGTTTTGGCCTGTCCGGCGGGCGAGCCCGGGGAGGCGGACGCGGCCGAGGGCGCGGGGAGCACGGCGGTGGCCGCCAGGAGGGCGAGTACGGAAGATCGCTTTCTCATGGCGAGAAAGCTATGCACGCTTGCTTGTAGAGCGCTGGCCGGTCAGTTGGAGCAGGTCGGTGCCAGGTTTCGATGTCCACCGCTGGGACGGGGAGCTTCACCCTGGAGTTCGAGGTGAACGACGTCGACAGCTACCAGAAGACGTAGCCCCTCACCCGGGCGAACGCCGCTCTCGTGCCCATCAGATGGCACGCCTGGCGCTCTGGCGGCCCCAGTCGACGCTGACCTGCATTATCGTGGTGCTGAGTCCGGCACACTCTTCCTGTGCCGGACTCAGCCCACGATCGCCGGCCTGCCGTCGCTGATATCGATCATCGGGCGGACCGACGGGTCTTAACTGCTGGCCTTGGCCCAGATCGACGCGAAGACGCCACCCTCGGTGTCCAGGATGGTCGGCTGGTACCCCAGCGCCTTCATCTTCGTGGCCTGGAGCGTGTAGGTCAGACGGGACAGGTTCAGGTGTTCCTTCAGCCCGGTCGCGCTGCCCTTGCTCCACACGGTGGCGTAGAGCTTGCCGGGCTCGACGGCCATGACGACGGGACGCAGGCCCTGCTTCGCCTTCGCCAGGAGCTCCTGCCCGCGCTGCTGCACGGTCTGGCCCAGGGTCACCTGGACGCTGCCCGAGGCGGCGCCGGCGACCCAGACGGCCGCGTACAGCGGCCTCTCGACCGTGCCGTACACGTCCAGCGAAGAGATGGCGTAGCCGGCGGCGCTGAACTCGGCGTTGACCTTGGCGAAGGCCTCCGCGGTCATGCTCAGCTGGGACTTGACCTGCGCCGTGGTCTTCTCGAAGACCGCCGCGAAGACCGCTTCCGCGCCCACGCCGGTACCGGTGATCATGGCGGGCTGGAAGCCGGCCTTCACCTGGTCGCTGATGGTCTTCTGCAGGTTGGTGCCCGACAGGCCCTGCAGGACGTTCACCTTGCGGGTGGTGTCCTTGATCCACACGGACGTGTACTGCGGGTTCGCCGCATTCGACACGCTCAACGCCTCGGGAACATAGCCCTTGCCCAGCAGCTGCTTGACACGCTGCGTCAGCTGGGTGCCGGTGAGGGCGTCGAGGGTGAGCCAGTCCAGCGGCAGGTTCTGCACCGACTGGGTGGCAGTGGTCTTGGCGGGCTGGGCGGCCGCCGGAGAGGCGATGGCCAGCAGGGGAGCGGTGACCGCCGCCAGCGCCGTGGTAAGGGCGACCATCCTCTGTGTGCGCCTCATGATCCTCCTATAGGTATAGGTTGTCCCAATTTTTGGACAAGAAGGGACCATAACAGAGAATGAGGGCAAGTTGACCATCCGTCACCATGATCGAAACATTCCTGTGTCAGAAAACCTCAGGTTTCGGGGCAAGACGGACACCCTCAGAGGGATGCTCATGTTTTGCCAGGTCAATGGGCACGACAGCTGGCCGCAGCGGCTCGGCGGAAGGATGTCGCTCCGCCGTCATTCGCCGTTCATCCTGCTCGAATCCCCTGGTCACCCGGAGGTTTGCCACAGGTGATTAGGGTCGTTTCGCGCAAGGCGAGATGTGGAGGCCTGTCAGGATGACTTGTGGAGTCGGCTCAGTCGCCGGCCGCCGGCTTGAGCAGACCTGTCTCGTACGCCGCCGCCACCGCGGCCGCCCGGGTCCTTCACCTCGAGCTTGGCGAAGACATGCAGCAAATGCGTCTTCACCGTCGCCTCAGTGATGAACAACCGGCCGGCGATCTCTCGGTTGGTCGCCCCGCGGGCGATGAGCCTGAGCACCTCGAGCTCACGCGGGCTGAGCGTCCGCGGTTCCGGCTCCTGGGCCTTGTGCCGCAGGACGCCGACCACGGCCGGGGACAGCACGGTTTCGCCGCGGGCCGCCGCCTGCACGGCACGACGGAGTTCTGCGCGGGGTGTGTCCTTGAGGAGGTAACCGGTGGCGCCCTGCTCGATCGCGGGCAGGACGTCGGCGTCGTCGTCGAAAGTCGTCAGCACCAGGACATGGATGCCGGGGGTCTGCTCACGGAGGCGGCGGATGACCTCCGCGCCGGTCATCCTCGGCATACGGAGGTCCAAGAGCACGACGTTGGGGTTGGTGCGCAGGGCCACCGCAAGGGCCTCAGGGCCGTCGGCGGCCTAGCCGACGATCTCGAAGGCCTCGTCGGCGGCGCAGATGCCGCGTAGGCCGTCGCGGACGATCGGGTGGTCGTCCACGATGATCAAACGTATCGGCGGCATGGTCACGTTCCCACAAGGGAGTCGGGGCGGGGGTCGGACTCCAGGCCGGCGTCGGGGAGACGGCCGGGGCGGGGCCCGGACTTCAGCTCCGCGGGGATGGCCGGGACAGTTGTGCAGATTCCCGTACCCATGCCAGGAGCCGCCTCGATCACGAAATTTCCTGCTAAACGGATCACTCTCTGGCGCATCGCCATGAGGCCGAAGCTTCCCGGGCCGGAAGACAAGCCCGAAGAACCCGTCGGCGGCGCGTGAACGCCGGTACTACAGCAAGCTGTACCTGCGATCGGGTGGAGAGCGGGATTCTCCCTCACGGGGCTGATTCCTAGCGTTGTCCTCATGAGTGATCCGTATCGAATCGATCCCCTTTCCCGTCCGTCTGCGCCCCCGCGCAAGCGGGGTGGTTCCGTGCTGGGCGCGCTGCTGTGGGTGGTGCTCGTCGTGGGGGTGGCGGTGAACTTGGTGTCGAACATCGCCATGGGCGGCGAGCTCACCCTGATCGGGTTGGCGGGCGGGGTGGTGGGCCTGGCCGCCGGGGTGGGCCTGGTGGTGTACCACGTCAACCGGCGCCGCTCGTGACGCCGCTCGTCACCCTGGACCGGGTCACCAAACGCTACGGCGACCTGGTCGCGCTGGACGAGGTCACGCTGGCCTTTCCGCGGGGCAGGTTCGTGGCGGTGATGGGTCCGTCGGGCTCGGGGAAGAGCACGATGCTGAACTGTGCCGCCGCCCTGGACCCGCCCACCTCGGGCTCGGTCCTGATCGGCGGGACGGACGTCAGCGGGCTGTCGGAGACCAGGCGTACGTTCCTCCACGCGCCGCCAGGCGACGGTGAAGGTCTCCGCCACCACGCGGCATAGATCGCTGGAGAGCCACGTACTGGGAAACCAGTCCGCGTGGTTCGGAGGGAGGCCGCGCTGGAAAAGGCCCTGCCAAGCAGGCGCCGCGCGGCCCACCCTGTTTCCGGTTTGACCTGCAACAATGTCAGTGGTCAAGAGGGACATCTCAGGGACACACTCTCAGAGCCGGACCAGCTGCCAGTGGCGCCTGCTGCCCCATGACCTGTGCGCTTTCACACACCGTACAGACCCTCGGGCGACGCGTGTGTGTAGCGGTTGACCATGGTCAAGATCGACGAAGTCGGTGTCCGACTTGGCTTGTCCGGAGCACTGACATACCCGCGATATACCGCCCCTCGCTAACGTCAGCCGGGACGACAGCCCGCATGTCGGCAGACGTTTCTTGCTGTCCAACCGGCAGCCGCGATATCCCCGGGGAGAACGATGGATTACCGTGCCATTATCCAAACCGCAGCTGTGGCAGCAACTGCGATCACCATGACTGTCGCCACACCGGCCGCCGCCCAACAGCAATCAGGATCGTCGCAGTTGTCCGAGGCTTCCGTCCTTGCCAATGCGTTCCCGGAAATTAAGCACGCGCAGAGCGGTAAGTGCCTCGCCGCGTCCGAGGTCATCGGCGTCGTACTCAGAGACTGCAACGGCACCACCTACCAGAAGTGGTACAGCGAGTGGTCGATGAACGGTATAAGTATCGTTCACCAGCAGAGCCGCAAGTGCCTCGACGGGAGCGTCGAGAAGGGCATCAGACTCGTCGACTGCAGGGGCAACTTGTACCAGCGGTGGTACTGGACCCAGTACGACAGGATTGAAAATCTGCAGAGCGGTAAGTGCCTCGCAGCGAGCGTCTCCCTGGGCGTCAAACTCAGAGACTGTAACAGCACCTCTTACCAGAAGTGGTACTGAGCGGGCGTTAAGTGAGGTTATGCCCGGAAGTGCTGCGCGGGTAGCGGCTGCCGCAAGCGGGTGCGTCCGGGGACAGTGTCGGGGGACACCCTGTCCCCGGTGTCCCGGACGGTCGAGGGAACAGCATGAAAGGCGCTTCGCGCGTCTCCTGCGTGCTTCGCACGATTGAGCTGTAACATTGGGGGGCGGTGGTCAGGCTGCGTAGGTGTAGTAGTGCGGCCAGTCGCCGGTCTTCGACTTTCCTCTGAAGATGGCCCGAAGAGCGATCCGGGCCTCCCTCGGCAGGGCGTCTTCATCCTCTGGGGTGCAGGTCGCCTTATGAAGGCTCACCACGCCCACGAGGTCGTCGGGGCCTCCGCCGTACCCGTAGGTCACGGTCTCCTCGGTTTCGGCGGTCTTGATGATAAAGACTAAAAGTCCCATTTCACGCTCCCATAGCAGCGGCCACTGCCCGCTCAGCTCGGTACCGATCAAATGTTTCTGATGTATCGCTATGAGGGTTCGCGGTGAACGTCGGGGCAGGTCACATGCCCTCCAGTGTTACAGCCTGAGTGTCCAACTGCGTGACAACGACCCAGGTTGATCACAGACGTTGGTGGACGGTCGAATGCAGGTCACAGGCGCGCTCGTCGTGATCCGTATATGTGTTCGATTTGCCTGATAAGGAAGAGGTCCCAGGTTCAAGTCCTGGTAGCCCCACAGAGTTTGCCCAGCTCAGAGGCCGTTTCCCGGAGATCGGGGGGCGGCCTTTTGATCGTTTGCCATCAATTTGCCACCAAGATCGCCTGTCACCAGGTGACAGAGATCAAACCACAACGACAGCAGGTGAACCTTCGAACGAGACCGGCCGATGTCGAGTTGAACGTTGAGGCGCGCCTCTCTCGGCTGCTTGCCCCGTCCGAAGATGTTCGTCAACCCGCGATGCAACCCCTGTACTGTCGCTTGACGCCCGTGGCGTTGGCGCGATAGCGGACCAGGTCTTCCGAAGCGCCGAGCCAGCGTGCGGTCATGGGAAGATCCATCTGCCGACGCGCGGCCCATTCGAGCGAGACGCATGGCACGAGGAGGGCCTCTCCAAGAAGGGCGGCCTCGGCTTCTTGTACCTCGTCGAAGTCGCGCATTACGCATCCGTAGATCGTCTGGATGGCGCCTGGCCTGTGTTTCAGGATGAGGTGCGCCAACTCGTGGGTGATGTTGCTGTTCTGGCGGCCAGCGCTGTGCTGTGGGTTGTTGATGATGACCGGAACGTTCGGCGTGCGAACGGTGATCGCCGACCAGTGCTGTTGGTATTCGGTTAGCGCCACTAGGGAATCGGCGTGCAAACCGTGTTCGCGGTCGAGTGTGCTGATGATCGCTCCGTGGTGTGTAACCGCCGGTCGTCCACGCGAACCCGTACCGGGCCCAGAATGCCGAAAGTCGCTTCGGTCACCTCACACCGACCGCCTCGCCTGCCCGTCATCAACAGAGCCGACTGCGCCCCTCCAGAATCGGTAGCGACCATGCACATCATGATCTCGACTGCCCTGCCGCGCCCAATCGTTCGATCGCACGATTCGGCTGTCGAATGTTCGGCGTATCGGGGCTTGTTCGCGAGTCGAACACCGCACGCGTCAGGCTTCATCTCATCCCTGTCACTGGTGTGGGCTGAATCGGAACGGCTCGTGTAGAGCTCGGCCGAGGAAGGCATCCACATGTCCCTCGGCCATCGCCCGGATGCGTCAGGAACCGCCCGTGTACGGGATTACGGTCGAGCCGTTCCTCGGTCACCAGCAGGCGGATCACGCCTTCGGCGTTCTCCTCCGCCTGCCAGACGACCCAGTGGCCGACTACCAGTGTCGCCGGACGTTCGTCGTCATCTGCAGCGTGAAAATGACGTCGGAATCTTCCCTGCAGACGCGGGGAAGACTCCGGTCGCCAGCGTGTTTCGAGGGTTCATCGAACTTTGCCGGCACGCCTGTCATCGATGGCTCAGGACATCACAGTCGTGGCCAACCGCTGGCACGGCCCGGGTGAAGTAGCCGTGCCGACTCAAGATAGGCCGAAAGACAGATGTGGCACGGCCCGGGCCCCTCCTAGTTTGTGATCATGCACAACTTCTGGAAGGTCGCAGCGCCTGCTCCAGAAGATCGCGCCGATGAGCGCCGGGCTCGCCATCCAAGCCACCACCGATCTCCGTAGCCTGCCCATCAGTCCCTGGGCCGGCCTCGGCGTGACCGTTGAGTGGGCCGCCGCGGCGCTGTTGGTCGGCGGCCTGCTGCTGCACAGCCGCGACGCCTAAGGCCCGACCTGAGCCGCCAGCCGATGACGGTCCGCGCCTCGATCTCAACCACCGTGTGAGCGCGGTCGGCGATATCCACCGATCGGTGGATGGGTGGGCGCACGCGTCCGTAGCGGATCAGCACGGGATCGAAACCCGCCGGCTCCAGGGTGAGGGTCAACCGTTCGGCGTCCGCCGGTGTTCTCCCATGGCCCGACGTTTCCCCTGGAGTCCCATGATCGCGCTGCCTGTCGTGCTGGTCGCCGTGTACATGACCACCCTCGACTTCTTCATCGCCAACCTGGCCGTACCGTCGATCCGGACCGGTCTGGGCGCGGGCGACACCGCCGTGCAGCTCGTGATCACCGGGTACGGGCTCGCCTACGCCGCCGGCCTGATCGTCTCCGGGCGGCTCGGCGACCTGTACGGCCGGCGCCGCGTGTTCGCCGCCGGGCTGGCACTGTTCACGGTGGCGTCGGCGGCCTGCGGGCTCTCCCCCGACGCCGGGTCGCTGGTGCTGGCCAGGGTCGCGCAGGGCGTCGCGGCAGCGCTGCTCGCGCCGCAGGCGCTCACGCTGCTCGGCGAGCTGTTCGAGGGCGCGGCCCGGGCCAGGGCGTTCGGCTGGTACGGCACCGCCGTCGGCCTGGCCGGCGTGAGTGGTCAGGCGATCGGCGGGCTGCTGGTGGCCGCCGATCCCCTGGGGCTGGGCTGGCGGGCCTGTTTCCTGGTCAACGTGCCGATCGGGGCGGCGGCCCTGGCGTTGACCGGCCGGGTGCTCCCCCGCACTCCGGGCTCCGGCAATCGGCGCGATCTCGACCTGACCGGGGCCGCGCTGGTCGCGGCCGGGCTGGTGGCCGTGGTGCTGCCGCTGGTCGAAGGGAGGGAGCAGGGGTGGACGTGGTGGTGCCTGGTTACCGCGGCACCGCTTCTGGCCGGCTTCGTGCGGCGGCAACGGCGGCTGGCGGCCTCCGGACGGGTGCCGCTGCTCGATCTGGCGGTGTTCGCGGAGAAGGGGTTCGCAAGCGGGCTGGTAGCGGTGGCATTGTTGTTCGGCACGTCGGCGGGGTTGTCGTTCGTGCTCGCCCTGTACCTGCAGGAGGGTCTCGCGCTGAGCCCGCTGGCCGCCGGTGCCGTGTGCACCGCGCTGAACGCCGGTTTCTTCCTCACGTCGCTGCGGGCCGGCCGGGTGCCGCCGCCGGTCGCCGCGCTGATGGTGGTGGCGGGGCTGGCGCTGCTGGGATACGTGGTGGGACGGGGGGCGGGGGCGTACCTGTTGGCGGGGGCGTTGCTCGTGATCGGAGGTGGGATGGGGTTGTTGATGTCGCCGCTGATCTCCTCCGTCCTGTCCCGGGTACGGCGGGAGCGCGCGGGCGCCGCGGCAGGGGTGCTCGGAACCGTGCAGGAGGCCGGGGGCGTGCTCGGCGGCACGGTGACCGGTGCGGCGTTCTTCGGCACGCTGGACGGCGGATGGGCCGCTGCGACGCTGGCCGGGCTGGCGGTGCTGGTGGTGGGAGCCCTCGGCGTGCTGGCCCACTGTCTGGTGCCTTCGAAGCCCGTGATTCACGTGAATCAGCACCAGTGATGCTCAGCCGTACCGGCCGCGTGACGGCGGGTGTACGGCGGCGGCGAGGTCGTCGGCCAGCTGCGGGATGTCCCCCGGCCGCAACGGGGAGACGGTGAGGCGGAGCGCGGGCGGCGTGGCGACCCGGTTGCGTGCGCCTGGCGCGGCGGCCCAGCCGCGGGCCAGCAGATGGGTGATCGCGGCGGCCTCGTCCGGGACGGGCACCCACACGTTGAGCCCGGTACGGCCGTGTGCCGGGACGCCACGCGCGGCCAGCGCCGCGACCAGCCCATCCCGCCGCTCGGCGTACGAGGCCGCCACCGCGGCGGTGTCCACCGCCCCCGTGCGCCACAGGTGAGCCACGGCCCGCTGCAGCAGGTGGCTGACCCAGCCCGCGGCCAGCCGCTGCCGCCCGCGCAGCCGATCCAGCGTCACCGGGTCCCCAGTGATCAGAGCGAGCCGCAGGTCGGGACCGAACGCCTTGGCCGTGGAGCGGACGAGTATCCAGCGGGCCGTGGCCCCGGCCAGCGGATGCAGGGGGACGTCCACGAAGCCGTCGCCGTGGTCATCCTCGACGAGCAGCACCCCTGGGTGCGCGGTCAGCTCGGCTCGCAGGGCGGCGGCACGATCGGCGGTGACGGCGGCGCCGGTCGGGTTCTGCGCGCGGGCAGTGATCACCACGGCTCGGGCCCCGGCCCGCAGCGCCCTGCCGAGATCGCCGGGCAGTGGGCCGTCGTCGTCGAGCCGCATCGGCACGGGACGCAGGCCGAGCGCGGCCACCAGGTCCAGCAGCGCCGTCCAGCCGGGGTCCTCCACCGCGACCGCGTCGCCGGGACGAAGGTAGGCGTTCAGCACACGTTCGACCGCGTCGAGGGTTCCCGAGCTGATCGCCAGCGGCGCGGCCGGTACGCCGTCTCCACCCAGGCGGGCCCCGGCCAGGGCGAGGAGTTCCTCGTCATCGTCCGTCCCGTACATGGCGGGCCGGTCCTGGTGCACGCGGGCGGCGGCGGCAAGCGCCTCGTGCAGGGGCGGCAGCAGAACGGGATCGGGGTTGCCCTTGGACAGGTCGCGGACGCCCGGCGGCGCCTCGATGCGGATGTCCTCGCGGGTCGTGCTGGGGGGCCTGGGCCTGACCCTGGTGCCGCGCCGCCCACCGGTCTCCACGACGCCGCGCTCACGCAGCAGCCGGTACGCGGCCGCCGCCGTGTTGGGGCTGACCTGGGCCAGCGCGGCCAGCTCGCGGACCGGTGGCAGCGGCGCACCCGGCACCAGCCGCCCATCCGACACGGCGGCCTCGACGCCGGCCGCTATCTCGCTGGCCGTCCCACCGGTGATCCGATATGTTTCTAGCACAAAATTTATTATGTACTAATACAAAGAGGTTCCGGTGCTCATTCATCCATGGGACGCGGCCCGCGACGGGAACGAGTGGCGGAGCTGGCTGCGTACCCGCGACTTCGGGCAACTGGCGGCGAACGGCGTGGACGGCGGCCCACCGGTGGTGGTGCCGACGCACTTCCTGTTCGACGGCGACGGCGAGGTCGTGCTCCACCTGGCCAGGCCGAACCCGATCTGGGGCGCTCTGGAGGCGAACCCGACGGTGGTGGTGAGCGTGCACGACGACTACGCCTACATCCCGTCGACGTGGCGCTCGGACTCCCCCGACAACGGCGTGCCGACCAGCTATTACGCCTCCGTTCAGCTCACGTGCACGGCGAACGTCGTGGACGACAAGGAGGGGAAGGCGGAGATCCTGCGCCGCCAGCTGGCCCATCACCAGCCGGACGGCGGGCATGGGGTGGTGGCCGCCGAGGAGGGACCGTACCGCAAGATGTTGTCGGCGATCCGCGGGCTGCGGTTGGAGGTCGTAGGGGTGCGGGCCAAGTTCAAGTTCGACGATCATCGGCCGGTCGAGTTCCGCGAGCGGATCGCGGGAGAGCTGTCCGAGCGGGACCTGCCTGGGGACGCTGGGGCGCGGGAGCAGCAACTCAGGCGGATGGGTAATGGTTGACTGGTAACCGTGAGTGTGCAGGACGGTCCCGACCGTGAGCAGGTGCTCGCCTGGGTCGAGCGGGTGGCGACGTTCGTCTCCGAGGAGTGGGGACTCGCGCCCATCACCGGCCGCATCCTGGGCTGGCTCATGGCGTGCGACCCGCCGGAGCAGACCGGCGGCGAGATCGCCGCGGCGATCGGCGCGAGCCGCGCGTCGCTGACCACGAACTTGCAGCTCCTGACGTCCATCAAGCTCATCCGGAGGGTGCGCAAGCCCGGGGAGCGGAACGTCTACTACGTGATCGAGGACGACGCCTGGTCCAAGGTGGCCAGGCAGAAGCTGGCCGCGTTCACCGTGTTCGACGGGCTGGCCGCCGAAGGGCTGGAGCTGGGCTGGACCGACGAGGCGCAGACCAGGCGCATCCGGGCTGCCCGCGCCTCGATCGCCGCATTCCTCGACCGCTGACTCAGGGAGTCGGCGTCGGCGGTTCCGGCTGGGCGCCGGTCGCCGCGCGCGCCGTAGGGGACGGCCTCTGCCTGCAGTTCCGACACCACTGGTGATCTCCATGGCCGCCTGTTACCGGGCTTGATGTCCGATCCTCACTAGAGGCAGCGGCCGGTGAGCGGGAAAAGTAGGGCGCATGCTCGCACACGAAGACGCGTACGCCGTGCTCAGGAGCCGGGACGGCCGCTTCGACGGCCGTTTCTTCGTCGCCGTCGTGACCACCGGCATCTACTGCCGCCCCAGTTGCCCAGCTGCCCTGCCCAAGCCGGAAAACGTCCGCTTCTTCCCCTCCGCCGCAGCCGCTCAGGAGGCCGGCTTCCGCGCGTGCAGACGCTGCCGCCCCGACACCGTCCCCGGCTCCCCCGACTGGAACGTCCGCGCCGACGTCACCGGCCGCGCCATGCAGCTGATCGCCGACGGGCTCGTGGACCGCGAAGGCGTCACCGGACTCGCGGCCCGGCTCGGCTACAGTGAGCGCCAGCTACGCCGTCAGCTCCTCGCCGACCTGGGGGCAGGCCCGCAGGCGCTGGCCAGGGCCCAACGCGCGGCCAACGCCAGAACGCTCCTGGAATCCACGGACCTGCCGGCCGGCGAGATCGCCTTCGCGGCGGGCTTCTCCACGATCCGCCAGTTCAACGACACGATCCGCAAGGTCTACGGCACCACCCCCACCGCGCTGCGCCCCTCCACCCGGCGGACGCGTGGGGTGCTCCACCTGCGCCTCGCCTATCGCCCGCCCCTGGACCTGGCCGACCTGTTCCGATACCTGGCCGACCGCGCGATCCCCGGCCTGGAGCAGACTGGCGATGACTTCTACCGGCGGGCCCTCACCCTCCCGCACGGCCTCGGCATCGTCACACTGCGGCCAGGCGAGACATCCGTGTCCTGCGAGCTGCGCCTCGACTCCCTGCGCGACCTCCCGGCGGCGGTACGGCGCTGCCGCCGCCTCCTGGACCTGGATGCCGACCCCCGAGACATCAACGACCACCTTGGTGCCGACCCGCTCCTGGCTCCCTTGATCGTGGCAGCGCCCGGCAGACGGGTGCCCGGCCACGTCGACGCGGCCGAGATGGCGGTTCGTGCAATCGTGAACGAGGAGACCAGCGCGGGCCGGGCCCTGCTCACCGACCTCGTCCAGCGCCACGGCACTCCCGTGAGCTCCGATCCGGACATCCGCTATGTCTTCCCACCCATGGAGGCCCTGACAGACGCCGATGTGCCGGCCCCGGTCGCCGCCCTCGCCCGGGCGTTGACCGCCGGAGCCGTACACCTCGAAGCCGACCGCGACCAGGTCGAACTCGAGCTCCTCACGCTCCCCGGCGTGACGGCGGACGCGGTGGGGCGGATCCGCATGCGGGCCCTTGCCGACCCCGATGTCTTCCTGCCCGTGGACCCCGCCGCTCGCCTCGGACCGGCGGCGGAGCCGCACGCACAACGGTGGCGCCCGTGGCGTTCGTACGCGATGCAACACCTACGCGACCGGAGCTGAGGACGTGTCGACCTATATGCCGCTCCTCAAGAGCAGGCCGGACTTCCGCCGTCTGTGGTTGGGCGCGTCCGTCTCCGTGATGGGCGACAGCATGACCTACATCGCCCTGTCCTGGCTCGTGCTCGCCCAGCGGGACGGCACCGCGAAGCTCGGTGTGCTGGCCGTCTGCTACACCGCCCCCGTGCTGATCGGCGGCCTGGCGGCGAGCTTTGTGCTCGACCGCTTCGACAAGCGGACGGTCCTGATCGTCGACAACGTCCTGCGCGGCGCCGCGGTGGCGTCGATCCCGATCGCCGCGGCCGTCGGCGGCGTGCCCGAGTGGCTGCCTTTCCTGGTCGCGGCGGTTTACGGCCTCCTGAAGATGGTCCCCATGGCCGCCGTCCCCGCGGCCATCCCCGACCTGGTGACCGAGGGGCAGCGCGACGCCGCCAACGCCCTGGAGTCCGTGAGCTACTCCTTGTCGGGCATCATCGGCTTCACCCTGGCCGCCCCGCTCCTGACCACCATGGGCCCGGCCAACATGCTGGCCCTCGACGCCGCCACGTACGCCTGCTTCACCATCGCGCTGACCCTGGTTCGCACTCCCCTGCGCCCGCGGAAGATCACGGCTTCCCCGAACGTCCCGGTCTTCCGCGACAAAGTCCTCGTCGCCACGACCGTCGCCTTCATGGCGTTCAACATCGCCGAAGGCGCGATGACCATGGTGGTGGCTCCCTGGCTGGCAAAGGAGCACCTCCCTGGCGACGGCGCCACCCTGTCGCTCCTGATGGCGGCCCTGTCTGCGGGGGAACTGCTGGGCGGATTCGCGGCAGGCGCGTGGCGGCCCAGAATCGGCAGACTGACCGCGATCGCCCTCGTCGAGCTGGTCGCGGCCGCCGGCATCCTCGCCCTCCTGGGCAGCCCCAGCTGGATCCCGGTGACCGCAGCCTTCCTGATCATGGGTACGTTCAGCGCCCCCATGACGGTGTGGGCCCAGTCGCTGCGCATGGAGCGTGTCCCCCCAGCGCAACGCGGCCGGGTCTTCAGCGTCTTCCGCACGATGATGCAGGCCACCCCGCCCATCGGCGCCGCCCTGGTCACCCCGCTGTTGGTAGCGGGCGACCTGCCGGCGGCCGTGACCCTGATGACGGCCCTGGCCGCCGTACCGGCCTTCGCCCTGCTGTTCCTGCGCGACAAGCCGCGCGCCCCGGAATCCACACCTGTGGATAACCCGCGATCTCTGTGGATAAAGCTCTCACCCGTCACCCCATGCACGGCGTCGGCCGGGCATCCGACCGACGGTCCAGCACCGGCCATCTCGAAGGCATCTCCGCAGCACAGCCCCGGCTCCGCCGGGCCTCACGGCGTGATAGAGGCAGCGCCGGAGAGGCCTTCCGGGGAGGCTGACCCGTCGTCCGGCTGAACGAGGTCGGCTACGCACACCCTGTGGATGACCGGGGTGGCATTCCGCCCACCACGGCCGCGATGCTCCTGGCCACCTCGACCGGCGGGATGTGGGTCGTGTCGACGACCTTGCCCTCCCGGCTGAGCCAGGAGAACGCCTCGCGGTAGACGGGGAGATGATCCATCCGCCACTGCGAGATCGGCGGGTCCCCCATGATCCTGCGCGCCAGCGTGTCGTGGTCGGTGTGCAGCACGAAGTGGTGAACGGGGATCCCCGCATCCCGCAAACCCCCCCGGATCTCCTTCCAGTAGTCCTCGATCAGGACGGTCTGCGGCATGACGAGCACCCCGCCGACGTAGTCGAGCAGCTGCGCGGCCGCCTCCACGACGAGCCTGCGCCAGGGCGGCCAGTGCTGGAAGTCGCCGAGCCTCGGCATGTCCGAGACGGTCGTCAACATCTCGCCGACCTTCTCGGGATCGAAGTGTCGGGCATCGGGGACGAGCGGGACGAGCTCCTTCGCAGTGCTGGTCTTTCCTGCGCCGAACGTCCCGTTCAACCAAATGATCATGTCGTGACTCTAGTCGGCTTCGCGCTGCTCAGCTCATTCAGCTTCAGACCGGCCAGGCTCTCTGCGAGCTCATTGAACTTCTCCGGCGGCACACCCTTGAGGAAATCCTGGCTCAGGTGCTCGTTAAGCTCATCCCCGGAAATCGGTATGCGGTTGACGGCTCCCATGTACCACTGCAGTTGCTCGCCGGCCGGGCTGTCCGGGACAGCAACCTCGTTGGCTCCGTCAGCACCCGCACATCCCGTCAAAAAGACAGCGAACAGAACGAGCAGACCAGTTATGCCGAGGGCAGTCGCACCCAAGACTCCTAGCGATCAAGCGGCAAGGCGGAAATGCTACCAATAGACACCATCGAGACCCCGGTCCTTACCCTTCTCCCGCTACGTGCCGAGTACGCCGATGAGATGGCCGTCGTACTGTCCGACCCCGGCCTCTACACGTTCACCGGGGGCGCCCCACTCACCGCTGGGGAACTACGCGCTCGCTACGAGCGGTTGATCGCCGGACCTCCCGGCTGGTGCAACTGGGTGGTCTGGTCCTGTGAGGAAGAACTTCTCGTCGGATATGTGCAGGCCACGATCGACGACGGAACCGCCGAAATCGCCTGGGTGATCGGGACACCATGGCAGGGCCGCGGCCTGGCCACCGCATCCGCCAAGGCCCTGGTCGACTGGCTCAAGAGACGGGGGATCGGCACGATCGTCGCGCACATCCACCCCGACCATGCGGCGTCCGCTGCCGTCGCCACCTCAGCCGGCCTGCGGCCTACTGAGCGATGGCACTACGGCGAAGTCCGCTGGGAATGGACCGCATGAAACCCGTGTAGGGCCTCGGGCAGCCTGAGCCTCCAGAGTTCGGCGATCAGGGAGAAACTGGGACAAGGAGTGCTTCTGCCCCGATCGGGACGTACCCGGCCGCGAGAAACGCCCGGACGCTCGCCGCGTTGCCCGGAGCGATCTGAGCCCAGAGCGGATGCCCGGTGAGCTGCCTCGCCGCACCGGCAAGGGCCCGGCCCAGGCCGCGTCCCTGGCTGGCCGGATCGACTTCGATCGCGACCTCCCACCGACCGGCAACGCCACGCCCGATGATCAGAACCCCTCCCGGGCAGTTCCAGACACGCACCTCGTCGCGATACCGGCGCGCACGCTGGACACGAGGATGAGCATCGTCCATGACTTCAACCAGATCGATCGGCGGACGGCCGGCGCGGGGGCTGGCCATGGCCAGCATGTCGATGTTGTTCACCCTGCGCTCCATGCGCGCTTCCAATTCCCTGAGGAACGGTGGGTTGAGCGGGGCCGAAAGGTCCCCAACGGGAAGCCGGGAGCTGATCCACGCCTGGTCGAGGTCGGCGAAGATGACGTTGTGAGCGGTAAAGGCGATCACTCCCGCGTCACGACGGGATGGCTGCGGAACGATGGTGGGACCCGCTCCTGGCTGGGGCAGGTGCCCTCTGGCAGCATCGGCGAGAATGTCGTGCAAACGGATCATCCACCGACGGTAGGACAGTCAGTTGGTACTGCACGCCGGGCACGTACAGGCGGATGGCCAGGAATCTAGTAGATGCGGTACTTCTTGCCGCAGTTGTCGAACTTGCCGGCCCAGCAGGTGAAGGTGTAGATCTTCTTGATCCCGTGGCCCTTCCAGCTGCCGGTGGCCTTGCCGTCCCAGGAGTGGTTGAAGCGGTGCCAGGAGCCGTTCTTGTAGTACTCGAACCACACCCAGCCCTTCTTCCCGCCGACCTTGTCGACGCCGTACCAGGTGGTGTGCACGGCGCCGCCGTGGTTGAACGTCTTGCCGAAGGTGTAGGCCTTGTGGTCGCTGGAGAAGAACTTGCCCCAGCTGACCGTGGTGGTGCTGGCGCTGTGGGTGGCGGCCTGGGCCGCGGGGGTCAGCGCGAGCGCGGTGACGGCCATGGAGCCGGCGAGCGTGACGGCGGCAAGGGTCTTACGCATGATGGGTGCCTCCCCGTTCTCTGATGTGTGCGCCGGTTGATCCGGCAGCAGGGACATTACGGAGATCCCGCGCGGCTCTCTGTGCAGGAGTCCACACATCGGAGGTGATCAGTCCCACACATCCGGAACAAGCCGCGGACGAAGGGCCGGCCCCACCTCTTAGGTGCGCTGTCAGCGGATCTGGGCGCCGTACACGTGCTCCACCCTCATCACCATCAGCACCCTACGGTCGGACACCATCACCGACCGATACTCGTCCCAATTCGGGTGCTCCCCAGCGGCGATGCGGTAGTAGTCCACCAGTGCCTCGACCTCGGGACCGTAAGGATCGGTTCCCGGCCCGGTGAGTATCGCCGTGCCCTCGGCGGTGGCCCACGCCCAGCCGTCGGGGCTGGTGACCTCCAGTGCGGCTCGCGGGTCCCGGCGCAGGTTCGCCGTCTTGGCTGCTCCCTCGTTCATCGACACGTAGATGACACCGGCGTCCTGGTCGTAGAAGGGCATGACGGGGGAAAGCTGCGGGCGGCCGTCCGACTTGATCGTGGCGAGGACACCGAGCCGGCTTTCCGCGAGCAGCGTCTGTGGGTTGAACGGTGCGGCGATCATGAGCGCACCTCTGAAGGCTTGCGGAACAGCTCGATCATCGCCGCGTAGCCGTTGCCGCCATGCCCATCGGCTACCGCCCGGTCGGTCAGGGCCTTGACGAACCTCGGAAGCTCGACATTGACACCGAGGAACTCGCTCTCGTGGATGACGTGCTCCATGGCGGCCAGGTGAGTGTCGATGGTGGAATCAAGGGCCGGGTACGTGCCGTCGTCGATCTGCTGCGCGTAGCCGGACAGCCAGTCGGCCACGGTCCCGATCCCGGCCTTCGCGATGGGAGCGAACGTCGCGGCGTCCACACCCGCCGCGCCCAGCAAGGCGGCACCCTGCAGGAAGCCGTTCAGAATGTTCCACATCAGGCTCAGCACGGCCACCTCGTACAGCGACGCCAGGCCGGGGTCGCCGCCGAGGTACGTCGTTCCCGCACCCAGGCGCCTCAGGGCCGGCTCGTACCGGTCGAAGGCCGACTGCGACCCGCTGTAGAGGATGGCGGCGTCCGCCGTGCCGATGCCCTGAGGGATCGCCATGATCGCGCCGTCGAGGTAGGCGCTGCCCCGCCGCTCCGCCCACTCGGCACGCTCACGAGCCACCTGCGACGTGCCCGACGTCAGGTTCACCAGGACCCGACCGTCGAGGACCTCGCCCAGCGGATCGAGGAGCGTGTGCACGGCGTCGTAATCCGAGACGCAGACGACCACGAGCGGGCTGGCCGAGACGGCGTCGCCGACCGACCCGGCGAGCCTCGCGCCCTGCGCGACGAGTTGTTCGGCCTTCGCCGCCGTGCGGTTCCACACGGTCGTGGGGTGCCCGTCGCGCAGGAACGCTCCAGCCAGCGCCTGGCCCATCAGGCCCAGCCCTATGACCGTCACGGGAGTGTTGCCGGTATCGCGACTCTGCATCATGTGCCCCCTGGATGGGTTGGTGGTCATGGCAGAATCTTGAACGTTCACACCGGTATGAAGGTCAAGGGGGAGCGAGCATGCTGATCGGGGAGCTCAGCCGGCTGACCGGAGTCCATGCACATCAGCTGCGTTACTACGAGGCGCAGGGCTTGCTCGAGCCGAGGCGCGGCGCCAATGGCTACCGCGAATACGCCGACGATGCCGTCCTGACCGTGACTCAGATCAGGAGGCTTCTCGAAGCCGGACTGTCGACCCAGGAAATCGGGTTCATGCTGCCCTGCGCCACCGGCGCCGCCCCCGAGCTCGAGCCCTGCCCCGAGCTCCTGGACGCCCTCCGGGCACGCCTGCACGGGCTGGACGAGCACATCGACACGCTCATCCGCTCCCGCCAGGCCCTCCACGACTACATCGACGCCACAGAACAGCGTGTGTCCCAGCACTATCAGCGATGCGACTCCCCCACGCTGGAGTCGACACCAGCGTGATCCCGCTCCGGCGGACACGTCGGAAGCTGCGTAACGGGCCTGGACCTCTACCGGGTACAAGGGCTCAAATCGTGCTGGCGCGGTAGCCGCCCACGAGGCGTGGGCCGATGCGGGCCAGCGGCGAGAAGCCCTGGAGATGACACCTCGTGCGCGGACATCAGCGACGGAGTCACTTCCCCGTTGACATCGGTGTGAGTTTCCGATCACACTTGGTTTCGGACCTTCGATTAAAACGATTCAATAGCGCCGAAACCCCCTTTCCCCCCAAAGCACCACCCCGAATGGACGCCCCATGCGCAAGACCGCGGCCATTGCCCTCATGCTGGGCTTGTTAACGTTAACACCGACCCAGGCCCAGGCCCAGGCCGGGGAGGCTGACCGTGCCTTCGACTTCGGCACCTCCGACAGCGCTCTTCAGCAGGGCTACACACGCGTCACCGAGACCACCGGCTACAGCTCCGCCCAGGGATACGGCTTCGCCGACACCTCAGGTCTGACCTCGGCCGACCGAGCCACGGGCGACGCGCTCCGATCCGACTTCGTCGCCACCGGTGGCGCCACCTTCAGCGTCGACCTGCCCAACGGCGACTACACCGTCTCGCTCATCGCCGGTGACGCCACTGAGGCGTCCGACCTCGCCATCACGGTCGAGTCGATGACCAAGGTGCAGCAGACCGCCAAGGCGGCCGGCCAGTACCTGGAGATGTCCTTCGGCATCGCCCTGGTGGACGGGAAGATGGACTTCGTCTTCTCCGGGACCGCCCCCAAAATCAACTCGCTGGCGATCACGCGGCAGGCCGACCGCACCCCCGGCACGATCCCGACGGCCTACATCGCGGGCGACTCGACCGTCCAGACCTATGACCCGTACTGGGCGCCCGAGGCCGGGTGGGGCCAGATGATCGAGCAGTTCTTCACCACCGGCGTCGCCTTCGACAACCACGCCATCGGCGGCCGCAGCTCCAAGAACTTCATCACCCAGGGCCGCCTCGACACGGTCCTGCGCGCCATCAGGCCCGGCGACTACTTCTTCGTCCAGTTCGGGCACAACGACGCGACGGTCGGCATCCCCGACAGGTACGCCTCCCCCGCGGACTACAAGGAGTACCTGAAGGTCTACGTCAACGGCGCCAAGCAGCGGGGCGCGACCCCGATCCTGGTCACGCCCGTCTCCCGGCTCGACTACAACGCCACGACCGGCAAGTTCAACGTCTCCTTCCCGGATTACGTGGCGAAGATGAAGGAGCTGGCCCAGGAGGAGAACGTCGCCCTGGTCGACCTGTCCACCCTGAGCAGGGAATACCTGGACGGCATCGGGCCGGAGGCCGCCAAGTCGGTGTTCCTGCACGTCCCCGCGGGCGTCTACGGCGCCTGGCCGAACGGCGCCACGGACAACACCCACTTCCAGGAGTACGGTGCCATCCAGATGGCTCGCCTGGTCGCGGGCGGCGTGAAGGCGCTGGGACTGCCGCTGTCGGGGCTGGTGCGGGAGATCGAGCCGCCCGCCGCCGTCCCCGCCAAGCCCACCGGACTGGTGGCGGGCGGCATCTCTAACGCGGGCGCCGTGCTGAAGTGGGACGCCACCGAGTCCGCCGACGTCTACAAGGTGCTCCGCGACGGCGCCCTGGCAACGACCTCGGCGATCCCGCAGGCCTCGGTCTCGGGCCTGGCAGAGGGCAAGACCTACGAGTTCCGCGTGGTGGCGGTGAACGGGCGCGGCGACTCCGAGCCGTCCGACCCCGTGACGATCACCACCAAGCGCGCCCTGTACAAGTACGACTTCGGTCCCGCCACCGGGCCGGTCGCCGCCGGGTACACCCAGGTCACGCGGGCGACGATCTACACCCCTGAGAAGGGCTTCGGCCTCACCAGCTCCGCGAACATGATCGACCGGGACCGCGGCAGCGCGCTGGACGACCTCGGCAGGGACTTCGTGGCCTATTTCGGCGGCTCCTACGAGTTCAAGGTGGACGTGCCGAACGGCCTGTACGGCCTGAAGGCGTACGTGGGCGACCTGCTGGGCACCGCGCGAACGAACATCTCCGCGGAGGGCGGCACCGCCGTCGCCGTCTCCGGCAGCAGAAGCGTCGCCACGACCGCCATCTCCGGGATCAAGGTCACCGACGGGCAGCTGAACGTCGTGGTGTCGGGCACCACCGCCCACCTCAACGGCCTGGAGATCACCCCGATCCTGACGGCCCCCGAGGGCCTGGCTGCCGGAACGGTCTCCTTCGAAGGGATCACCGCCAGCGTCCCGTTGACCTGGACCGCGACGGACGGGGCGGCCGGCTACCGGGTCTTCCGGGCCGAGGAGGGCGACGCGAAGCCCACCCTGCTCGGCAAGGTGACGGACACCTCCTACACCGACACGACCGCTCAGATCGGCTCCCGCTACGACTACACAGTGACCGCTCTCGACCCAGCCGGAGACGAGTCGGTGCCCTCGGCCGCGGTCAAGGTCGCCACTGTGGACGACTCGGTGACGCCGCCGGCCGTGCCGCAGGCGCCCCGCCTGGGCCAGGTCGAGAAGGACAGCGTGGAACTGCGCTGGACCGGGGTCGAGGGCGCGCTGCTGTACCGGGTCCAGCGGGCCGAGAAGGAGGAGGGGCCGTACAAGCTGATCGGGAGCACGCAGGACCCGTCGTTCACCGACGACAAGGTCCTCACGACGGTCCCCTTCCACTACCGGATCGTGGCCGTCAACAGGGGCGGCGCCTCCGAGCCCTCGCCGTCGACCGCCTCGCGGGCGGCCGCCAAGCTGAAGCGGCAGATGGAGCGCCTGAACCGGGCGCCGGTCGCCGTCGCCACCGGCTCGGGGGTCTACCTCGGCTGGCGGCTGCTCGGGCTGGACGACGCCGGCCAGGCGTTCGAGATCTGGCGCGACGGAAAGAAGATCAAGGACATCACCGGCGCCACGAACCACCTCGACCCTGAGGGAACAGCACAATCCGTCTATCGGGTGGTCCCCGTGGGCGGCGACCCGACGGCCGAGTTCGGCGTGTGGAGCCAGCCGTACGCGGAGATCCCGCTGGACAAGCCGGCCGACGACTACACCAAGGACGGCCAGCCCCACACCTACAGCGCGGGCGACGCCTCGGTCGGCGACCTGGACGGCGACGGCGAGCTCGAGCTGGTCCTCGTCTGGAACCCGAGCAACGCCAAGGACAACTCCCAGGCCGGCTACACCGGGCTCGTCTACGTGGACGCGTACACGATGGCGGGCAAGCGGAAGTGGCGCATCTCGCTCGGCAAGAACATCCGCGCGGGAGCCCACTACACCCAGCTGATGGTCTACGACCTCGACGGCGACGGCACGTCGGAGGTGGTCATGAAGACCGCCGACGGCACCGTCGACGCCACGGGCACCGTCCTGGGCAACCCCAGCCGGGACTACCGCAACTCCAGCGGGTACGTGCTGTCGGGTCCCGAGTACCTGACGGTCTTCGAAGGGGACACCGGCAAGGCGATCGACACCGTCGACTACACTCCCCCGCGCGGCGACGTGGCGGCGTGGGGCGACGCGTACGGCAACCGCGTGGACCGCTTCCTCGCGGCCGTCGCCTACCTCGATGGCGAGCACCCGTCGGTCGTCTTCAGCCGCGGTTATTACACGCGCACCGTCCTGGCCGCCTACGACTTCGACGGCAAGGACCTGAAGCAGCGGTGGGTCTTCGACTCCAACACCCCCGGCAACGGCGCCTTCGCGGGACAGGGCAACCACAACCTGTCCGTCCTGGACCTCGACGGCGACCAGAAGGACGAGATCGTGTTCGGCTCGATGGCCGTCGACGACGACGGCGAGGGCCTGTACAGCACCCGCCTGGGTCACGGCGACGCGCTGCACGTCACCGACCTGGACCCGAGCCGGCCCGGGTACGAGGTGTTCGCAGCCCACGAGGACATGGGCTCCAGCGGCAGCCGCGGCGCCACCTTCAGGGACGCCGACACGGGCGAGGTGCTGTGGTCGATGCCGGCCACGAAGGACACCGGCCGCGCCGCCTCCGCCGACATCGACCCCAAGCACCCGGGCGCCGAGGCGTGGGCGGTCACCGCGACGGGCGAATGGAACTCCAGGCAGGGTGAGCTACGCTCCGCCTCCGGCGAACTGCTCGGGCAGTCGATCCCGGCTGCGAACTTCCTCGCCTGGTGGGACGGCGACCCGCTGCGCGAGATCGTCGACCACACCTACGACCAGGCCAAGGGCGTCGGCGTGGGCACGATCTCCAAGTGGGACGGCACGACGAGCAAGGAGATCCTCCGCGCGGAGGGCACCTACTCGAACAACTCCACCAAGGGGACGCCGACGCTTCAGGCCGACCTGGTCGGGGACTGGCGGGAGGAGATCATCTGGCGGTCCCAGGACAGCACCAAGCTGCGCCTCTACACGACCGTCGACGTGACCGACCTGAGAATCCCCACGCTGATGCACGACCCGGTCTACCGGCTCTCAGTGGCGTGGCAGAACGTCGGCTACAACCAGCCCCCGCAGGCGGGCTTCTTCATCGGGAACGGCATGGCCGCCCCGGAGGCCCCGCGCATCATCTACACGCGGGCGCGCTAGCCCGTACCCGGAGGACCTCCGCCGTGGTGCCGGACCCAGGTTCCGCACCACACGGAGGTCCTCCCCTCGAGTCGGCGACGTACCTGATCCGTCATCGCCATCGCCGGTGAATCCGACTCGGTGACTTCGACGAACGTCCATTCCACGTCGTACGTCCCCCAGACCCACTGCACCGGCCTGCCGACCTCAAGCCGGCCACTGCCTTTGGTGAACCAGAACTGGGTCGTGAGGTCCGGGTTGACAGTGGCCCCGGACACCTCCGCGGAGGAGCATCGCGGTCTTGGCGACCGGCACCCGGGTGAGCTTTAAGCTTTCCATGGTCAGTCCCTTCCGGCGACGTGCAAGCGACTCAACCGGAGAGGAGCGCATCAGTGCCCACCACCCACGCGGCCCGCATGAGCGGACGGAACTGGGTCCTGCTGCTCGTGCTGTGCGGCACGATCTTTCTTGAGGGCAGCGACGTCGCCATGCTGGCCGTCGCCGTCCCCGCCATCCGCGCCGACCTGGGCCTGACTACCGGTACCGCCGCGTGGGTGATGAGCGGCTACGTGCTCGGTTACGCCGGCTTCACCCTGCTCGGCGGCCGGGCCGCCGACCTGCTGGGCAGGCGGCGGATGTTCCTGACCTGGCTCGGCGTCTTTCTGGTTTTCTCCATGCTGGGCGGCTTCGCGACCGACGGCTGGATGCTGGTCTTAGCCCGCTTCGTCACCGGCGTGGCGGCGGCCTTCATGACCCCCGCGGCTATGTCGATCATCACTACCTCTTATCCGGAGGGGCCACAGCGCAACAAGGCCCTGCTGGTCTTCGCCGGCGTCGGCGCCGGCGGCTTCTCGCTGGGCCTCGTCATCGGTGGGCTGCTGACCGAACTCGGCTGGCGCTGGGTGTTCTTCGCCCCCGTATTCCTGGCCGGCGCCATCCTGCTCGCGGCGCTCAAGCTGCTGCCCGCCGAGGCCCGCCCCGAGCCCGCGCAGCGCGGCTACGACCTGGCCGGCGCGGCCAGCGCCGCCGCCGCGATGCTGCTGCTCGCCTATGGCATCGTCCGGATCGAGCATCGCGGTGAAGGGCTCGGGCTGACCCTCGGCGCGCTCGCCTCCGGGCTGGCGCTCGTGGCGGCCTTCATCGTGATCGAACTGCGTGCCAAGGCGCCGCTCGTCCGGCTGGGGATCTTCCGCAAGGCCGCGATGGTGCGGGCCAACGTCGGCGCGCTGCTCTTCCTGGGTGCGTTCTTCGGCTTCCAGTTCATCGTCACGCTATACCTGCAGGAGTTGCGCGGCTGGTCCCCGCTGCAGACCGCGATCGCCCTGATCGTGATGGGCTGCGACGCCGTGCTGGCACCCATCCTCACACCCCGTCTGGTGAACCGGTACGGCTATGCCCGGGTGATCTTCGGCGGCTTTTGACCGGAATCAACGGGCGAAGTTCGGGGACGTTGCCGTCTCCACTGCCGTCACGATCCTTTCAGCGGGATCTCGTCGCCTGACGCGCTCCACACCCTAGGATGCGGATCGTTACACGCAAAGATGATCCCGTTATCTACATGTGAGACCTCAACGAGATCGAGAGGTGTCCTCTCAACAGGGTCCCTCACGCTCTCGTGAAGCTCGACGATCACATGCGTGCCAAGAGGAATGACGAGTTCAGTCCCCCATGGTTCGAAGATCAATGTTGTCTCATTGTGGACGGCGCTAACGGTGAGCCGTATGGCGTTGGAAGGCTTCGGGGGCAAGGTCGGCACGTTCACGCTCCGGTTGCTGGTGCGATCAAGCACATTCTCTCCTGCCTGGACGTGGCGGGCGGGAAGATCGGGCTCACCTCAGCCACACGCGCGCATTGCCGTCACGATGGAGATCTACACGCACGGAGATCAGGAAGCACACAGGGATGCCATCGGAAGAATCTTGGGAGAGCTCTTCGGGGACGGGTAGCGTTGCCGTCTCTACTGCCGTCAAAGCCCCGTCCGGATCCTTCCGTTCTAGCGGTCGTCGCAACACCCCAGCTTGGGGAGTGCGATGGAGTTCGAGATCCGCGAGATTCGGACGCCTCAGGGGCGGAAGAAGCTAACCCGAGAGCGGGAGGCATACTTCCGCCTTATGGATCAAGGGTTCAGCAGCCAGGAGGCGTGCCGGATCGTCGGGATCAACCGGCGGACCGGGAAGCGGTGGCGGAACGGCTCGGCGCCGAACAAGGCGAAGAAGAAGGGGGCACCGCCGGTCAGACGACCGACGGTGCCCCCTTCTGACGCGTCCCGCTACCTGCGAGAAGACGAGCGGATCCACATCGCCGACCGGGTGCGGGAGAAGGCGTCGATCCGGGAGATCGCGCGCGAGCTCGGCCGTGCGCCCTCGACCATCAGCCGGGAGATCCGCCGCAACCGCCACCCCACAGGCGGCCAGTACCGCCCGCACGCGGCCCAGGCCCGCGCCGACGCGCGCCGGCCCCGCCCCAAGCCCAGCAAGATCGGCCAGAACCCGGAGTTACGGGCATACATTCAAGACCACCTGCACCAGCGCTGGAGTCCCGAGCAGATCGTCCAGAGCCTGCGCAGGACCTTCCCCGAGCGGGCGGCGATGCATGTGTGTCACGAGACCATCTACCAGGCGCTCTACGTCCAAGGCCGCGGCGAACTGCGTCGCGAGCTGATCCGGGCACTGCGCACCGGCCGCACGATGCGCAAGCCGCGCCGCCTGGCCCAGCAGCGTCAGCCCCGCTACAGCGCGCCCATGGTCATGCTCAGCGAGCGACCGGCCGAGGCCGATGACCGGGCCGTGCCCGGCCACTGGGAAGGCGACTGCATCATCGGCAAGAACGGCAGCTCGGCCATCGGCACCCTGGTCGAGCGCACCACGCGCTACGTGATGCTCGTCCACCTGCCGATCGACCGCAGCGCCGAGCGCATGCGCGACGCCCTGCTAGACACGGTCGCGACGCTGCCGACCCATCTCAAGCGCTCCCTGACCTGGGACCAGGGCAGCGAGATGGGCCGCCACCACGAGTTCTCCGTCGCCGCTGACATGCCGGTCTACTTCTGCGACCCGGCCAGCCCGTGGCAGCGCGGCTCCAACGAGAACACGAACGGCCTGCTGCGCCAGTACTTCCCCAAGGGAACGGACCTGTCGGTCCACACCCGCGACCAGCTCGACGCCGTCGCTGCTGAATTGAACGCCAGACCCAGAAAGACGCTCGACTGGGAAACCCCAGCCGAGCGACTCGCTATGCTGCTCGCAACCACTAATTGATCATGCGTGTTGCGACGACCCCTGGAATTCGCCATCATCCTGACGGGGCTTCTAGCTGGGTGGGGCTACCAGGACTTGAACCTGGGACCTCTTCCTTATCAGGCAACTCGAACACTGTCTCGTCTCGGGAGCGGAAAGACTGCCGCCTGCGACGACGGGCCGCCAACGTTCGCTGACGTCCATCTTGATCTGCGGCCGTTGTCACGCAGAACGTCACTCATCTGAGACACCGCCTCCTTCATCAGCACGTCCCGCAACGCTCCTGCGTCCTGCCGATGTCGAGCAGCCCAAGGGTGAACGACCTCTCGACTGCGAGCTAAGCGACCAGATCGGCCAGATTGGCCATGGCGCTAGAGGTATGTCTATGTACCTTTGTCCGAAAGACATCGAGTACCTGATTGGCATGTGCGAGCCTATTGCTGACTCGCTGACCTCAGCTACGGTCATCCCAAACTCGAATTAAGCCGTGAGGCACCCGTGCCCGAATCGAACGCTCCAGCTCATTGGCTCTCTCGTGACACCCGCCTAAGAAGATCGCTGGAGAGGCTCGTACTGGCAGAGCTTTTTACAGACGAAATTCAGTCGGCATCCAAAGATCTCGCCATTAACCAACAACGACTAAAAACCATTTCTTTCAGCATGCTCCTAGATCTTCCCATCAACGAAGTTCAGGGCTATCGCGCCTACAAAAGGGCACTTAATCAGTTCAACACCACAGTGCAGGAATTCATCGACCGAGCCTCACAAGATATGCGCACGGGACTTCTGCAGCGAGTTGCCAAATGGGCCAGCGCGACAGGATTCCTCATGATAATGCTCGGAGGATTTCTTAGCATTTGGCTTACCTTCTTCAGCTCCGTCCGCGATCTGGGACTTATGGCATTACTCTTGGCTGGCCTAGCGACGGGCACAAAGACCGTGCTTTCTCGCGAGCGCGGCGTAAGTGCGCTTCTAAAAATATACGATCACGATGCTGCTGCGGTCTTGAAGAAGACACGCGCCACCCTCATCAGCAGAGTGCAGACGAGTGGACTCATTATCCGGCTGCTACGCCTCGCCATAAATGAGGCGCGCGAGGATCGACTTACGCAACAGTTCGCCGTCACCTCAAGCCCTGGACTGAGCGACCTACATGGAACTGAATATTATGTATCTACGTCAGCATATGAGCGGGTTGACGAACTTGTCGAGATGCTACAAGGCGGAAGCATCGGGATCGCGGGACAGCGCGGCGCAGGCAAGTCCGCCCTAATACGCGCCTATTGCCGAGTCGGGAGCCACAGTTATCCAAGCGACGTGAGCTGCCTCGTATCTGCACCGGTCGATTACGTAGCCCGCGAGTTTGTTCTTTATCTATTTGCAGCCTTATGCCGGGCAGTCCATTCGCGCTTCCGCCATCCGAGACGCAGTTGGAAACGGCGACAGACAGCATGGAAGCGTCAAATCACGTGGAGTAAACGCCTGCTATGGCTAGTCGCTGACACGATCTACGGCCTTGGCGTCTTTACGTTCAAGCTGCTCTGGACGGTAGTGCTGCTGCTTGTCGGATTCTACGCCAACTTGTCACCATTTCTATCATTAGCAGCCATCACACTCGGACTCTCTGTCGTGACCTGGACCACATATCGCGACGTGCGCAACATCCTGGTACGCGAATTATCCTTCCGTGCGGAGCGACGGCTTCGCTCACGTGCGAAGCGCAACTTAAAGCGTATTCGCTATCTCCAGACACGCACATCGGGGTGGAGTGGAGGCCTCAAGCTCGGTATAGGGCTAGAGGTGCAAGCATCACACGGTTACGCAAGCGCAGAGCAGCCGTACACCTATCCCGAACTCGTCCGAGAGTTCCGTGCCTTCACAGAGACCGTAGGCCGTCATCTTCGCCAGACGGATGACCAGCTTTTCATCGGCGTCGATGAGCTAGATAAGATAGGCTCCGGCGAGCAGGTTGAGAGATTTCTCAATGAAATCAAGAGCGTCTTTGGAGTACCCAACGTATACTTCCTCGTATCGGTGTCGGATGATGCTCTTATGGCCTTCGAGCGCCGAGGTTTTCCATTGAGAGATGTTTTCGATAGCGCCTTTGATGAGATCATCCGAGTCGCACCGCTTACGTACGCTGAGTCTCGCCGACTTCTCTACGAACGCGTTATAGGGTTAACCGAACCGTATGTAGCCCTGTGTCACGTACTATCTGGCGGCCTAGCACGCGATCTAATTCGGGTAGCTCGGCAAGTTATCCGGATCGGAAGCGAGAAGTCGTCACTAGCCGAAATCTCGGAGCGAATCGCCAGGAACGAAATTTATGGCAAAACTGTAGCGGCACTCACAAATCCTGCCGCCAGGGATGCGACTGCACTACTACGGCAGCTTCATCGCCTGGCTCACGACATCAGATCTGCCGTGCCGATAGAAGACCTACTCGACGAACTAAGTTCCAGCACCGAGGACGAAGCAGAAACGGCGCAGGCTCTTCGGAAAGAACTAGCGACATACATATATTTCTGCTTAACGGTAAGTGATGTTTTCGACCAAAAGCTCGCCAACCATAACGTTGCCATGGCTACAGATGATGAAGCCTACCCTGCTACTTTCAACTACATGGCCTCGGCACGCCTAGCGTTTGGAGTCAACCCCGAACTCGCCGCACGACTGATCGATGATTTTCGGCACAGCTGGGGACTACACGTTCCGGGATACCTAACCTAAACGTCCGCCGCAACGTGGGATTGATCGGCCGAGAGGCCAAAACCGCAGGGCCACCATGCGCAAGTGCTGAAACACCAGGGGGCGCCGGTACCGCCGGGGACCGTGTTCCAGCAGTATCCAGGAACTGCACTGACGTGATCTCAGCCAATTGCCGGTAGGTAGTCGTGCTCGAAATGGGTGAGGACAAGCGCTGCGCGGGCGATGTCGCCGATTCGGCTGGGGCTGACGGTGATGTGCTGGAGGGTTCGCCACCGGCC